>DATJYW010000149.1:0-31609 GCA_035499435.1 Candidatus Acidiferrales bacterium | reverse complement strand
GAGACGCTGGTGAGGTCTTCCATGCACCGAATGTCGGCGCGAACGAACTCGATGCCGGCCGCTTGGAGCCGAGCCGGGTTGAGTTCCGACCCCCGGCGCCGAAGATTGTCCAGAACCACCACGTCCGTACCGGGCCACAATCCCTTGAGAAAAATCGCCAGGCTGGAGCCGACAAATCCGGCCCCGCCGGTGATCCAGATGCAGCTATGCATGAGTCGGACGTGCTCCTTGTTGTGCGGTGGCTTCCTGCGCCCGGCGGTAATCGCCGCGAGAGAGATGCTTCTCCAGCCAGAGATAGAGCACGATGAACAAATAGCGGCTGCCCATTTCCTTCAGCTTCAGTTTCGAGACGCCGGTCTGGCGATTCGTCCAGGTGATCGGGATGATGGCGAACGAGTAGCCGCGGATGATGGCTTTGAGCGGCATCTCTACCGTCAGGTTGAAATGCGGTGAGATCAACGGCGCCATTCCCTCCACCACTTCCCGGCGATAACACTTGAACGCATTGGTTACATCGTTGTAGGGCAGGCGAAACAGGACTTTGATGAACCAGTTGGCCAAGCGGTTAATGAGGAGTTTGTGCGGCGGGTAGTCGACGGTTCCGCCTCCGGCCATAAAGCGCGATCCGAACACACAGTCGAAGCCTTCGAGCAGCTTGCGATAGTACCGAACCAGGTCGCGCGGGCTGTCGCTGGCATCGGCCATGACGATGGATATGGCGTCTCCGGTGATATTTTCCAGACCTTTGCGGACCGCCAAGCCGAAGCCGTGACGGCCGGTATTCGCGACCAGCCGGACTTCGGAGTGTAGCCTGCCCAGGCTGCGCACGATCTCCGCCGTGCCGTCCGTACTGCCGTCGTCGACTACCACGATCTCGAAAGGAATCACCGCCTGCTTGAGTGCGGCGACGAACTGCGCGACCGTATCGGCGATACAGCCCTCCTCGTTTCGCGCCGGCATGACGATGGATAACTTCACCAACGAACCTCGATCCCGGTCAATCTCCGATTATAGAGGGTGCCGCACTAAGAGTCACGAATTGCGCATACTCAGGGCGTGCGCACGTAAACCTGCCAACCGTTGCGATCGTAGCGCCTCGTAAAACGGCTGCGCAGGAGTTCTTCCACGTACGCGGCAACCTCCGGTTTGTAGACCTTCATACGCGCGAACAGCTCGCGATACCGGTCGTTCACCACCACCACATCGGGCTGTTTGTGGCTGAAATATCCCAGGCGGTGATCGTCAACCAGATTGGCGTCGAAGCCGAGGCCGAAAGCCAGTTCGCAGGAGCCGACAATTCGCTGCGACGGCGCCGTATTTCCCTTGAGGTACGCGATGGCCTCGCCGTACTCGTTGTGCAGCCGGTCCTTGTGCCAGATGCCGCCGATGCGCAGCAGGTTCATCCCGACGAAAACCAGGGCGACCCCGGCCAGCACGGGCCGGAGCCGGCGGCGTGCGGTCCAGGTTTCGGCAATCCACAGCGCCAGCAGGCCTTCCATGAGCGGAAGCACGTGTACCAGGTAGTATCCCTGCTTGGTGCCCTCGGTAATGGCGAAGATCAGGAAGTCGGCTGCCGCGATCCAGAGAAGCGCCCGGACGGGCCGCCGCTGGCGAAGGGCCGGGGTCAGCACGACCAGCAGCGGACCGGCGAAGTAGAGGACCAGCAGGATCAGCTTGAGCCGGGCAGCCCCGCCGTCCCCGTCCCTCAAGCCGAATTCGGCGAGATACCGCATGCGGATCTCCAGCCAGAACGCCTGGAAAGGCGCGGAGAACCCTCCGAAGCGATTTGCGGCATTGGTGCGCAGTTGTTCGGCAAAGATATCGGGCGCCTGAAGAATGTAGAGGCCCCAGGCGGTGGCCGCCACAATGTATGGCACGGGCGCCACGAGCAGGGCCTTGATTCCGATGCGCCCGCGGTCCAGCGAGAGGGCCACAATCACTATGGCGCTCAGTCCCAGCAAGCCGGCAGGATGAGTGAAGATGCTCGCGGCCACGAAGCATTGGCTCATGAAGACGGCGCGCAGGAACCGCTTCTCCCGCCAGTACACATAGCTCCCGATTCCGGCCGCCGCGAGCGAAGCCGCGATCATGTCGTTGCGGCCGAAGGCCCCGGCCAGCACGAACACGAAGTCCGTGGAAATGAAGACTAGCGCCAGAAGCGCCGCGGCGCTGTTCTGGCCTAGCCTCGAGAAAATCGTGTACCAGGCCAACAGCCCCAAAATCCCGAACAGTGCGGACAGCATGCGGAGCTGAAACAGTCCCATGCCGGCTGCGCGATACCATGCCGCCTGCGCCAGGAAGCTGAATGGCATGATCTGGAAGGTATAGCGGTCGATGCCGCGCAGCGACATACCCTCGCGCAGCTCCGATGTGACGTCGATGATCGACGAACCCATGTGTCCGTGCACGATCAGGTTGCGCGCGGGGCTGAAAAGCATGGCCTCGTCCACATATGGAGCGACGCGTTGCGCCATGGCGAGCGCGCACGCAAGGAACGCAAGCAGGCACAAACCGATCCGGATACGCCTATCCAAAGACAACCTTCAGCATACCGTGGAAGCCGCAGACCTCCGTGCTATCGTAAGACCTTGCAGGCGTAATGAGTGCGATCGTCGTCGTACCCACTTATAACGAGCGCGAAAATATCGGCCAGCTTGTCGAAGCGATTCGCAAAGCTTCGGGCGCGGTCCACGTCCTGATCGTCGACGACAACTCCCCGGACGGCACAGGGCAGATCGCCGATGAGTTGAGCCAACGCTACGCGGGCGAAGTGTTTGTGCACCACCGCGCGCGCAAAGAAGGGCTCGGACGGGCCTACGTAGCCGCCTTTCAGCACGTCTTGAAGAATTTCAATTACGACTTCATCCTCCAGATGGACTGCGACTTTTCGCACGACCCGGGATACATTCCCGAATTCCTCAAAGCTGCCGCGAATGCCGACCTCGTCATCGGCTCACGCTACGTAACCGGGGTCAACGTAGTCAACTGGGATTTCAAGCGGCTCTTGCTGAGTAAGTTCGCCAGCATCTATGTGCGGCTGATTACGGGGATGCCGTTCTCCGACCTCACCGGCGGGTTCAAGTGCTGGCGACGCGCGGCACTGGAGGCGCTGCCTTTTGAGCGCATCTTCTCCATGGGCTATCTCTTTCAGGTGGAGACCACTTACCGAACCTGGAAGCTCGGCCGGTTTCGCATCGCCGAAATTCCCATAATTTTCTACGAGCGCAACCTGGGCCGCTCCAAGATCCATCCTGGGATCATTTTCGAAGCATTCCTGGGCGTGATCCGGCTGCGCTTTACGCGAATCGGGCCTTGAGTTGCCATGCCCGCCCAACCGTGTCTATCGGACCCCGCGTCGCGCCGGAGCCTGATTCAGTTTCTGCTCGCCGCCTTTCAGCTTCCAACGGAAGCTCCCTTCGTCAGCCCCGGTCTTCTGCGATGGAAATACGACGGCGCGCGCCCCGATTTTTCGGGTCCGCGCAGCTACGTATGGAAGGACGCGGCGGGAGGGATCACGGCGCATGCGGGGCTTTGCCCGGTAACGTACAGCCTGCCCGCCGGCGATGTTCACGCCAGCTACCTGATCGACTGGGCGGCAGCCCGCTCCTCTGCCGGCGCCGGCGTGTCGCTTTTGCGTGTTCTGGCCAGGAGCTTCGATGTCCTGCTGGCCGTGGGCGGCTCTCCGGATACTATGGATATTCTGCCGAAGCTCGGGTATCGACGCGCGGGAGAATTGCACTTCCTCGCGCGCGTGGCGCAGCCTTGGCGTCAATTCCGGACCGATCCCTTCCCGCGGGGCTGGAAGGCTCCCGCGCGCCTGATGCGCAACACGCTCTGGAGCCGCGCCAGCCTCCCGTTGTTCCCGCCGGACTGGTCGGCGCATCCCACGGCCTCCTTCGACATGTCCTGCCAGCCGCTGTTCGAAGCGCGGGTCAACTCGCCCTTTCCGAGCACCCGCCGCACTCCCGGGCTGATGAACTACCTGATCGCCTGTCCCGGTGCAAAATATTCCGCGGCACTGGTGCGGCACAAGGGCGATCTCCGCGGATGGTTCGTCGTCAGCCGCGCAGGAGGCCAGGCGAGAATTGCCGATTTGTGGCTTGATTCCAACCTGGTGGACGATTGGACCGCCGCTTATTCGCTCGCCTTGCACGCAGCCATGGAAGACCCCGAGGCTTACGAGATCGTTGCCGCCGCGTCGATCCCGCTGGCGGTCGAGGCTGCTGCGGCCGCGGGATTCAGAGTACACCACAGCGAGCCGATCTTTGCCCTCGACCCGAAAATGCTCCTGCCGCCCTCCCCTGACATTAACGTTAGCTTTCTGGAGAGCGACTTGGCATACCATGTGAATCCCGCCTACCCTTATCTGACGTAGTAGTACGCTATTGACCGAAAGCCGGCCTCGCGCGGTTGAAATCGCCCTCGCGCAGAGCTTACCCTGGAGGAACGGCAATGGAATTGTATCGCCGCGCCTACCTCGGGATTAACTATCGGTTACGCACTTTCGCCGGCGGCCGATTTGCGGATTACTGCCGTCCGACCGATATCGGCTTCATGATGACCAACCTGTGCAACGCTCGCTGCGTGCACTGCGACATCTGGAAGAACAAAGGCAAGGACGATTCGCCGACTCCCGAGCAGTACAAAACGGTCCTTTCCGACCTGCGCTCCTGGCTGGGACCGGTTCCGGTGTTTTTCAGCGGCGGCGAGGCCTTGATAAACCGGGACACGCCGGACGTGCTGGCACACGCTTCGGCCATCGGACTCTACGCCGAGATCCTCACCCACGGGTATTGGCCAGATCAAACGCGCATCGAAAGAATTGCCCTGGCCAATCCTGGGCGCGTGACGGTCTCGCTGGACGGCATCGGCGAGACACACACGCTGATCCGCGGTCAGAAAGAATTCTTCCAGACGACCACGCGCACTCTTGATACGCTGCGCCGGGTTCGTTCCGAAAAGCGCCTGAAATTCGCCATCCGTCTTAAGACTGTGATCATGCGCCAGAACGTGCATGACGTGGCCAACGTCGCCCGTTACGCCGCCGACAACCGGATGGAGGTCTTTTACCAGGCGGTCGAGCAGAATTACAACACGCCCGAAGATCCCCTCTGGTTCCGGACCAGCGCGAACTGGCCGGACGATCCCAAAAAGGCCGCCGAAGCGGTCCGCGGCCTGATTGCCCTCAAACGCCAGGGCCTGCCGATCCGCAACAGCAATCAGCAACTCGAGGCGATGATCCCCTACTTCCGCGATCCCGACGCTATGCGGGTCGCCATCCAGTCGCACACGGCGCACCTGCACCGGCCGGTATGCTCCGCATCGACCAATATCCAGGTGCAGCCCAACGGCGACGTGCTGGCCTGCTACAGCATGCCTCCGGTCGGCAACATCAAGAGCACCCCTATCCGCGAGATCTGGCGCAACCGCCCGGCCTGGTGGCGCGGCGGCTGTTGCCTGGAGCGGCGCTGCACGCCCGCCGAAAAAGAGAATCTCGGCCTGACAACCATTTCCACCTGACGGACGCGCCCGCTTGTCCCGCAACCGCGACACCGTCGTCTCCATTTTCGGTTTCCACCCGCTGCGAATCAGCAGCGGGGAGATGTACGCGCGCGAACTCTCGGACCAGCTAGCCGCGCGCGGGTGGAACAGCGTGCTGTGCTTTCTTTCGGCCCCTCCCGAGATGGTACGGCGGTTCCTTCAGGGACCGAACGTCACACTCGATGTGGTGGAAGATACCCCCAGCACCAGCCGGACCGCCGCCCGCGGAGTCTGGCGCGTGATCAGACAGTATCGGCCGCGCATCCTGCACCTGCACTTCACGAGCTTCCTCAATCCCTACTCGTGGATGGCGAAACTCTCGGGAGTCGGGCAGATCTATTTCACCGACCATAGCTCCCAGACCGAAGGATTTGTCGTGCAACGTGCGCCCCTGGCCAAGCGCCTCGCCATGCGGGTGATCCACGCGCCGCTGACCGGTATCGTCTGCGTAAGCCAATACGGTTTCCGCACCTTTACGGCGCGAGACCTGATCCCCGAGCGACGCTTCCACGTGGTTTACAACGCCGTTGACCTGGAGCGCGCCGCGTCCGCCGCCGGTAATGCGCAGGCATTCCGGAAGCGATTCGGCATTCCCGCGGACCGGCTGGTGGTGACGCAGGTAAGCTGGCTGATACCGGAGAAGGGCGTGGACGATTTTCTCTCCGCCGCCCGCCAGGTTGTGGCCGTCGAGCCCCGGGCGCACTTCGTGCTCGCCGGCGACGGGACGCACCAGCCAACCCTGGAAAAGCTCGCGCGCGAATTGGGGATCGAATCGCAGTTGACCCTGACGGGACCGGTGGTCGACCCGCTGGCGGAGGGCCTCTTCGCAGCCAGTGACGTGGTCTGCCTGTTCTCGCGCTGGGAGGAGGTATTCGGCTACGTGAACGCGGAGGCGATGGCCTGCGGCAAGCCATTGGTGGGCACCCGTGTCGGGGGAATTCCGGAGATCATCCAGGACGGCATCACCGGGTTCGTCGTGGAGCGCCGCGACGTGAAGACCATGGCAGCGCGCATCCTGGAACTGCTGCGCGATCCGGAGTTGCGGCGCCGAATGGGCGCCGCCGGACGCCAGGCTTGCGGCGAGAAATTCAACCTGAAGAAGAATACCGCGCAGTTACTGGAGATTTATAAGTGCATTCCCGCCGCGCATTCGGCGAAATAGTGGGCGTCGTAGTCCGGACCGACGCCGATGCGCCGCAGCCGCATCACGTCCGCCGAGCCGGAGATCAGCCCCGGCTCCGTGGTGACTGCTGTCCGGAACCCGGCCGCGCGAGTCACCTGCACCGCGGCGGCCGTAATGTCGCTGAGCGACCCGTTGGGATAGCAGAAGTGAGCCACCGGGCGGCCGATCTGCTCCTCGATACGCCGTTTCGATCCCGCGATTTCGTCGGTGAGTTCCCGCTCTCCCGCCAGCATCGCAAGAATCGGGTGGGACCGCGTATGCGCGCCGAATTCGATGCCGCCTTCCGCCGCCTCGCGAACCTCCTCCCAGCGCATCGGCTCGTATTCGGCGGGAACCTCGTCCGGTGCTTGAACGCCAAGTTCGTCCGGTAGCTGATCGAGCCAGGCGAGGCGCTCCTGGTTGGACATGCGCTTGGCGGCTTCGATAGCCGGGAAGGCATTTTCCAGCCGCTCCTCGCGCTTTCCTTTTTGCCGCGGCGAATGCAGGTACATCCAGCGCACTCGGTCTACCCACAACCATTCGCGTCCGTCGAGGAAATCGGTGACCAGGTAGACGGTTGCCGGAATCCCGAATTCCCGGAACACCGGCCACGCGACCCGATAGAAATCGCGATAGCCGTCGTCGACGGTCACAGCCAGCGCGTTGTCCGGCCATCCGCCGCCGCCGAGCAGCCAATCTGCGGTCTGCATCAGGGATACCGGCGTGTAGTTCTCGCGAATATGCGCGCACTGGCGCGCAATGGCCTCGCGGTCGTGAAAGCGATGATACATCAGGATGCGCAGCCGCTTGCGTTTGATCCAGCGGGCGGCCTTCAGGCCGCCGGATGCGTGAAATGCCGTCCGCAGGATGTGTTTCATGGGCGCGCTCCGTCCGCCTGATAGGGCGGAATCAGGTAGTCGTAATAGCGGCGCGGATCGCCGCTCCTGCCGTCGGCCGCAGCCCGCGCGAGATTGTAGGCTTCGCGCGCGGTCACGAAGTGGAGCACGTAATGAACTCCGTCATTGTAGGCTGTCTCGAAATGCGCAAGGGCGGCTTCGAAGTTGGGCCCCAGCGATTCCGCCGCGTTGGCAGCGTCCTGGGCGCTGTGGCAGTGCACCTTGATGAACTGCCAGTCCGGGCGCCCTCTCACATGAATCCGCGAACGCACCCAGTAATCCACGCGCCTCGCGCCGGAAGGCACCGCTGGGTGAACGTCGCCGTCATCGACCTCCGCGAACAGCCGCTTCGGATCGAAAGCCGGCGCGATCACCAGCGGGCCTTCGAAGATCATCAGATCTCCTGCCGGCTTGACGCCAAGCTGTAAGGGCACACCGTAGTTATAAGACTTGGGACGATCATCATCGGTGGCCATGTAGATGCTGTTGACCATCGCCGGCTGCGATTCCTGCCCGAGACTCGGAAACGTGAAATCGGCGAAGCAGCCCAGCTCGCGCAGAAGCTGCAACTCGCGGTTGACTCCGCAATACCGGTTATCCCGGCTGTTATCGAGCGCCCAGACGCCATGGATGAACGCGAAGTGCGTGGCTCCGTCGGTACCCTTGAGGAAACCGAAGCGCTGGAACCACGCGATTCCCTCCTGATATCGCCGGCGCGCGGAATCGAGGGTGTCCGGGCCGTGGTGCAGGTGGAGTTCGACTTCGCCCAAGCCGCTCGCGACCAGCGTCTTCAGGGCCTCCAGGTTGCGGTCCACGGGCTGCTCGGCGGGATAGAACCAGGTGTGTTGTACCGGCCGTCCGGTGGAATCGCGGTGACGCCGGGCCAGGTTCGGATACTCGCTGAGCCAGCGCTGCACCAATGAGTCCTTTTGCTCGCCAGGCTCGAAATGATCGGCGACAACGAAAAAAACATGAACCGGTCCTTGAGGCTTCTCGGCCGGGGTCAATGCCCATCTCAGGTACCCGGGTAGCCAATAGTAATATTTCTTTATGTAAATCCGGTAACCCCACGCACCTAGATATAAGAGCAGGCCCAGCAGGATCCACCGAATTAGCCGCACATCGTCATTTCAGCACAAAGCGCGCGCGGTCCCGCATGCTAAAGTGAGAAACAGGCTCCTCGCCCCGGCTTCATTTACCATGTGCGGAATCGCGGGTTACGTCACAGTTGAACCGTCTTCCGGGCCCGCGTCCACTATCGAGCGCATGGCGGATTCGATCCGCCATCGCGGTCCCGACGATTTCGGCTATTATCGCGACCCCTGGGCGAGCCTGGGCTTCCGCCGGCTGGCGATTATCGACGTCGCCGGCGGGCATCAGCCGATGACCAACGAGGACGGCAATCTCTGGCTGGTATTCAATGGTGAGATCTTCAATCACGCATCGCTGCGGCCCGGGCTGGAAGCTTTCGGGCATCGTTACACCAATCGCTCCGATAGCGAGACGATCCTGCATTCCTACGAGCAGTACGGCCCGGATTGCGTCTCGCGGTTCCGCGGCATGTTTGCCTTCGCCATCTGGGACAAGACCGCGCGGCGCCTCTTCCTTGCCCGCGACCGCCTGGGCAAGAAGCCGCTTTACTACTACTGGAACGGCCGGCTCTTTGCGTTCGCCAGTGAAATCAAAGCGCTGCTGGAGCATCCCGAAATCTCGCCGCGGCTCGAGGAGTCGCTGCTTCCCGAGTATCTCGCGTTCGGATACTTGAGCGAAGAGCGCACTCTGTTTGCCGGGATTAGCAAGCTCATGCCCGGTCACCACCTCACGCTGGACTTGACCGGTTCTGTGCCGGCGCCCGAGATTCGCCAGTACTGGGAAATCCCGCCCGCAGCACCCGAGGAACACGGCGATGCGGAATGGATTGCCGAGTGCCGCCGCCGGCTGGAAGAGACGGTATGCATGCGCCTGATGAGCGACGTGCCGCTCGGCATGTTTCTCTCGGGCGGCGTCGATTCCAGCGCCATCGCAGCCATCATGAAGCGGCGATTCGACGGACCGGTGAATACCTTCGCGGTGGGATATCGGGAGGCTGAATTCAGCGAGCTGTCTTACGCACGGCAGGTGGCGGATAGCGTCGGCACCGATCACCACGAAGTCGTGGTCTCGATGGACGATTTCTTCAGTGCGCTGCCGCGGCTGATCTGGCATGAAGACGAGCCGATCGTGTGGCCCTCGAGCGTGAGCCTCTATTTCGTCTCCCGGCTGGCACGCGAGTACGTCACGGTGGTGCTTACCGGCGAAGGCAGCGACGAGATGTTCGGCGGCTACGCGCGCTACCGGCACTATGCCATGAATGATCGCTGGCTGCGCCGGTACAGGATCGTGCCCGCGCCGCTGCGCCGCGCGATCCGCCGGCAGGTGGCTACGACGTCGCTGCTTTCGGCCGCGCTGCGGCGCAAATTGCAGCACACCTTCGTGGGCCGCGGCGAGCATCTCGAATCGCTCTACCTCGACAACTTCTACTCGGCGTTTTCGCTCGCCGAACAGCAGCAGCTTTTTCCCCGCCTGGCGGCATCTTCTCCGTACGCGAATTTCCAGCGCTACTGGGATTCGCGGCCGGACGCTTCCCCGCTCCCGCGGCTGCTCTTCACCGATCAGAAGACCTATCTCGTCGAGCTCCTGATGAAACAGGATCAGATGAGCATGGCCACTTCCGTCGAGAGCCGGGTCCCGTTCCTGGATCACGAGTTCGTAGAATTCTCCACGCGCGTGCCCGAGCACCTGAAGCTGCGCAACGGAGAGGGCAAATACATCGTGAAGAAGGCCATCGAAGGCCTGGTCCCCCACGACATCATTTACCGCAAGAAAATGGGATTCCCGACGCCGCTCCGGCAGTGGCTCCTGGATCCGCGGGCGCGCCACCTCTTCGACATTCTGCGTGCGAAAGACGGCCTGCTCGCTCCCTACGTCGATTCCGCCGCCATGGATTCGCTCCTGGAGCGGCAGGTCTCGGGGCAGGAAGACGCCACCGACCGCATCTGGCGCCTGCTGAATCTTCAGTTGTGGGGCGACCTGTTCCTCACGGGCAGGCGCGACCGCCATTGGGATGGGCTCCTGTCCGCGGTGGCGCGCTCCGCCGTATGAAGACCCTCTGGGTCAACAGCAACTTCATGCACCCGACCACCAAGGGCGGACAGATCCGCACCCTGGAGATGCTGCGCCACCTGCACCGCCGCCACGAGATCCACTACGTTGCGATCGAGAAAACCTCCGAACCCGAAGGCCCCGCGCGTGCCGCCGAGTATTCGTTCCGCGCATATCCGGTGCAGCATCGCGTTCGTTCCAAAAGCTCGCCGCTCTTCTGGAGCGAACTGGTGAAAGGGCTGCTTTCGCCGGTGCCGGTCGCGGTGGAGCGCTTTCATCCGCCCCGAATGAGAGCGTTTCTGGAAGGCCTGATCCGCAAAGAGGGTTTCGATTGCGCGGTGGTCGATCACCTGGCTCCCACGGCCTATTTCCCGGACCTCCCGCATTCCATCTTCTTCCAGCACAACGTGGAGACCATGATCTGGCGCCGCCACGTGGAGCACGCAGGCGATCCGCTGCGCCGCTGGTATTTCCAGATGCAGGCCGATCGCATGTTCGAATACGAGCGGCGCGTGTCGCTCGCGGCCGGCCACATCGTCGCGGTGAGCCGGACCGATGCCGAGGCGATGCGGCGGCTTTTCGGGGTCACCCGGGTAACCGAGATTCCGACCGGCGTGAACATCGAGTACTTCCTGCCGCCGGAGCCTCGGCCGGCGGCCGGCGGCGCGGACCTGGTCTTCGTAGGGTCGATGGATTGGCTGCCCAATGTGGATGGCGTGCTGTATTTCGTGAGTGAGGTGCTTCCCCTGGTCCGGCAAAAATGCCCTGGCTGCACGCTGGCGATCGTGGGACGCATGCCTCCGCCGAAAATCAGCGAATTGGCTGCTGCGGATCCGCTGATTCAAGTGACCGGGACCGTCCCGGACATTCGGCCCTATCTATGGGGCTCGGCGGTATCGATCGTACCGTTGCGCATCGGCGGCGGCACCCGGCTGAAGATTTACGAAGCCATGGCGGCGAAGATTCCCGTGGTATCGACCACGGTTGGCGCCGAAGGCCTCACGGTAAACCCTCCCTCGGACATCCGCATCGGCGATGCGCCGCGCGATTTCGCGGATCGCTGCCTGGAACTGTTGGCGAGCCAGGAAGAGCGCGCCCGTGTGTCTCGGGCCGCGTGGGAGATGGTCAATTCGAATTTCTCATGGGACCAGGTAGCAAGGTGCTTCGAGCGGGTGATGGAGTCAGGGCCGCGAATGCGCTAGCTTCGGTGCTGGTGGGATAGGCCTCCTCGCCTGCCCCGCGCCGCAGGCGCGCTTTCGCCGAGGAACTCCCGGTAAATCGCGCCCATCCGTGCCGCCGCAATCTCCCGGGCGAACATCGTCCGGGCCCGCTCCCCGGCCGCCGCCGCGAGACGCAGGCGCAGTCCCGCATCGGATAGCACCCTGCGAAGGCACGCGGCCAGGGCTTCGGCATCGCCGGCCGGAAACAGCAGACCCGTCTCCCCGTCGGTGATGAGTTCCGGATTTCCGCCGGCGTCGGAAGCGATCGGGCAGCAGCCGCAGCCCATCGCTTCCAGGAGTGAATTGGAGAGCGCTTCGGACAGCGAAGGCAGAACGAACACGTCCATTGCTCGGAGCCACTCCGCCACGTTCGAAGCGGCCGGCTGAAAATGGCAGTCGATGCCCAGATCCAGTTCCCGCGCACGGGCCTCCAGTTCCGGGAGCACGGGTCCGCTGCCCACGATCAGCAGCTTCGCCCCTCGCGCCCTGGCGAAGGCGTCAAGCAAGACCGTCAATCCCTTTTCCGGCCGTAGGGCACACACCACGCCGACCACGGGCTCGTCACCGGACCAGGGAAGCGGCGTTCTCGGGCCATCGCGACGGAAAACGCCGGTATCCAAGCCGTTGTATGCCAGCCGGATCATGGATCTGGGGACGCCGTCGTCCGCGGCCAGTTCTCGAGCCACGGCCCGTGAATTCACCACAATGCCATCGACGATGCGATCGGTCAGGCGCAGCAGATGCCGCGTCAATCCGGTGGTCAACTCGCGATGCGCGCGCTGGCTCGAGAGCACGGCCGGCACCCGGTTCCAGCGCGCCACCGGCACGGTGAACAGATTAGACGGCACATCGAAGGCGTGTACCAGTTGGATCTGATGCTGTGTCAGGTACCGGCCCAGTCGCGCCGCCGAAGCCAGCATCGATGGCGCCATCAGCGAACGCAGACCGAGATCGAGAATCGGAACGCCCGCTTCGGCGAGCTCGCTCGCCCGGAATCCGCCGCTCCGGAAGCAAACGACGTGCGGCTCGAAATGCGCGCGGTCCAGCGCCAGCGCCGTTTCGGCCGCCTGGCGCTCACTGCCGCCCAGTCCCAGTTCGCGCACCGCCAACAGCACCGGCGTGCCACGTGCAGTCTTGCTCCCGTTCAAATTGTGAGTATACGGGATGGGATAATGGTACGGACCACGCATGAGCAGCCCGATCCGCGTTGCGCCCTACACTGACGAGTGGGTGGATGCGGTTTGCGCCTTCAATCGCCGGATTGCCGTCAGCGGGCAGCAGCTTCCCGAAACTCCGCGTCCGGGATGGATGCCTTGCATGGAACTATTCCTGGCTGTCGAGGACAATGCCGTGCGCGGCGGCTACATTCTGCGCCGCCAGCATTTCTGGGCTGGGGGTCTTGAGACCCCGGTGGCGCACTATCGCCTGCCGCTTTCCGAAGGTGTCGTGGACCGGCGCTACGCCTCCCTCGGCCTGCGCCTGCTGCGCGATGCCCTGGCGCGTGAGCCGCGGCTGTACTGCATGGGAATGGGAGCCTGGAACAAGCCTCTGCCTCAGATGCTCAAGCGCCTCGGCTGGCGTATGTGCGAAGTGCCCTTCCATTTCAAGGTGCTGCACGCGTTCCAGTTCCTGCACAACATCCGCGTTCTGCGCACTTCGGCCCTGCGCCGCCTGGCCCTGGATGCCGCCGCAATTACCGGACTGGGATGGATCGGTTTGCGCTTGCTGGACCCGGGCGCCCCCGTGGGGTCTGTCGAACACGATACCCCGGGGACGTTTGCCGATTGGCCGGACTCCACGTGGGAGGCGGCGCGCCTTTTCGCCCCCCTGGTCGCGCAGCGCGATTCCGCGGTGCTGGATGCGCTCTACCCGGCTTCAGACACCCGCTTTATCCGCGTGCGGACTGCGGGCGGGTGGGCAGTCGTACTGGATACCCGCATGCAGGACCATAAACAATTCGGAGATATGCGTATCGGCAGCATCGTGGATTGCCTTGCCGCACCAGGGGAGGCGGCCGGGGTGATCCGCGCGGCCACCGTCGAATTGCAGGCGCGCCGCGTCGATCTGATCATTTCCAACCAATTGCACAAAGAATGGCGGCTCGCGCTCCGCGACGCGGGCTTCCGAACCGGGCCATCCAACTACCTGCTGGCGCTATCGCCCGAACTGGCCGCACTGGTTGCTGATGCGCCGGACGACGCATTCCACTTCAACCGCGGCGACGGTGACGGCCCGATTCATCTTTAAGGACCACTATGCGCGCGTTGTCCATCATGTATCACGACGTGGTCGAAAACGGGGACTTCGGCTCCAGCGGATTCCCCGGCGAAGGAGCGCACGTCTACAAGCTGCGGCGCGAGGATTTCGAGCGTCACCTCGCAGCCATTCGTGAGGCCGTTCCCGCCGCCCAGGCGGTCTCGTCGATCGCGGCGAGGCGCGAATGGTCGGATCCGACGCCGGTCTTTCTCACCTTCGACGACGGCGGAGCGAGTGCCCTGCACCCGGCGGCGGACATACTGGAGAGCTACGGCTGGCGCGGACATTTCTTCATCACGACGGATCGAATCGGCACTGCCGGCTTCTTGAACACGGAAGAAGTCCGCGAGCTGCACCGCCGCGGACACGTGATCGGCAGCCATTCCGCCTCGCATCCCAACCGCATGGCGGCACTCGCGCGTGACGAGATCGACCGCGAGTGGCGCCTGAGCCTCGACCGGCTCTCGCAGATTGCAGGCGAGAGCCTGAAGACCGCTTCGGTCCCCGGCGGCTATTACTCACGCGAGGTGGCCGAATCCGCTGCCGCCTCGGGGATCGAAGTGCTGTTTACGTCGGAGCCGACGGCCGGCACAACGGTCGTCAACGGATGTCTCGTGCTCGGAAGGTATGCAGTGCAGCGCGGTATGGGTCCGGAGTGGTCGGCGGGATTTGCCGCCGGGCGGGTCGGCCCGCGCTGGCGGCAGACCGCCCTCTGGAAAGCCAAGCAAATCGCCAAATCGCTGGGGGGCGAGGCTTACCTGAAGCTGCGGCGAGCCATTTTGGAGCGGTGAAGGCCGAAGCTCCGGCCGGAGGGCTTCGGAGCCGTTGCCAAGCGCCGACCCGCTCTGATACTATCTAAATGCAGATCGGAATCCTTCCGCTTGAAGTCCGCAAATTCAACCACGGAGTTAAAATACCAATCCTGATGAGCTTTACCGTTTTTCTTGGCAACTTGCCCACGTGGGTCACCGCCGACGATATCAAACAATGGCTGGCAGCCGAGGACCTCGTCGCTGACTCGGTCAAGGTGATCCGAAACCACGAAACCCAGGAATCCAAGGGCTTCGCTTTCGTCGAAGCGCCCACGAACGATGAGATGCAGGCGATCATTCGCCGCTTCGATCGCGCACCCCTTGAGGATCGCCTCTTGCGCGCCAATCCGGCCCAACCACCGAAGGGCAAGGACGCTCCCCGCGGAAGCGGGCAGACGGTCCAGGGATCGAATGCGCCGCCTCGCAACGATCAACGCCCTGAACGTCGCCGGCGTGCCGGACGCAACCGTGAGCAGGCTCCGCGCAGCGCTTTTGCAAACGAACTGGCGAAAGCTCTGTAATCGCCGCTTCCCCCGGGCGCGATTCACCGCGCTCGATGTCCCTTTAATTCCCCTCCACACCTGTGAATCCTGGTCACATTCACTGTTAATCTATCCGTCTTATTTTCTTGTATTTACCTTTGGTGTGGTGCGTGCATACCGCCAGCGCATGAAACTCGCCTGGTTGGGCTGCCTGTGCATGGGTGGCCTCCTCTTTGCCGGAAATCAAGATTCCGATCAGAACGTCAATCGGCGGTACACGGTCGATACCGTCATTGTGGCCGGCAAGGGCTGGAAGACCAACGTCACCGATTCCCAAAGCGAGAAACTCAGCTCCGGATTGCGTAAAGACCTCGCCGCCCTCGTCGGGCAGAAACTCAATCCCAGCGTCCTTGACGGCCTCGCCGACCGCCTCAAGAAAGAACTATCCGCCAAGGAGGTCAGTCATCACGTACTCCGCGCGGACGTCCCCGAACATGTCCGTGTGGAATTCGAGGTCAAGCAGCCGCGCGCCAACATCGACGCCACCGTCAACAAGGCCGTGTACAACTCCCGCGACGGCTGGAGCGGAGCCGGAGCGGTCGGATTCACGGTACAACACAACAGCTTTCTCTTCGGCGCGGCCAGCGACGGCGATACGTTAATGGAGCGCTTTGCCGGAATCAACGGGCGTTATGAGAACAAGCACCTCCTGGGCATCGATAAACTCGGCCTGCGTTTCCAATTCGAGAGCTATCACGAGCAATGGAACCAGAACACGATCGACGCAGCCGCGGCTCATCCGAACCTGACCTCGACCACCTACCGGACGCGGCAGAATTACCAACCCACTCTCACCCTGGCACTAGCCAAGCCCCTGACGCTCGAGGTCGGCGTTGGTTTTCAGCGCTTCGAAAACCAGTATCCCGAATCGCACATCGAATCCGCCGACGCCTTTATCGCCTCGCTCCGATATCACCAGGCACTCGCCGACGCCCCGTTTCAGCAGGACGTGGATGCGGACTATACCCTGCGTGCCGCCACCCGGATCCTGGCATCCGACTTCGTCTATACCAGCCACACCGCGGCCCTGGTCTATCGCGCGAAGCACGGCCGGCACCAGTTGAGCGACGCGTTCAACGTCGGCACGATTAGCGGACGGGCCCCCCTGGTCGACCGCTTTGTAGCCGGCAATTCCTACTACCTGCGCGGCTGGAATAAATACGATCTTGACCCAATCGGAGGAAACCGCCTGGTACATAACGCCGTCGAGTATCGTTATGGGCCCGTGTGGGCCTTTTACGATGCCGGCGCCGTTTGGGACAGCGGGCAACCGGTCACGCCACGCCACTCCTTAGGTGTGGGGATCAAGGAGAGCATCTTCACTCTGGCTCTCGCCTTTCCGGTCCGCTCCGGCCACGTCGACCCGGTCGTAATGATGGGCATAATCTATTGACGGACTTAACCTATCGATGACGCCCCGCGCGCGGGAGACCCTCGTCAGCCGCAGATGCTGGCTGCTGGCCAGCCTCAGTCTATCTGTATCCCGCGCGTTTGAAGATCAGCCGTTACAGGTCCGCTACGATGGCGACACGCTGCGCGTCTCCGCGCCTTCGCTGCATTTTCTGACAGGCAAAGCCCTGGACCGGCTAAAGGATGGAGACGCGGTGGCCTACATGGCGAATCTCGAGCTGCTCAACGACTCCCGAACCATCACCCTGCGCCAGCAGAAGGGCCGGTTTGTGGTGAGTTATGCTCTTTGGGAGGAGCAGTTCTCCGTGACCCAGTTGGCCGGCAAGCCGTACAGCGTGGACGGGCTCTCCATGCAGGCCGCCGAGAGCTGGTGCTTCGACAGTCTGGGCCTCTCCACGCTCGGCCTCGCCAACGACGTTTTTTACTGGCTGCGTTTCGACATCCGCACTGCCAACGCGCGGGAAATCGCGGCTGAGGGCATGCCCGGGATCAGTATTGCCCGCATGATCGAGTGGCTGGGCAAGAAAAACTCCGAACAGACTCAATGGGGGCCGCTGGAACGGCGTGTGCGGCTGGCTGATCTGCCTCGCCTGGCCGGCCGCGGATCACGCGGGTGAATCGCCTCCGCAACCGGTTGATTCTCATCTTCCTGGCCGCCACCCTGGCGCCGCTGGCGGCCACCATATGGGTGACAACCTCTTTGCTCGAGGAATCCATCGACACGTCCAACACGGCGCGCCTGGACACGCTCTCCAAGACCCTGACACGCGTGACCAAGGACTTTTACGCGCGCGCCTGTGCGGATCTCAAGCGGCAGGCGCAGGCAGGCGAGTTGCAGCCGCGCAAGTACGCACCCATCGACCGGGCGGCCTGGCCGGATTCCGTCAAGTCCTTCGCAGGCACCCTGGAAGGCGAGCACTTCTTCCGCGGCGGCAACGACGGCGACCGCCTGGACTACCTGGTCCGCCACGGCGACGAGATCTGGGTCTGGTCCGCTCCCTTGGGCGACGTCCACATGGAGCGGATCGCCAGAGAAATCCGCGACGCGCGCACCGCCGTCACGGACGCCAACGGGCGTGACCTGCGCAAAGGCATCAAGCTCACCTATATCCTGCTCGCCGCCGGCATCTGGCTGGTATCGCTCGCCCTGCTGGTTTACCTGGCGCACCGCATCAGCCTGCCCATCCAGCAACTGACCGCCGGCTTAGGCGAACTCGCCGCAGGCGACCTCGGCGCACGCGTGGCGGCCAGGCGCGATGACGAAATCGGCCGCGCCATCCAGGCATTTAATCACATGGCGGACAAGCTCCAGGAGAGCACCGAGCGCCTGGTTTACCTGCGGCAACTGGCCAGTTGGCAGACCCTGGCGCGCAAGATGGCACACGAAGTGAAGAATTCCCTCACTCCGATCCGGCTCACCGTGGAGGAGATGCTGGTGCGCCACGAGGATGCCGACACTGCGTTCATGACCCAGGCGGCGCAGATCGTGGTCGATGAAATCGAGACGCTGGAGCGGCGCATCCGGGCCTTTTCCCAGTTCGCCGCCGAACCTCCGGTACTGCCCGCGCCCCTCGATGTGAATTCGCTTCTGGAAGAGCGAATCGCCTTCCTCAAGTCCGCGCATCCCGAGATCGCCTATGACTGCCGCCTGGGCGGCGAAATTCCCAGCGCCATGGCGGATCAGGACCTGGTCAAAGGCATCCTCACCAACCTGCTGGAAAACGCCGCCGAAGCGGCAGGCGAAGGCGGCCATGTGCTCGGAGTCACCACCTCCGTGAACGGACGTGTTGCGGTCGAAGTGCACGATTCCGGGCCGGGACTCAGCGAGCAGGCCCGCGCCAACCTCTTCCAGCCGACCATTTCATTCAAGAAGCGCGGCATGGGACTGGGCCTGTCCATCGCCCGCAAAAGCGCGCTGCTCAGCGGCGGGGACATTGTTCTGGTGAAAGGAGAACTCGGCGGAGCCGCTTTCCGCGTGCTGCTGCCGGTGGCAACCAATGGCATCCAAACGCGTGCTGATCGTGGATGACGAAGAGAATATCGGCCGCTCCCTGCGCCTGATTCTCGAACGCGAGGGTTATTCGGTCAACGTGTGCAGGAGCGTCGCCGAATTCAAGCGCTACCCCGAAGCCGGCCGCGCCGATGTCTACGTGCTGGATATGAAGCTGCCCGACGGCAACGGGATCGACGTGCTCAAGGCCCTTCGCACCAACGGCGGCAACAGCAATGCGTCAGCCGCGCCCGCTGTCATGATCAGCGGGCACGGCACCATCGCCGATGCCGTGGAGGCCACGCGCGCGGGCGCCTTCGATTTTCTCGAAAAGCCGCTCAGCCGCGATCGCGTTCTGCTGGCGGTGAAAAACGCGCTCGAGCAATCCAACCTCCGCCAGGAAAACGAGCGCCTGCGCGAGCAGATCGGCGCCGCGCCCAAAATGATCGGCGCCACACCTGCATGGCAGCGCGCAGTGGAGCAGGCATCCATGGCCGCGCGCAGCGACGCCCGCGTCCTGCTGATCGGCGAATCCGGAACCGGCAAGGAGCTGCTGGCCGCGCACATTCACAATGCCAGCCCGTTCGCCGCCGGGCCGTTCGTCAAAGTGAACTGCGCCGCGATTCCGACCGAGCTGATCGAGACCGAGCTGTTCGGCCACGAGAAAGGCTCTTTCACCGGAGCAACCGCAACCCGGCGCGGCAAGTTTGAGCTCGCCGACGGCGGCACCATCTTCCTGGATGAAGTCGGGGATCTGCATGGCGCCTCTCAGGCCAAGCTGCTCCGCGTCCTGCAGGAAGGCGAGTTTCACCGCGTGGGTGGGGAGCAGATCATCCGGGTAAGCGTGCGCGTGATCAGCGCCACCAACCGGGACTTGGCCGGCATGGTTGCCGCCGACAAGTTCCGCGAGGATCTCTATTACAGGTTGAGCGTGGTGCCGATCCGCGTACCCGCCCTGCGCGAGCGCCCGCACGATATCCGGCTGCTCGCCGATTATTTCCTCGAGGATTTCTGTGCCCGCAACAACTTCAAGCGGAAGCATCTCGATGAGATGGTCTTTTCGGTGCTGGAGAGCTATCCATGGCCAGGCAATGCGCGTGAGCTGCGCAACGTGGTCGAGCGCATGGCGATCCTCACCCCCGGCGAGCGTCTCACCCGCGATTCCATACCCGTCGAGATTCGGGTTCAGCGGGAGGCCGGCCCCAAGAGCACCATCCAGGAAGCGCGCGAATCCGCCGAGCGCGAGCACATCCTGCGGGCCTTGGAGGAATCCAACTGGAACGTGAGCGGCGCGGCGCGGACACTCGGCATGGAGCGCACCAATCTGCACAAGCGGATTCGCGCACTCGGTTTGAGCCGGGATAAGTAGATCGCCCACGCACCGAAGGTACACGCCGGACTGGTTGTGAATAGGGTTGCCCTGGGTGGACCGGGTGCACCACGGAAACCGATGGTCCGCCCCACGACTCTGCTAAAATCGTCCCGACATATGCCCGTATCCGCCGCTAAAGACCCGCGCGCAGCCATCGGCCGTAACCCCGACCGCCTCAACCTGGAAGAGCGCACCGCGCTTGCGGGAAAGTACGTCGCGATGGAGATTTACACCCCCGAGGCGCTGCCGCTGCGCCGTATCGAAGCCATAGGCGATTCGATCGGCGCCTGCGTGCAGATGCTGAAAGAGCGCGGACTCGATCCGCTGCACTTCGAGTTCACGCGCCTGGCGTGGCCGTATTGAGTTCCCGTTCTACCAGGCCAGGCGGAGCGCCATCTGAATGCTCCGGGGCAGGTTCGGCTGGGTCGTGATTTTGCCGAACGCCGAGCTGGTCACGCTCAGGTTCGGCGGATCGAACGACGGCCGGTTGAAAGCGTTGAATGCCTCGAAACGGAATTGCAGCTTGAGCCTCTCCGTAATCGCAGTGTCCTTGATCAGCGAAAGGTCTACGTTGTCCGCTCCATCCTGCCGCAGGCTGCTATAGCGGCTTCCGAATGTCGCGATGTTGTTTGCGAGCTGCTGCGAGCTGCTGGTATTGAAACGCGTCACGTCGAAGATCGGGGCATCGAGGTTGCTCGGGTGCGGGTTGTTGTTCAATGGACCGCCGTAGTAGATCAGGTTATTGCCGAATCCGAGCGGCGCGCCAATCTGGTTGGTGTAGATGCTGTTGATCACCCATCCGCCGACGATCCTGTTGCCGATGCCGGAATGCGTGTCGAACCGTTTGCCCCTGCCGAACGGAAGTTCGTAGCTGCCGCTGAGCACGAACCGCAGCGGGCGATCGTCCGCTGCCACGCGCTTTTCGGGCTTCAGGTCGGTATTGTTCTTGTAACTGTCCTCGGCGATCAGCTTCGAGTAAGTGAAGTTCGCCAGGATCGTCAGCCCATGGGAATAGCGCTTCTCCACGCGGACATCCATACTTTCAAAGTACGAGCTGAACGCGTTGGGAGCCTGAAGAGTAATGCCGGTGAATTGAGGAAAGGGCATCAACAGAGTCTGCCGGGAAACCGTGGCGCCGTTCAGGCTGGCGCTGCCCGGAATCAGGCCGGCAAAGGGATTCGTCACCAGCGCGGAAAGATAGTCGATGGTTGCCTGGTCGCGGAACGGCGAAGTACTCAGGTACGATGCCGGAATGTAGTCCAACTGTTTGCCCTGGGCCGAACTGCTGCCGCCGCTCTGGCCCTGGCCGAACAGGTGCACGGAGTGGTTTCCGATGTACGCCACTTCGAGCACCAGGTTATTGTGCAGTTGGCGCTGAATACCAAGCTCCCAACGAATCGAGTATGGATTGAGGACACTGGGATTGAAGTAGTTGAAGCTCTTTCCCAGGTTCGTTGCGATGCCGAGCGAAGAGCCGGTCGGCTGCTGGAAGCCGCCAGGGAACGGGTTGCCCAGCGTCGCGGCGGGAGTAAGGTAGCTGTCGTTGGTGACGATCATGCTGGTGGTCTGACTGAAGCCGTCCTGGTAGTAGTTCGGGTTGTTTATTGGAAACACGAATATACCGCCGCCGCCGCGAATCACCGTTTTGTTGTCGAGCGGCGTCCAGGCAAAGCCGAGCCGCGGGCTGAAGATGTGCGACTGCGGGCTGAAGATGGCGCGATTCGACGAGGTGGGGAATGTCGGCCCGCCCAGAACCTTGAACTGGCTGGCTGGGATCACGTCCGGATGCAGCGCGTACGCTGCCTGCGCCGCCGCTGCGATCGGGCTCGGGGTAGTGCTGTCGAAGCCGCTCAGCGCCCGGTTGTAGCGTTCGTAGTTCGGAAAATCGTGCTCGTACCGGATCCCGAGGTTCAGGGTCAGGTTCGGCCGCACGCGCCAGTCGTCCTGGACGAAGAACGCACCGTACTTCGCCGTATTGGTGCGCAGCGCGTTGAGGTCGAATCCTCCGGCGGTGGGCATTCCAAGCAGGAACGCCGCCAGGTCCTGTCCCACTGGCGCGGCAGTGGAATTGTCGAGCGGCCCCCGGGTCCAGTTGGTGCTGAACGTGTACACGCCCTGCGAACTGCCGTAGCCCTGGTTGCTGTCCATCACCTCGCGCCAGTCCGTGCCGATCTTGAGGCTGTGATTGCCGATGATCTTGACCACGTCGCCGAAGATCTGAAAGATGTTGAACGGCCGATTGGAATCCGTGTCGCTCGTGATCTGGTTGTAATCCTGGCCCGCCGTGGTGGAAGCGAACCTGACGAGAGGCAGCACCTGCTTGGGTGACGCAGCCGCAACGTAGGACGGAAATCCCAGGGTGGTGGCACTTATGCCGTCCCCGTAGCTCACTGTGGCTTCGCGGAACCGCGTCCAGTTCAACCGCACGTTTGCCACCGTGGTCGCGTTGAATGTGTGCACGTCGTCCAGCGTGCTGCCCCAGTTGATGCGCAACAGGTCGCGGCCCGTCGCCTGGTTTTGGAACAGGTTGTTGCGGTCCTCGATGCGGTCGTTGTGGCGGAAATTCCAAAACATCCGGTTCTTGCTGCCCAGGTTGAAATCCAACCGCCCCATTTCGGAGTTGTAGGTGTCTTTGCGCACGGCCGGCGCCAGATAGTTGTTGGTGCCGTCCCGTCCCCCCGCCTGGTTGGGCAGTGGGTAGTAATTGAAGTAGTTCTTCGCAATGGGGCTGATGCGGTTCGACGGAATGAGGTTGCCCGCAAACGGAGTGCGCGAGATGCGCGACCCCGAAAGCACGCCGCTGAGGGGGTCGTAAACCTGGTAGTTGGCGCCCACCTGCAGCAATTGGGAGAGGTCGCCGGTACGCTGCGCTGCCGTCGGCACCATCACCGTCTGAGGCTCCGGAAAATTATCGTTGATGAACTCCATGGCGTAGAACCAGAACACCTTGTTCTTGCCGTTGAACACCTTCGGAATCCACAAGGGTCCGCCCGCCGTGCCGCCCCATTGGTTGTACCGGCCTACCGGTTTGATCTGGCCCGCTTTGTTGGTAAAGAAGTTGGTGGCCTGCAGCGCGGAAACCTGATTGAACTCGTACAGGCTGCCGTGGATGCTGTTGGAGCCGCCCCGCATAATTACGTTCGCGGTACCGCCGCCGGTGTGCCCGTAAGCCGCGTCCGCCTCGAACGCATGCACGCGGACTTCCTGCACCGCATCGACCGGCGGGTTATAGGAGACGCGCATGTCCCAGGTAGTATCGGGCGAACCATCCACCAGCAGCTCATTGTTCTGCGCCGGCGCTCCGCCCATCGAGAAGCCGGATGGCCCGGCGTTATCGAACGGCCGGTTGAATTTCGGGTCGCTGTTGGGCACTACACCCATCGCAAGCTGGGCCAGCACCAGCGGCGTGCGCCCGTTCATGGGCATGTTCTCGACCTGCGCGGAATTGATGACCTGCCCGGCGGTCGCGCTGGTTGTATCGAGCATAGGCGCGTCCGCTGTCACGCTTACCGTCTCGCTGAGCGCTCCGATAGTCATCTCAATGTCAAGGCCAACCCTCTCCCCGGCATTGACTTCCAGGCCGTCGCGCTGATACCGCTTAAAACCCGACGCTTCCGCTTCCAGCTTATACGTGCCGGGCGCAAGGAATGGAATGGTATATAGACCGTCCGGGCCTGTGGTGGTCTGCGAACGCGAGCCCGTGGACAGCAGCGTGACCGCGATTTTCGCGTTCGGAACCGATGCGGATTGGGCGTCTGTAACTCGGCCCGTGAGAGTTCCCCGGAATTCCTGGCTGAATCCGGATACAGTGATCAAGACCAGGCACACCCCAAGGCCTGACACTACGCGACATAGCATAGGCAATACACCTCGTTAACGACTCAAACTCACCCCAATCGGCGGCGATCCCCGTGGGCGCATCTGCGCACGTTCAAGATCCGCCGACCAGTCTGGGGAGAAGTATATCGGTATCGAATGTCAAAACCAACCAAAAAATCGGTGGACGATCGTCTTCTCCAGTCCGCCTCCTGGGGAACCGGGGAAGCGCGGATGGCGTCTCAAGCCCAGATGAGAGGCAAGCCGGCATTCTGGCTGCAACTGGGTAGCCTGGCGGCAACCGGGTGGCTCCTCTGGCAACCCGCGCTGGTGGCGCACCTTCCGCACCACTCATCCGCGTGGATCCTCCTGCAGGCGGTTCTGTTCGCCGGTGCCGCCTGCCTGGCCGGCGGGCTGATCACGCTTTTGCTCTATAGTCTCCTTCTGAACGATCCCGATTACGTCCTGCAGGGACCGCTGCGCACTTCCACTGCGGCCATCTGGTTCGCACCCGCGGTGATTCTTTTTGCGCTGCGTTCGCCGGCGGCGATTGTCGCGGCACTGGTGTTTGTGATCAGCGCTACCAGAATCCTCTACGAGCAATTGCAGCCGAGTCTGGCGCCTGCTCCGCCGCCGCCGCGGGCGGAGTTGTTCGACTTGTTTCAGATCCCTACGCCCTTCTTTTGGAGGCAGGTGGCGCCGTCAATGGCCGCGTCGCTCTGTGCGCAAACCGGCATCGCCGGAATAATGCTGCACCGCCCGGCACTGGCCGGGCTGGCCCTGGCGATGAGTGCGGCAACCCTGACCATTTTCGCGCTGAGTTCGCGCGCCGTGGAGCCAAAGCGTCCGGCGAGTCTGCCTCGCTCGATCCTGGGTTTGCTGTTGACGCTGGTGCTGGCGATCGGGTTGACTGTCGGAGGAATGATGCCGCGGTTCGCCGGACGAGGTTTTGGCTTCGGCGACGGCGGCACTGCATCCGCGCCGCAGCCGTTGGGGGTGCCCTCACAACCTGCCGGTTCATCGCGTGAACCACCTCGCGGCCTCGCCGATGGCGGTTTCTTCGGGGTGATCCTCTGGCCGGAGCTGAAGCCGTACACCACTCTAATCGCACCGATGCCCCAGGGGCGGGGAGGGTTGGGAAACGCCGCTCCACCCCGGCCCTTGAGCATCCCGTTTTCCGGCGAATACTGGATGTTCCGCTGGCCGTTTGCCCACCCACCCGACAACTCTTTGGTAGAGCGAGGAAACCCGGCCGACCTGTCCTTCAGCACCACCGACCACCAGGCTCTCCAAATGGAAGCCCACCACAAGATGGACCAGCCGATCGCCGTGGACTGCTGCCGCGCCTTCCAGATCGAAGTCCGGAACGCCGATCGCTACCCTGGCACGGTCGCTCTCGAGCTCTACCTGGTGGATAGCCACGGCCCCCGCCAGTACCAAATGTGGGTAGGCCGGGCACCCGTGCTTTCCACGCCCGATATCTCGGAGGAAACGGTAACTCCGGTGCGCGAGACCCTCGAATTTGAGATGCCCCCGCATCCGCCCATTCAGGAATTCGATGAATTCCGTCTTGTTTTTAGCCGCGATCGCCGGCGCGCCGACCGGAGCGCCAAACTCGCCATCGACCGTTTCATATTGGTTCCATACTAGAAGTTCCGGTACCTTTGATGCCTGCAGTACTTTTCGGCCGTTCTTGCCCCATGTGATACTGATGGCTTCCCGGGACTTGTGTCTCCGGGTACAGGAGAACGAGCGATGGCCATAAGTGCGACTTACCGCATCGCGTTGCTGGTGTTGTTCGCCGGCGTTTTTGCGAATGCCGCAGTCGCGGGAACAATCAGTTGCGACAACGCGCCAGGCAATGTCATCGTGAACTGCGGGTTCGAGTCGAATGCCGGACCAGCCCCCGCAGATTGGGTAACGAACGCGGCTTTCGATGCTCACCTGGGGGTCTACAACTCGGTCCAGAACCAGATTTTCAATTCGGACACGAACGCGCTGATGTTCGGGAATTTCGATAGCGATCCCCTGGGGCCCGCAGCGATTTCACAGGAGCTGAGCGGTGATGTCGTCGGCGCGACTTACACGGTTACCTTCTACCTGTTCTACAACACCACGAGCTCGAATCTGGATCCGAATGCATTCGTCAAAGCAACCGTAAACGGAGTGACTAAGCTAACCATATCCGGTGACGATGCCGCACCGATTCACGGATTTGTACAGTACCAGTTCAACTTCATCGGGACGGGGGCGGATACGATGGGTTTCGTGGCGCAGACCAACCCTTCCGAATGGTTCCTGGACGATGTGGTCGCAACCGATGCCCCGGTGCCGGAACCTGCTCCCTGGGTGCTGACCGGTGGTGGCCTCCTACTGGCAGGTCTGAGCAGAATCTGCCGCCGATAGGCCAGCCCTAAGGTTGGCGCAGTCTGTCCCGCCACGCGGCCGCGCTTACTTCATCTCCGCCCGAATCCTCTCCGGAACCACTGCGTACTCCGCCGAAATGGCTCCACGAGCGCCCAACTCGTCATAAATGGCCAGCGCCCGCGCCAGCCACCTCCGCCCCTGCTCTTTGCGTCCCAGCCGTACATCCACCCGACCCAGGTTCTCGTAAGCTTCCGACAGGGAATAGCGGTGCTCGACCCGTACCGGATCCAGGTCCACCAGCCGCTCTGCAATCTTCCGCTGCTGCTCGAAATGCGTTTGTGCCGTGAGCGGGTTCCCCATCTCCAGCAGCACGTACCCGATCGCGGCGTGGCTGTTGGCCAGGTTTCCCTGCGCGCGCGCGTCCTTCGGGTCGAGCGCCAGGAGCTGCTCGCGGATCGGCAGCACCTGCCGGAACGCCTCCAGTGCCTCCGGCAAGTTGTGTAGCGAAATCAGAATGCTTCCGATTCGCTGCTCGGCGAACGTCCAGTCCAGCCTCTGCCGCAGGTCCTTGGAATGCCGCGCCGAGAGCTCGTCGAACAGCGCTGCCGCGCGCACCGCGTGGTTGTAGCCTTCGGCATAGCGATGCGTCTGCTCCTCCAGCCCTGCCACGCGATGATAAGCCACGGCGAGCTCGTAGAGATACGACTCGTTCTCCGGGCGCGCCCGGCGCAGCTCTTCGAACACACGCATCGCCAGCTCGAGCTCGGCCCGCGAGTGCTCGAAATCGCCAAGCACCGAGTAAGCTCCGGCCAGGTTCTGGCAGGTGGACGCCAGCTCCGCACGCAGCGCGGTATCGTCCGGATGCCGCGCGCTCTGCTCCTTCTGGATCCGCTCGGCTTCCAGGCACGCGTCCAGCGACTGCCGGAAATCCCCCGTGCTCTGCCGCAGGCGGCAAACCCGGTTGTAGGCCCGCGACAGGTCCATCTGTAGCGACTGGTTGGCGGGATCGCTCGCCGCCAGTCCCTTCTCGATCTCGATCGCCTTGGCGTACGCGGTGAGCGCCTGCGCGCTCTGCCCGAGATTGGGCTGCGTCGGCAGTCCCAGCACGTCGCCGATCCGCTGATACGCCGCGGCACGCTCCCTCTGAAGCGACGCGTCCCCGCCCGATTCTCCCGCGAGGCCATCGAGGTATTGCTGGGCGCGCTTCACGAGCAACTCGCGAGCCGCGGTCGACCCGGGCAGCGGCGCGATCGCATCGTGCAGCTCGAAAAGCACGCTGCGCGCCAGCCCCCGCACCTCCTGAAAGCGCTGCTCCGCGCGGTTGCGCTCCCGGGTGGCCACGCGCGCCTGCCACGAAGCGGCAATAATCCCCGCCACTAGGCTCAACACCGCAATGGTCACCGCCGCCACCGGCGTGCGATGCCGCCGGATGAATTTGCCGGCGCGATACCGGATGGTATCCGGGCGCGCGGTCACCGGGTGACCGTCGAGGTGGCGCCGGATATCCGAGGCCAACCGCTCCACAGAGCAGTAGCGTCGCTCCGGCTCCTTGCGCAGCGCCATCAGCAGGATGTTGTCCAGGTCGCCCGCAAGCTGCCGGTCCAGCCGGTCGGGCCTCGTGCGTCGCGCAGCTGCGATCTCGTCCGGCGTGACGCCGTCTTCGGTCCCGCCGACGGCCACGCTCGGACGTCTCGGCTCGCGGTGCCGGACCTGCTCCCACAGTTCGTCTATCGAGCGCGAGCCGAGCTGGTAAGGCCTCCGCCCCGTCAGCAACCGGTAGAGCAGTACACCGAGCGCGTATACGTCGCTCGCCGTGGTGATATTGCCTCCGCTTACCTGCTCCGGGCTGGCGTATTCGGGCGTCATCGCCTGCATGGTGGTCAGGGTGTGATTCAGCCCCAGCGCATCCGGATCGAGCAGCTTGGCGATGCCGAAATCCAGCAGCTTGACCGCGCCCTCTTCCGTGATCAGAATGTTCGGCGGTTTCAGGTCGCGGTGGATCACCAGGTTCTGGTGCGCGTAGTGCACCGCCGAGCACACCGTGAGAAACAGCCCCAGGCGTTCACGCACGGTGAGCCGGCGGCGGTCGCAATACTCGTCGATAGGCGTGCCCGCGATAAAGTCCATCACGAAATACGGACGGCCGTCGGGCGTCGTGCCGCCGTCGAGCAGCTTGGCGATCGCCGGATGATCCAGGTGTGCCAGGATCTGCCGCTCGGTATCGAAGTGCCGCAGGGCGTATTGCCCGTGTACCCCGCGACGGATTACTTTGATCGCCACCACCTTCCGATACAGGTCGTCCACGCGCACGGCTTGGTAGACAGCGCCCATGCCTCCCTCCGCGATGAGCTGAACGATGCGGTAGGGTCCGATATCCGCGCCGATACCCAGCCGGTCGGCCGGCACGGGGCTGTCGGCAGCAGGCGCGGGCTCGATGAATTCGCCGGCACCCTCGTGGGATGCGAGCAGCGATTCCACCTCTCCGCGCAGCTCCACCTCGCCGCCGCAGGCCTCATCGAGAAACGCGGCGCGTTCGTCCTCGGGCTTTTCCAGCGCGCCGTGTAGAATCTCTTTCACGCGCTGCCAGGTTTCGCGGGTCATGCCTGTCGCGCCGAGCTCATCTCGCGGAACAGCCACGCGCGGGCGGTCTGCCATTCCCGTTTGATGCTGGCCGGCGAGAGGTGCATCACTTCGGCTGTTTCTTCGATCGAAAGCCCCGCGAAAAACCGCAGCTCCACCACCCGGCTCTGGCGCTCGTCGAGCTCCGTCAGCCGGTCGAGCGCGTCGTTGAGCGACAGCAGGTCCACGTCCGGCGATTGCTGCGGCACGGCCAGCGCCTCGTCCAGGACCAGCTTCACCGCGCCCGCCCCGCGTTTTTCCGCGAGCTGTCCCCGCGCGTAGTCTACCAGGATGCGCCGGATCATCTGCGCCGCGATCCCGTAGAAGTGCGCCCGGTTGCGCCACTGCACATCCTGCTGGTGCACCATGCGCAGAAACGCCTCGTGGACCAGCGCAGTGCTCTGCAGGGTATGGTTCGAGCGCTCGCGCCGCAGATAGGCCGCCGCCAGCCGCCGGAGTTCCCCGTACACCAGCGGCATCAACTGCTCCAGCGCCCCCTGATCCCCGTGGCTCCAGTTCACCAGCAGCTTCGTTACATCCGGTGCCGCTCCAGAAGCCATAGATCCCCCAAGACATTATAAGGTGGGGTGGACGAATCGCTTTTTGTGGTCCGCCCTACCAGACGAAAGATAGAGCGCGCCCTTTACAAATCCAACCGCCATTTTCTCTCGTAACACGATTGTCGAGTTTGTGCTACCATGGCCGATCGGTAGCACGTTTTGGAAAATAGTAGCAACGCTGATAAGGACGGTTTTCGACGGTGAATACGAGACTCCCGGTTGTCGGGTCCATGCTCTTTGCGTCCATCTGGTGCGCCTGGGCCGCTGGCGGACAGCTCTCGGGAACTGTCGTCGACACTTCCGGCGCAGCGATTGCCGGGGCTATCGTGTTGGTTCAGCACGCAAACGGTCCTGTCCAAACAACCGCACAGTCGGACAGCAACGGCTCCTTCACCATTTCTGGACTCACGCCCGGTGGCTATCGACTCGTCGTATCTCATCCCGCTTTTGAAACCAAGGAAATAGCCGTCACGATGGGCACTGAAACGCCGCCGGCGCTGCGTATCTCTCTGGCTGTTAGCGGCCTGAGCACGACCATTAACGTGCAGGGCCGGGAGGATGACCTGGTCGGGATTGCCGATTCCGGCACACAGGGAACGGTGGGCGCAAAGCAAATCCAGGATCGTCCGATTCTCCGTTCGGGAGAAGTTTTGGAGACCGTTCCCGGCCTCATCATCACTCAGCACGCCGGCGGCGGCAAGGCCAACCAGTATTTTCTTCGCGGCTTCAACCTCGACCACGGCACGGACTTCGCGGTTTTCCTCGACGATATGCCACTAAACCTGCCGTCGCACGCGCACGGCGAGGGGTACGCCGACATGAACGCCGTCATCCCGGAGTTTGCGCAGCGCGTGAATTTCGAGAAAGGTCCTTATTACTCCGATGTCGGCAACTACGGCTCGGCCGGATCGGCCCATCTGGAATTCTTCAAGGTGCTCCCCCAGAATTTCTTTCAGGTCGAGGGCGGCACGTATGGCTATGGGCGGGCCGTTTTCGGCGTATCGCACAAAGTTGGCTCGGGCGACTTGCTCTACGGCGGAGAAGTCTATCACCATGACGGCCCCTGGAATCATCCGGATGGCTATTTGAAATTCAACGGCATTCTGACCTATAGCCGGGGCGACGACGCCAGGGGTTTCAGCATCACGGCCCGCGGTTACCACGGCAAGTGGAATTCGAGCGATCAAATCGCCGAGAACGCCGTGCCCCTCGTTGGTTTCTTCGGCACACTGAATCCCACTGACGGGGGCAACTCACAGCGTTATAGCTTGCAGACAGAATGGCATCGCGAGCGCGGAGATTCCAGGACGAAAGTCACGCTCTACGGGTTTTACTATGACCTCGATCTGTTTTCTGATTTCACTTACTACCTGACCGACACCGATCGCGGCGACCAGTTTGAACAGAAGGATCGGCGCTGGGTATTTGGCGTGGACGCACGCCACACGATTTTCAGCCAATGGTTTGGCCGCAAGGTGGCAAACACTTTCGGACTGCAGATCCGCAATGATTGGGTTCACAACGGCCTCTTCCAAACCGAGAATCGCGAGCGGGTGGACAAAACGGACTCCGACACCGGCACCGTTTTACCCGCCACCACGCAATCGGATCGCTTTACGGACACACAAGCAGGTCTTTATTGGGAAAACAGAATTCAATGGGCGGAGAAATTCCGCACGGTCGCGGCCCTTCGCGGCGACGTGGGACATGTCGACGTCACCAGCCTGGTTACCCCGGCCAATTCCGGCACGGCCACCAGGTTTCTGCCCAGCCCAAAGCTCAGTTTGATTTTCGGTCCGTGGTCCAGAACTGAGTTCTACGTGCAGGGCGGATTCAGCTTTCACAGCAACGACGCGCGTGGTGCAACCCAAACCGTGCAACCGGTCTCGGACGAAAATCCTTATC
>DATJYW010000148.1:0-5584 GCA_035499435.1 Candidatus Acidiferrales bacterium | reverse complement strand
AGCGGCTTCATTCGCGGATTTCTCCTCCGCCGATTATAGTTCCTGGCACAGAGGATCAGGGTCGCATCAGAACATCAGCCGCGCCGAGATCTGTAATTGCCGCGGGCCCCAGATCAGGTTGCTGGTGGCGGTCGGCGCCAGGAACGTGGGACTCGGAACGAGGCAGCCGTTGGTGTGGCCGCTGCAGACGCCGGAGCCGGCGGCGGTGTAGGTGAACGCCGTCGTGTTCACGCTGGACACGTTGGTGTGGTTGAACAGGTTGAAGGCCTCGCCGAGGATGGAGAATTTCAGCCGTTCGGTGAAGGAGAACTGCCGTCCCAGGCGGAAGTCCACGTTGTGAAATCCCGGCGCGGTGTAGCCATTGCGCGGCAGCCAGCCGGCGCGGCCCGCCGTGGGATTCGCGTTGCTGGCTTCGCCGGCCGTTAACCCGCCGTCGAGCGGGCTGGGAGTGCCGCTGATGAAAGGCGTAACGGGCTGGCCGGTGGACATGGTCACGATGGTGGAGAGAGCCCAACCGTCGAGAATCAGCTTCGCGGTCTTGTTCGAAAGGCCCTTGAAGGACGGCATGTAGACGGCGTTGGCCACGAAGCGGTGGCGCTGGTCGAGATCGCTGAGCGCGTATTCGGCCTTGCGGTTCTTCGGATCCAGGGGGATGTCGCTGCCGTTGAAGGTACCGCCCGAGCCGGCTATCTGCGCGCCGTCGAACGCCTTGCTGAGCGTGTAATTGATGGTGAACTCCAGGCCGTGCCGCATGGGATGGCGGAAGGTGAGCACCATGGAGTTGTACCAGGAGTTCACGTCGCTATAGCCGACGAAGATCTGGCCGGTATTGGTGTCGATGCGATTGGTATAGAACGGCACGGTGTAGGTCTGCGCAAGTGCTCCGCTGGCATTCAGGATGTCGTAGCTCCTGGTCGTAGTGGAGGGAGCGAGGTTGGCGTCGACGAAAATCGGCAGGCGCAAACCGCGGCTCACCACGTAGGCGGCCGAGGCGCCGAATCCACCCGGCAACTGCCGCTCAACCGTAACATTGCCTTCATGAACGCGCGGGTTGACCCAATCGGGCGTCTGGCCGCGTGTGGATTGCGTAGCCGCCGGCGGGGTGAACGGCGTTACCTGCGGCGTGAGCGCCCCGGAGAACGGCGCGGCCAGCGCGGGCCCCGGCGGGGTGAAGATCAGGTTGGGATAGGTCAGAGCCGGGCAGTAGGTGGAAGCAGACGGGGTCGGCGTGCAGTTGAACGTCTGCTGGTAGACGCCGTTTTCGACGCGCGTGGCGTAGTAGGTCGTGTTGGTGGTCTTGGCGAAGAAAAGGCCATAGCCGGTACGAATCACGGTGTTCGGCGTGACCTGCCAGGCGACGCCCACGCGCGGCGCGAACTGGTTCTTGGGAATGTTGATGGTGGAGGTGTAGAGCGTGGTGAGCGGCGTCAGCGTGTTGGGCTGGGGCGGCGCGGGAATGGTGCTCACATCGTAGCGGATGCCCATGTTGAGGGTCAGCTTGGAGGTGGCCTTGAAGGTGTCCTCGAAGAAGCCCGCGTAGTCGTTGTTATAGAAATCGTCCTTGCCGACGTGAGTGACGGGATCGGTGACCTGCACGAACGTGCTGTAGTGCTTGCCGGTGAGACCGTCGCCGATGTTGATCCCGTACGCGTCGAGCACCCAGTTGTTAAATGCGGTCTGCGCGGCGCCGGCGTAGGAATACTGTGAAGGGCCGTTGAAAAGGTTGATCATCACTTCATGGATGAAGTTGAAGTCCAGGCCTGTTTTGAAGGTGTGCCGCCCATAGACTTTGGAGAGCGTGTCCGAGAACTGGATGCGGTGCTCGTCGGGCTCGGCAGTGCGCGGCAGGGCGTAGTTTTCGCCGAACGCGGTGATGTTGCTGATGCTGACGTACGGAGCAGGAGCGTTGGAGCCCGCCACTTCCAGGTCGCGGCCCCACTGGAAGCGGACGTTATTGACCATGGAGCTGGAGACGGTCGAGTCCCAGTTGGCCACGAAGATCCGCTCGTGGAAGACGTAGCTTCCGTTGGTGCTCAGCGAGCTGTTATTGACGGAGGGCGCAGTGCTGTAGGCATTGGGCGCGCGGTAGTTCATGAAATCGAACGAGCTGGAGAGATGGTTGCGCGGCGTCACCAAGTAATCCAGCTTGCCGAATGCCACATCCTGGTTGGTGGCACGGGGGTAGGTGCCAGTCAATCCGAACAGGAAGGCGTTGGCATTGGCGCACTGGGTCGCGGTCACCTGCGACGGACAGGGCAGCGCCCGAACGCTGGCGTTATAGGTGGTGCTGGTGTAGGTAATCGGGTTGACCTTGCGGGAGCCATCGTAGGTCAGGAAGAAAAACAGCTTGTCCTTGACGATGGGGCCGCCGAAGCTGCCGCCGAACTGCTGCCACTGATGGATCGGCTGGCTGTAGTTGCCCTGTGATTTTGGCAGCGGATCAAGAGCGTTCCAGGTGGGGTAGCGCAGGTAATAGAAGAGGTCGCCGTGGTAATCGTTGGTGCCGGACTTGGTTACGGCGTTGACCACTCCGCCGGCGGCCTGGCCGAGTTCGGCGCTGTAGTTGCTGGCGCTGACCTGATATTCCTTGATGGAATCCATGCTGTAGACATAGGCGCCGCTGATGGCGCGCCCGCGGGCCTCGGAGAACAGCGCCTGGTTGTTGTTAGCGCCATCCACGGTGTTGCTGTTGTACAAGCCCGAAATACCGCGATAGGAGACCAGGCCCGATGTGCCATCCGTGGTCACGTTGGGCGTCAGCAGGACGAAGCTGTCCCAACGGCGGCCGGCAATCGGAAGGTTGCTCACGGCGGCGTCGGAGACCACCTGCGATACCTCGGTCTTCTCCGCATCGACCACGGGACTCTCACCAGTCACGGTGACCTCCTGCTGCGCGGCCTGCACGGCCATCGAGAGGTTAATCATGAGGGTCTGGCCGACCTGGAGCGTGAGGTCTTTGTGCAGCACGCTGGCGAAGCCGGTCTTCGCGGCCTGGACTTCGTAGTGGCCCGGCGGCAGGAATGCAGCGTTGTAGATGCCGGCTTCGCTCGACTGGGTCTTGCGTTCGATGCCGGTGTCGGTGTTGCGGATGGTGAGGTCGGCGCCCGGCACGACCGCACCGGACGGGTCGGTCACCGTGCCGGTAATCGTACCCGAACCGGCGGTCTGGGCGTTTGCGCAATTGGGAAATGACAAGAAAGTGAAGAGCAGCCCCGTGGTCAACAAGGACGCGGCGGCATGCCGTCGAAAAGCGGTGGTTCGAAGCATGCAGTATTTCTCCTTATCGTGTGAGGATAGCATCATGATCGATGAAAATTAGGTTACGGTGACGACTATTTTTGGCCGTAGTACGCTCCAGGGCCGTGTTTGCGGAAGTGGTGCTTGTCGCGCTGGGCTTCGCAGATGGCGGTGGCATTGGGGTTGATGGTGACGGTTTCCCAGGCCATAGCCGCGATCTCTTCGACGATCACCGCCATCTGCGCAGCTTTAGCGACAGTGGCGCCCCAGGTGAACGGCGCGTGGCCGGAGACCAGGCATCCGGGGCAGGCCAAGGGGTCCAGGTCGCCGAGGCGGCGGATGATCGCGGCGCCGGTGTTGCCTTCGTAGTCGCCCTCGATCTCTTCGGGCGTGAGGGGCCCGGTGACGGGGATGGGGCCGTGGAAGTAGTCGGCGTGGGTGGTGCCGAAACAGGGGATCTCGCGCTGCGCCTGCGCCCAGGCGGTCGCATGGCGGGAGTGGGTGTGGACGACGCCGCCGATCGACGGGTAGGCGCGGTAGAGGGCGACGTGAGTAGGAAGGTCGCTCGAGGGGCGGAGCTTGCCTTCGACGATGTTGCCCTGGAGATCCGTGATCACCATGTCGGCGGGGGTCATGTTTTCGTACGGCACGCCGCTGGGTTTGATCACGCAGAGGCCGGCTACGCGGTCGACGGCGCTGGCGTTGCCGAAGGTATAGATGACCAGGCCGCGGCGGACCAGCTCGAGGTTGGCTTCCAGGACTTCGGCGCGCAGGGTTTCAAGCATTCTTGGCTCCTCGGGAGGCGGCGGCGATGCGGCGAAGCTCGGGCAGCTCCTGCCCTTCGCCGAAGGCAAAGTATAGCTTGCGATAGAGCGCGAACAGGCGCGCGCTGGTTTCGGTTTCGGCTCGGTTCGGCTCGACGACGTTGAAGCCGGGGCAGAGGCGGTCCTGCGCTTCTTCGATGGTGCGGAAGGCGCCGGCTGCCATGAACGCGAAGATGGCGGAGCCGAGGCTGGTCACGTCGCCATTGGGCACCAGGATGGGCTTGCCCATGACGTTGGCGTAGACCTGGTTGAGCACAGCGTTCTTCTGCGGGATGCCGCCGCCATTGATGATGCGGTGGACGGGGACGCCATACTCCTCCATGCGCTCCAGGATGACGCGGGTGTGGAAGGCAGTGCCTTCGATGGCGGCGAAGAGCTCGTCCTGGGCGGTGGTGGTGAGGCGCCAGCCGAGCGTGATGCCGCTGAGCTCGGGGTTCACCAGGACCGTGCGGTCGCCGTTATCCCAGGTGAGGCGGAGGAGGCCGGTCTCGCCGGTGCGGTAGTTTTCGAGTCCCTTGGAAAGCTCGGCTACGGTGGTGCCGGCGCGGCGGGCGATGGCGTCGAAGATATCGCCGGTGGCGGAGAGGCCGGCTTCGATACCGGTGAATTGAGGATGGATCGAGCCCTGCACCACGCCGCAGACTCCGGGGATCAGGGTGGGCTTGTCGCTGATGGCCATGATGCAGGTGGAAGTGCCGACCACGTTGACGACGTCGCCCATGCGGACGCCGGCGCCGATGGCGTCCCAGTGGGCATCGAAGGCGCCGACGGGAATCGGGATGCCGGCGCGGAGGCCGAGCTTTTCGGCCCATTCGGGAGTGAGGCGGCCGGCGATCTTGTCGCTGGTCTGGTAGCGGCCATCGAGTTGGGCGCGGACTCCGGCGAGAGAGGGATCGACGGTGGAGAGGAACGAATCGGGCGGGAGCCCGCCGAGCGCGGCGTTCCACATCCACTTGTGACCCATGGCGCAGATGCTGCGGGATACCTGCGAGGGATCGGAGATGCCACAGAGGACGGCGGCTACCATGTCGCAGTGCTCGAGGGCGGTGGCGAAACGGGCGCGCTGATCGGGGTTGTGGCGGAGCCAGTGGAGCAGCTTGGAGAAGCCCCACTCGCTGGAGTAGACGCCGCCGCACCAGTCGATGGCGGGGAGTTTGGCGGAGTGGGCGGCCTCGGTGATCTGAGACGCCTCACGCCAGGCGCGGTGGTCGCACCAGAGGTAGTAGTCGTCGAGGGGCTGGAGGCGGGTGTCGACGGGGATGACGCTGGAGCCGGTGGTGTCGAGCGCGATGGCCTCGATGGCCTGGCCGTCGATGCCGGCGTTTTCGATGGCGCGGCGGGTGGCCAGAGCCAGCGCGGCCATGTGGTCGGCGTGGGATTGTGTGGCGTGGTCGGGATCCTCTTTCTTGCGGTGGAGGGGGTAGTCGGCCTGGGCTGCGCCCAAGCGGCCGCGGGTACTGTCAAAGATAGAGACCCGGACGTTTAGGGTTCCGAAATCGACTCCGGCTACAACGCTCATAAAA
>DATJYW010000147.1:0-2746 GCA_035499435.1 Candidatus Acidiferrales bacterium | reverse complement strand
GATCACGGGCAGCGTGAAGTTTACTTCGGGGTAGACGGTGCCGGCGCCGATGGTCAGATCGAAGCCGCACCGGACCGGCCGGGGCGCCTGTCCGTAGACCAGGCCGTCGAGATGGGAGATGGCAAGTGTCGGGGTGGTCATTGCGCCGGTTCCTTCATCAGCAGGGCCCGCGCCAGGCGGACCGCGCCGAAGGCATTGTCGCTGTAGCCGTCGGCGCCGATCCGGTCCGCATACTGCCGGGTCACGGGCGCGCCCCCGACGATCACCTTCACGCCGGTCCGCAGCCGCGCCGAGAGCGCGACGATATCGGGCGCGGTCCGGCTCACCGCCTCGACCACGCTGGTCTGCTCCGGGTATTTAATTCGACCATCAAACTAAATAATAAGCCGGAGATGCCGGGCGAGTCAATGGATAATCAGGCCTGTTGATACCAGGCTCAATCTCCGCCAGTCCCGATGTTCCCGGTGAAGCGGATGAAGGACTAGGCGTAGATTCCGCGCAGCTTGATGACCGCGGCCACGCGATCCAGAGCCAGCATATAGGCCGCGGTCCGGTTATCGACGCGGTGTTTCTCCGCATAGGCGACGACGGAGTCGAAACTCTCCTCCATGACGCTCTGCAACCGGCGATTCACGGAGTGCTCGCTCCAGAAGAAGCCCTGGCGGTCCTGGACCCATTCGAAGTAGGAGACCGTCACACCGCCCGCGTTGGCCAGGATGTCGGGAATGACGAAAACATGCTTCTCCGCAAGAATCCGATCCGCGGCGGAGGTTGTGGGCCCATTGGCGCCCTCGCACAGGATGCGGCACCGAATGCGGTCGGCATTCTGCGATGTGATGACATTCTCGGTGGCGGCCGGCAGGAGCACGTCGCATTTCAGGAACAGGGCTTCGGTCCGGTCGATGGCCTCGCCCCCCTTGAAATCGGCGATGTCCCCGTGATCGATGCGGTGCCGCGCGAGCGCGGCGATGTCGAGACCCTTGGGATTGTAGACGGCGCCATCCAACTCGATGACGGCAACGATTTGGAACCCGGCTTCACTCATCAGTCTGGCCGCCATGCCGCCCACGTTGCCGAAACCTTGAATCACGACGCGAGTCTCTTCCGGCGCCAAACCCAGACGCGACAGAGCCTTCAGGGTTGCGATCATGCATCCGCGTCCGGTCGCCTCCCGCCGCCCGCGGGATCCGCCGAGCGCCATCGGTTTCCCGGTGACTACTCCGGTGACAGTCTGGCGCGCGTGCATGGAATACGTGTCCATCATCCACGCCATGATCTTCTCGTTGGTGTTGACGTCCGGGGCCGGCACGTCGCGTTCGGGTCCGATGAAATCGAGGATCTCGGCGGTGTAACGCCTGGTCAATCTCTCCAGTTCGCTTTCCGAGAGTTTGTGAGGATCGCAGACGACGCCGCCTTTGGCGCCGCCGAACGGCACATTGACCACCGCACATTTCCACGTCATCCAGGATGCCAAGGCGCGGATTTCGTCCAGAGTCACGTCCGGCGCGAAGCGGATGCCGCCTTTGGCCGGGCCCCGCGCAATCGAGTGCTGCACACGGTAGCCGGTGAACACCTCCAGGCGGCCGTCGTCAAGCTGGACGGGTATGTGGACGGTGATCTCGCGGCTCGGGGTACTCAGGATCTTGTACATGCCGTCGTCCAGGCCAAGCTTGCGAGCGGCCCCGTCAAACCGCTCCTCCGCGGCGACCCAGGGATTCAGTTCCTGCTCGAGCGAAGCGAGCCGATGATCGAGCAATGCAGCCATACGGATGACACCTCAGTCGCAGAGCGCGCCCGCTAGACGTACTCTTCGCAGCGCCACACGCCACCTTCCGGTTTCGGGTAGACGCAGGTTTCGCGGTTATCGCAATTGGAGCAGAGACCGAGGAACTTCGTCGAGTGCCCGCCGTTGTCCGAGTAGGCGCGAGGCCTTACGGAAACCGGCGGATCCGCCGGCCGGGGCGGAGACATTTGAAACTCCTCGCATTGCAGGATCAGGTCACCATTTGAATTCACCCGGTAGATGCAGGACGGCGCATGTTCGCATGCCGCACACACACCACGGGCTTCGCTGCGCGTGTACATTTCACACCTCTCACGGTTGCGGCCGGCCACAACCCTTGTTAGCAACCACAACCGAAAGAGCAATCGGCGTGCCGCTTGCGCCGGGGGCCAAACGCGAATGAAGACAATATGATCCGAAATCGGATCCCGCGTTTCGGCGGGGAGATTTCGGACGCTGGGGAGAATCTCCCCGTCAGGCTTTGTCTTTGAGCTTCTCGCGCAGGGTTTTCCGGTCGATACCCAGGATTTCCGCTGCCCGCGTGCGATTGCCGTTCACGCTGGCGAGAACGTTGCGGACGTACTCGGTCTCGACCTCCGCCAGGGTACGATCCAGGCCGCTGCCCTTCCCCAATGCCGAAAAGCGCATGAGCGAGGGCAAATCCGGAACGTCCACCAGCTCGTCCTCCGCCATGACCACGAGGCGCTGGATCACGTTCTCCAGTTCCCGGACGTTGCCCGGCCAGCGGTACCGCTGGAGCACCTGGATCGCGGCGTCGGAAAAGTGCGGGACGGGTTTGGCGAACTCCGCGGCAAACAGGTCCGTAAAATGCCGGATGAGGAGGAGCACATCGTCGCCGCGCTCGCGCAGCGGGGGAACATCGATGGGGACGACGTTGAGGCGAAAGTACAGGTCTTCCCGGAAGGCTCCTTTTTCGACCAGCGGCAGGAGTTGCCGGTTGGT
>DATJYW010000146.1:0-2874 GCA_035499435.1 Candidatus Acidiferrales bacterium | reverse complement strand
TAGTTAGGAATGGCCTGAGCCGCGGAACCAGGAGGAGTCCCGCAATTCGTGCACATCACACCAAATGTGCGCGAGAATGATTGCAGCACGACCAATGTGGAGTGAAGCTTGGGGGGAAGGGATTCGCGGGCCGCGTCCTGTTGTCTGGCGCCGCAACAAAACCTTCTCAGATCTGTAGCCAGCCACCAGCAATTCAAGTGCTACTAAAGAATCGGGAGCGCAAATGAGAGCAACTACGATCCCCGTGCTGTGTGCCGCTCTCGCCGGCATGGCAGGGGCACAGACCACCGGCCGGCACGTCATCGTGATCGGCGTCGATGGCCTGAGCGTGGATGGGGTGAAGACGGCGAAAGCGCCGCGCCTCCACCAGCTCATTGAGCGCTCAGCCTGGACCCTGGAGGCGCGCGGCGTCATGCCCACGCTCAGCAGCCCCAACTGGGCTTCGGTCATCGATGGCGCGGGCCCCGAACAGCACGGCATCACGTCCAATGGCTATCTGCGCAAGCTGGTGGAGTTCGAGCCGGTCTGCCGCGATGGCGAAGGCATGTTCCCGACAATTTTCGAGATTCTGCGGGCTCAGCGCCCTTCCAGCCGCATCGCGATCTTTCACGAATGGTCCGGATTCGCCGACCTGGTGGAGAAGCATGTGGCCGACGTCATGCAGCATGAACACAGCGCCGCGCGCACAACCGCGGCGGCCGTCGAATACTGGAAGCGCGAGCGGCCCGACCTGATGTTCGTCCACCTGGACCTCGTCGACCACGCCGGCCACGACTCCGGCTGGACCAGCCGCGCCTACTACCAGGCCGTGGAAGAGGCCGATACCTACATCGGATCGATCCTGGATCTATTGCAAGCCGGTTCCGCGACGGACTCCACCTATGTGCTGGTAACCTCCGATCACGGCGGCAGGGGCCGCGGGCACGGCAAGAACACCCTGGCCGAGATCCAGATCCCCTGGGTGCTCTCGGGCCCCGAGGTCGTGCCCGGCAAGCTCGCCGCTTCCGTGTACACCTACGACAGCGCCGCCACCATCGCCTGGATTCTGGGAATCAACGCGCACGAGTGCTGGATCGGCCGCCCGGTTCTTTCGGCATTCCGCCCCGCCGCCGGGGTCACCCACAACAGCAGCGACTGCGCGCCGCAGCATCCCACGCTCGGCGCCGCCGGGCCCGCCGCTCTCGCGCTTCGGGTTCGCTGAGCGGCACCCGCGGCGTAGCGCCGCGCTACGAGATCACGAACCAGCCATAGTCGCGGACTTCGGCCTCCTGCTCCTCGAAGGTCCGCACTTCGCCCCACCGCGGGCCCTGGCGGAGAGCGCCGGCGAATTCGTCCAGCTTCTTCACCGGCCCCGCCGCGTATACTTCCACCCGGCCGTCATCGAGATTGCGCGCGTAGCCGGTCAATTCGAGAGCGGTGGCGCTGCGCTGCGCGAAGTAGCGATAGCCTACACCCTGAACACGGCCCCCGATGAACCATCTGCGGGCGTGCTGGGTCTGGCTTCGCATCAGTTCAGCGGCTGGAGCTTGAGGTTCTTGAAGGTGACCTCGAAGCCCTCGGCCTCGAGCCCGATGTATCCACGCCGCAACCCGACGTCAGTCAGTTCGCTGACTACCTCGCCATTCACCGCCAGCGTGATCGTGCCGCCCTGCACGCGGATCTCGTAGTGGTTCCACTCGCCGGCAGGCTTGACGCGATTCTCCTTCATCTGCTTGCTGAGGTTGAAGCTCTTGATCGCGCCGTCGATGAAATTGGCGCCGAAAAGATATCCGCCGGTGAGCCCGGTCTGGGCCTGCACCCACAGTTCGCCGTAGCGCGAGAGCCGCACGCCGATACCGCTGTTGTAGCGCCGCTCCTCCGGCGCGCGCGTCGTGAATCGCCAGTCCACCTGGAGCACGTAGTCGCCCAACTCCTGGTCGTAGCGGAGCCACTCGTGGCCTCCGTCGCCGGCGCAGATCAGGGCGTGCTGCGCGGCGTCCACGCGCCATTGGAGCTTGGGCTTGAGGCCGTCGACGGGCGGGATGGGAATCCGCGTCCAGCCCTTGAGAGATTCGTCGGGAAGAATATCCTTGGGCTCGCCGGATTGGCCATGGCAGGCCGCGGCGAGCGCGAGCACAAGTAAGATTCGCATGAAGATCAGACCGGCGGCCGGCGCTTGTGCCAGTCGGTGCGCGATTGGAAATCGCGGCCCAGCGCCAGCAGCGTGTTTTCGGACCAGGGGGCGCCCACGAGTTGCAGCCCCACCGGCATATTCTGGGCGAAGCCGCAGGGTAACGCCAGCGCCGGCAGTCCCGCAAGATTGCCGAGCGGGATGATCGCGCGGAACCCCGGATCTTTGGGAGGCGGACCGGGCGCAGGGCGGTCGAGGGGCTGGTCGATCCGGGAGGCGATGCTCGCGCGCGCCGGCGCCACCAGCACGTCGACCTGTGCGAACACCTTCGAGATCTCGTCCTGGATCAGCCGCCGGATGCGCACGGCCTTGAGGTAATCCTTCGCCGGAAGCTCGAGCGACGCCTTGAGCCCCGCGATTTGCGGCTTGTCGGCGAGTTCATCGACTTTGCCGCTGGAGATCAGCGGCTCGAAAATCGAGCTCATTTCGCCGTTCAGAATGGTGGCGAGCGTCTGGCCGTAGGGAAAGTCGGGGAGTCTGGTTTCGACGAACAGAGCGCCGCCGGCCTTCAGCGCATCGATCGCCGCGCTAAATACCGGGCGCGTCTCGGGATCGGCCCATTCCGACCAATCGGACGGCGAGAAGCCAATCTTGAGGTCTTTCACCGGCCGCGCGTATTGCGGTGTGTAGTAGAAGCTCTTCCCGGCCGAGCCCGGGTCCTTGCCGTCCTTGCCGGCGATGACTTGAAGGATCAGCCCGCAATC
>DATJYW010000145.1:0-2068 GCA_035499435.1 Candidatus Acidiferrales bacterium | reverse complement strand
GGAGTGCTGTTTTCCGGAGATCTCTTCTCAAGTGCGGTCATGTGACCGGCGTTCAGCGCGTCGGTCATTTCGGCCATCAGCGCCGCGATGCTTTCCGACGCCCCCATTTGTTTCAGCGCCGCCAGAAATTCACCGTTCGAGATGCGAGCGTACGTCAAATGCGGCCGGCCGACGGCGCGGCCGACGATGCCGGCCACTTCGGCCATGCTTAGATCGCGCTGGCCGAGCAGTTCTTGAGTCTGCTGGCCACTGAAATCGAGCCGCGAAAGCCTCTCTGCCGCAAAAGCGCCGATGTCCCGCGTTGCAATCATCGGCACTTCGAGTTCGGGGCGGAGCGTCCCGGCGATCACGCCCATGGACTTGATGATGCCGATCTGCGCCAGCGTGTTTTCCATGAAATAACCCGCCCGCAGCGACAAGACGTTGAGCCCCGGAATCTTCGCCAGCTTTTCCTCGAGGACGTGCACCCCCACAACCGGGCCGGTTCCGCTCGCTTTGTCCGCGCCAACACTGCTTAATACAACCGCGTGTTTGACGTGTGCCTCTGCAAGCGCCTTGGCGTACGCGTCGCTGATTCGATCCTGATGCGCGCGATAGTCCGGGGCGCCCATGTCCGGCGGGATCATCAAAAACACGCCTTCCGCTCCGGCGAACGCCTTCGCCAGCGCGACAGGGTCCGCCAAGTTGCAGACCACCGCCTCAGCTCCTTTATCCTTCAGCACCTGCAAGCGCTCCTCGCTTCGGCCAAGCGCTCGGACCTTCTTCCCCTTCGCCAGCAGATTGACGGCCACCACGTGCCCGTTGTTTCCGGTCGCTCCTGTCACGACGTACATAAAGTCTCCTTTCGTTTCGAAAACCTTTTGGATGAGTGTTAGAGGCCGGGGAACTTCCGCCGCTCTACGTTCGAGTGGACGTAAACCGGGAACTGAGGACGAGGCAAGTTCATCTTGGCCCCGCGCATGGCGGCAGTCAAGTGGTTCGGAGCGAGCCCGGATGGGCAGCCCGGCTACGCCCCCGGTCGGTGTATGGTATCTTTCATTCATTTACCGGTCCATGAAGTCCATACACGATTAGCGCAAGGAGTTCGCCATGTGTGCGTCCGCCCAGGGCCAAGCGCCCCATCCCGTCCCGGTCGAGCCTCCGCCGCCTCCGCTGCGCGCCGACCGGCAAGCCATGCTGGTCATTCACGGCATCGGCGAACAGAACCCCTACGAAACGCTCGACAGCTTCGCGCGGGGGGTCTTCACGCATTTCACGCAGACGCGGGGAAAGAACGCGAAGCTTTGTCCCATCGCCATCGCCCACAAGGACTGGACGCAGATCGGCATGCGCATCGGTTTCTATCCGCCCGATGTTGTGCCGCCGCCCTGCTCCTCACCGGGTTCTCCCGATGCCGACGGCGCCCAGGAGCTGGCATCCGAGGACCCGCCGCAGTACATCGACATTTACGAATACTACTGGACGCCCGAAACCGAAGACAAACTGAGCGCCGTCCAGACTCTGCAGTGGGTGCTGAAAACCGATTTCACGCCGCTGCGGTATTTCGCCGACGACTTGCAAATCCAGCGGAGCCTGCCGGGCGCAACCACGACTGGAGCCGTGCTCGGAGCGCTTCGGGTCCTGGCGCGCGAATTGGGCCGCGTCTTCCTCTATTACGTGCCGCTCATGCTGGGAATAGGCCTTCTTCTCGCCTGGCTCTCGAAGGACCGCTCGTGGTCCGGGGCGCTGAAGGTGATCGCTCCGGAACTTCTGAAATTCCTCACGCCCGCGCATGCGGGCATCCTGCTGGCGTATCTAGCCGGCCTGCTGATGGTTTGGTTCGCCGCGCAGGCGTTCGTGGAATGGATACGGCGTCCCGGGAATAACATCGACCGCGTCTCGGACCGCACCTGGCTGGTCTGCAACGTCCTGCTCGCGGCCGTATTCTTCGCCGCCGCGCTGTGGCTCGATTTTCATTTCAGGATCTACGCCGGATACGACGCGCTGGCGGGAATCTTCGGCAGTGGCCGTTGGCAGGCGATCGTGGGCGCAGGCACCGCCACCGTGGTTTCCTACGCGCTCATTGCCT
>DATJYW010000144.1:0-21374 GCA_035499435.1 Candidatus Acidiferrales bacterium | reverse complement strand
GCCGCCCGGCCGATAATAGCCTTGAATTCGTTATCGAATGTCGAAAACGAAAATCGATATCGACGCCGATCGCGACCTCTACTCGGGCCTGATCCGGCTCCACGTCCTGCATCACGCCGCCGAAGAGCCCATCTTCGGCCTCGGCATGATCGAAGAGCTCGCCCGCCACGGCTACCGCATCAGCCCCGGCAGCCTCTACCCCCTGCTCCACGGGCTGGAGAAAAAAGGCTACCTGCGCTCGCGCGAAGAGCGAAACGGCAGGTCGCTGCGCCGGGTCTATCGCGCCACGCCGCGCGGTCGCAAAGCCCTCGAAGCCGTCAGGCGCCAGGTGCGCGAGCTCTTTCGGGAGTTGGTCGAGGGAAAATGAACCTGCTGCGGACCGTCTTCGTAATCGCCGCGCCCCTGGCCTGCGCCCAGACACCGGCCGCGCTCACGCCGGCCGCCGCGGTGGAGGCCGCGCTCAAGAACTATCCGGCGATCCGCGTCTCGCGCGGGCAGATCGACGCCGCCGCCGCGGGCATCGCCCTGGCCCGCACGTCCTACCTGCCGCGCGTGGACGCCCTCGCCCAGGTCAACCGCGCCACCCGCAACAATGTCTTCGGGCTCCTGCTGCCGCAGAACGTCATTCCTTCGATTTCCGGCCCCGTCATCGGCAGCAATAATTCCGGCACCGTCTGGGGTAGCGCCCTCGGCGCGCTGGTCACCTGGGAGCCGTTCGATTTCGGTCTGCGCCGCGCCAACGTCGCCGCCGCCGAAGCGGCCCGCACCCAGAGCGAAGCCACCCTGAAGCGTACTCAATTCGATATCGCAGCCGCGGCGGCCGACGCGTACCTCACCCTGGCCGCGGCCCAGGAGACCGTCCGCGCCGCGCAGGCCGGCGTGGACCGCGCGGAAGCCATCGCCAAAACCATCGGGGCGCTCACCGGCGCCCAGCTCCGGCCCGGCGCCGATCTCTCGCGCGCCCAGGCCGAGGTCGCCGCCGCCCGCACCGAATTCATCCAGGCCGATTCCGCGGTCGATCTCGCGCGCGCCGGCCTCGCGCAGTTCACCGGCGGCAATCCCGCACAGCTCGCCATCTCCGCGCCGGCGCTGCTCCAGATGCCGACCGAACGCGCCGCTTCACCGCTCGACCCCGCGGCCAACCCCCGCATGGTCGAGCAGACTGCCGCCATCGAGCAGGCACGCGCCCAGCTCAAGGCCATCGAGCGGACCTACTTCCCGCGCTTCTACGCCCAAGGCAGCGTCTACGCCCGCGGCACCGGCGCCGAGCTCGATGGCGAGCGCCTCGGCGGGGCCAACGGCCTCGCGCCCACCGTCGCCAATGCCGCTCTCGGTTTCTCCGTCACGTTTCCCATCATGGACCTCGCCTCCATCCGCGCCCGCGAGGCGGCGCAGTCGGCTGCCATCCGCTCCCAGACGGCGCGTGCCGATCAGATCGCGGTCGACCTCCAGGCGCAGTGGAATCGTGCCACAGCGGCCTACGCGGGCGCGCGCCGCATCGCCGCCAACACGCCGATTCAGGTGAAGGCCGCCCGCGACGCCACCCAGCAGGCCACCGCCCGCTACCAGGCCGGCCTGGGAAACATCGACGAGGTCGCCGAAGCGCAGCGCCTGCTCACACAGGCCGAAATCGACGACGCGCTCGCCCGCCTGAATGTCTGGCGCGCCTTGCTGAACATCGCCGCCGCTACCGGCAGCCTGGACCCGTTTCTCGCCGAGGTGAGCCGATGAGGGAGGCCCCGCGATGCGCTTAGTTCTCGCCGCCCTGGCCCGTCCCATCACGGTCGTGGTCGCCCTGATCGCCATAGCGCTCTGTGCGGTGCTGGCCCTGGAGCGCATGCCCGCCGACATCTTTCCCCAGGTCGGCGATCCCGCGATCTACGTCGCTCAACCCTACGGCGGCATGGACCCCGCGCAGATGGAAGGCTACCTCACGTACTACTACGAGTATCACTTCCTCTACATCACCGGCATCGATCACGTCGAAAGCAAGAGTATTCAAGGCGCGGCGCTGATGAAGCTCGTCTTTCACGAGGGCACCAACATGAGCCAGGCGATGTCGGAGACCATCGGCTACGTCAACCGCGCCCGCGCCTTCATGCCGCCCGGCACCGTGCCGCCCTTCGTCACCCGCTTCGATGCCGGCAGCGTCGCCGTGGGCCTGCTGATCTTCAGCAGCGCCGGCCACACCCAGGGCGAGATGCAGGACTTCGCTCTCAACCGCGTCCGCCCCCTGTTCGCGACCTTGCCCGGCGTGTCCGCTCCCCCGCCGTTCGGCGGCAACCAGCGTACCATCGTCATCACCCTGAATCCCGACAAGCTTCTTCAGTACCGAATCTCTCCCGATGAAGCCATCTCGGCCGTCAGCAAGTCCAGCCTCGTGATGCCCTCGGGGAACATGTACACCGGCAAGGTGGAGCGCATCGCGCGCACCAATGCCGCGCTCGGCGGCAACCTCGCGGAGCTGCTCGGCACCCCCATCCGCCCGGTCGCCGGCACCACCGTCTACCTCCGCGATATCGGCACCATCGAGAACGGCACCGACATCATCACCGCCTACGCCCACGTCGATGGCAGGCGCACCGTCTACATACCCGTCACCAAGCGCGCCGATGCCTCGACGCTGGCCGTGATCGATGCCGTCAAGGCCGCCATTCCGGATTTCAAGAAAGCCGTCCCCGACGACGTGGATGTCCGCCTGGAGTTCGATCAATCGCCCTTCGTCTCGAATTCGATCCGCGGGCTGGTGAGCGAAGGTTTGCTCGGCGCGGTGCTTACCGGCCTGATGGTGATCCTCTTCCTCCGCGACTGGCGCGCCGCGTTCATCGTCATCCTCAACATCCCGTTCGCGCTGCTCTCCGCGGTGGTCGCGTTGTGGCTCACCGGCCAGACCATCAACATCATGACGCTGGGCGGCTTGGCCCTCGCGGTCGGTGTGCTCGTGGACGAGGCCACGGTCGAGATCGAAAACATTCACACGCGGCTCCGCCCGGGCGTCTCCCCGGCGCGCGCCGTAGTCGAAGCATGCAGCCGCACCGCCATCGCCCGCCTGCTCTCCATGGTCTGCATCCTCGCCGTGTTCGTGCCCTCTTTCTTCATGGCAGGCGTGGCCCGGCAGCTATTCGTTCCCTTGTCGCTGGCCGTCGCATTCTCCATGATCGCCAGCTACATCCTCTCCAGCACCCTGGTCCCGGTCTTCTCCGTCTGGTTGGCGCACCCAAGTGGGGCAGGTTCCCGGCCTGCCCGGTTTTTTCCTCGCTACTCCTCCCTCACCCTCCGCTTCCGCTACCCGCTCGTCGTTCTCTACCTCATCGCCTCCCTTGGCCTCCTCTACCTCCTCCTCCCCACCATCGGCACCGAGATCTTCCCCGAATCCGGCGCCGGTCTCATCCGTCTCCGCCTGCGCGCCCCCGCCGGAACGCGCATCGAAGAGACCGAGCGCATCGTGCTGCGCGCCCTCGACGTCCTCCGCCGCGAGATCGGCCCCGGCAACGTCCAGATCACCAGCGATTTCGTCGGCGTCGTCCCGTCCAGCTATCCCGTCAATCTGATCCACCTCTTCACCAGCGGTCCGCAGGAAGCGCTCATCCAGGTCGCGCTGTCAAAGGACGCCCCGCGCGGCGAGCCCCTGCGCGAAAAACTGCGCGCTGCCCTCCGCCGCGACGTGCCCGAAGCCTCCGTCTCCTTCGAAGCCGGCGACATCGTCACCCAGGTGATGAGCTTCGGCTCCCCGACCCCCGTCGAAGTCGCCGTACAGGGCGCCAGCCTCCAGGACGACTACGCCTTCGCGCAGAAAGTCCAGGCCCACCTTGCAAAGCTCACGTTCCTGCGCGACCTGCAATACGCACAGGAAGCCGGCTTCCCGACCCTCGACATCACCGTGGACCGCGACCGTGCCGGGCAATTCGGCCTCACCATGGCCGACGTCGTGCGTTCCGTGGTCCCTGCCACATCCAGCTCCCGCTTCACGCAGCCCAACTATTGGCGCGATCCCAATTCCGGCAACGCCTTCCAGATCCAGGTGCAACTGCCGCAAAACCGGATCCAGAGCGTCGAGGCGGTGGACGATCTTCCCGTGATGCCCGCGGGACAGCCGGAACCCCGTCTTAGCGAGGTCGCCGCGATCAAGCCCGGCACCATGCCGGGCCTCATCGAGCGCTACAACGGCCAGCACATCGTGAGCCTGACCGCGAATATCCACGGCCTCACTCTGGGCGAGGCCGCGCCTCGGCTGAACCAGGCGGTCGCGGCCGCGGGTGCGCCTCCTCGCGGCGTCAGCGTGAGATTGCGCGGCGAGATCCCGCCGCTCGAGCAGACCATTTCGGGCCTGCGCACCGGCCTCCTTCTCGCCGTGGGAGTCATCTTTCTCCTGCTCGCCGCCAACTTCCAATCGGTGCGCCTGTCGCTGGCCATCGTGCTCACCGTCCCCGCGGTGCTCTGCGGCGCGCTGCTGATGCTCCGCATCACCGGCACCACGCTCAACGTGCAATCCTTCATGGGCGCGATCATGGCGGTGGGCATCGCGGTCGCCAACTCGATCCTGCTGGTCACGTTCGCCGAACACGCGCGCCACGAAGGCCGCCCTGTCCTCGAAGCCGCGCACGAAGGCGCCACGGGCCGCCTGCGCGCCGTACTGATGACCGCCGCCGCCATGATCGCCGGCATGACCCCCATGGCCATCGGATTCGGCGAAGGCGGCAGCCAGGCCGCTCCCCTGGGCCGCGCCGTCATCGGCGGCCTGGTTCTCTCCACCTTCACCACCCTCACCGTCTTGCCCGCGATCTACGCGATCCTGCAGCGCAGGGCCTCGCTTACGTCGCCGTCCCTGAACCCCGAAGACCCCGCGAGCCGTTATTATGAATCCCACTAATGATGCCAAACCCTGTGGGGCAGGCCTTCAGCCTGCGCGGGACTTCAGTCCCGCTGGTTTTCCACGCGTTCATCTCACTGGCGCACTCCTCCTCGTCCTGTGGTTCCCCGCTCTCTTGCAATGCCAGGCGCCGGAGCTCGCACCCGTCGTCTCCAGGGCGGTCTCGCGCACCATCGATCTGCCCGGCGAATTCCAGCCCTTCCTCAGCGTGCCCCTGCACGCCAAGATCGCGGGTTACGTTGATCGCATCACCGTCGATCGCGGGAGCGCCGTCCGTCAGGGCGACTTGCTCGTCCAACTCACCGCGCCCGAGCTGGCGGCGCGCATCGCCGAAGCTGAGTCCAAGGTGCAGGCCGCTGAGGCGGATCGTCTCCAGGCCGAGGCCCAGCTCTCCGCCGCCCAAGCGACCCTCCAACATTTGCAGAAGGCCGCTGAAACTCCCGGCGCCATCGCCGGTATCGAGGTGATCCAGGCGCAGAAGCAGGTCGATGCGGCCCAAGCGCTGGTGCACTCCCGCGAGCAGGCCGCGCGCGCCGCCGAAGCCGCCGTCAAAGCGCAGAAGGATCTCGAGGCCTATCTCCGCATCACCGCCCCCTTCGACGGCATGATCACCGAACGCCTGGTGCATCCCGGCGCGCTCGTCGGACCGGGCGCCGATCCGGTGCTCGTAGTCCTCGAGCAGCTCTCCCATCTGCGGCTCACCACCGCGGTTCCCGAGCAGGAAGTCGGCGCCATCGTGCCCGGCGCGCGTGTCGAGTTCAAAGTGCCTGCGTGGCCAGAACGCACCTACTCCGGCACCATTGCGCGCATCGCCCACGCACTCGACCCCAAGACCCGCACCATGCCGGTCGAGCTCGACGTCGTCAACCGCGATGGCACGCTCGCCCCCGGCATGTACCCCACCGTGAAATGGCCGGTCCGCCGCGCGCGGCCCGCCCTGTTCGTGCCGCGGACCGCGGTGGTCGTAACCAGCGAGCGCACCTTCGTCGTGCGCGACAACAATGCCCGTGCCGAATGGGTCAACGTCAACCTTGGCGTGGCGGAGGGAGACCTCGTCGAGGTCATGGGCAACCTCAAGCCCGGCGACATGGTAATCAAGCGCGCCACCGACGAAATTCGGGAGGGCACCCCGCTCCACTGATGTCTCCCGAGTCCCAAAAACGGAACGCCGTCCCACCCGAAGGGTATGCAAACGCAGGCATTTATCGCGGCAACCCGCATGCACGGAGTGCGCCCATGGATCGTCTGTGGCAAGATCTGCGTTTCGCGATGCGCGCCCTGCGCAAGAGCCCCGGCTTCACCGCGGTAGCCGTGCTCAGTCTTGGCCTGGGCATCGGCGCCAACACGGCAATCTTCAGCCTGATTCACTCTCTGATTCTGCGCGCCCTGCCCGTGGAGGACCCCCGGGAGCTGGTGCTGCTCAGCGATCCGGCCTCCGGCGGCGTCGCAGCGGAGACACGCGAGGGCGGCGAGCGATCGCTCTTCGCATGGCAGGAGTTCGACGCCCTCCGCAAGACCAATACGGTCTTCAGCGGCATGTTCGCCGTGCAAAGCAGTCCCGCCCGGGTCGATGCGAGGATCGGCCAGGTCCGCCTCAACATTCGCGAGCAGCTCGCTTCGGGCGAGTTCTTCCAGGTGCTCGGATTGCGCCCGGCCCTGGGCCGCTTCTTCACCTCGGAAGAAGATCGCATCGGCGCGGATCACCCGGTAGCGGTCATCTCCTACGGCTTCTGGCAGCGCCAATTCGCGGGCGACGCCGGCGTTCTCGGCAAAACGCTCCTCATCGGCAGGGGCAGTTTCCATATTGCCGGCGTGGCGCCGCCCGGTTTCCGCGGCGTAGTGGTCGGCACCGATGTCGATGCGTGGCTGCCGCTTACCATACAGCCCCAGGCGCTGCCCGGCCACGACTACCTGACTCCACTGGACACGCTCTGGCTCCAGATGATGGCCCGCCTCAAGCCGGGCGTCGCGCGCGAGACCGCCCAAGCGGGAGTGAATGTCACGTTTCAACAGCTTCTGCAAGGCTGGTCCGGCTCGCTGCCCGACGAGAAGGAGCGCAAGGAAATGCTCGACCAGAAGATCGTCCTGCGGGCGGGCGCGCAGGGCGCCAGCATCGCGCGCGGACAGTTCGGTGATCCTCTGGTGGTCCTCATGGCGATGGTCGGCATCGTGTTGCTGATCGCGTGCGCCAACATCGCCAACCTCACGCTGGCGCGGGCCACCGGGCGCGAACGCGAGCTCGGCGTCAGGATGGCGCTCGGCGCCCGGCGCGGCGCTCTGGTCCGGCAGATTCTCGCCGAGAGCCTGCTCATCGCCGCTGCCGGCGGCCTGGCCGGCTCGCTGCTCGCCGTCTGGGGCGCCGACGCAGTCATGGCCCTCGTCGCGGGCAGCACGTTCGGCATCGTGCTCGACGGGCGCCAGGAGCCCGGTGTCTGGGCCTTCACCGCCGGAGTCTCCTTGGTCACCATTCTTCTGTTCGGATTGGCGCCCGCGCTCCGCGCCACCCGCGTGGATGTCAACCGGCTGCTCGCGGCCGGGGTACGCGGTGCGATAGCCAGCCGAAGGAGCGCGCGCGGAGGACGCATGCTCGTCGCCGCGCAGATCGCACTGTCGCTTCTGTTGTTGATCGGAGCGGCCGTGCTGGTGCGAAGCCTGAATCGTCTTGCCGGACAGAACCTGGGATACGATCGCGATCACCTCATCATGACTTCGGTGGACCCGCGCGCGGCGGGCTATGAAGGAGCCGCCGCCGAGGATCTCTACCGGCGCCTCGCGGAACGTGCGCGGCTGATTCCCGGTGTTCAGTCCGTCGCCGTCTCCGATTACGGCATGTTCGGCGGCGAGTCCAGGGATCCGATTGCGGTCGAGGGCTTCCATCCCGCCGACGGACACGAAGTGCACGCGTACTGGACCCTCATCGGGGCAGGATATTTCCGTACCGTCGGCATCCCCCTGCTCCGCGGACGCGAACTGAACGAGGCCGATGAGCAACGGCGGCTCCCCGTGTGCGTGATCAACCACTCGCTGGCCAGGTTCCTGTTCAACGATGGCGACCCCATCGGCAAGCACCTCACGGACGAGTACCCGACCACCCGCACCACATACGAGATTGTCGGCGTCGTAGCCGATGCCCGCGAACGGTCGCTCCGCAGAGACGACCGCCGGTTTTATGGCAACATCTATCACCCGATCTCGCGGCTGGAACAGGTGACGTTCGTGCTGAGAACATGGGGAGACCCGGCCAAGGCCGCAGGCGCCGTTCGCGCGGCAGTCAACTCGGTTGACCCGGCGGTGCCGGTCCTGCTCATCCGCACGATCAATGAACAGATCGGCCGCCGTCTGTTGGTAGAACGCCTGACCGCGCAACTGGCCGGGTGCTTCGGCGTGCTGGCGCTGCTGATGGCGGCAGTCGGCATCTACGGCGTCATGTCGTACGCCATCGGCCGGCGCACCAGCGAGATCGGCCTGCGCATGGCCCTCGGCGCGTCGCAGCGCGGAGTGTTGAAAATGGTGCTGCGGGAAACAGCCATGCTGCTGGCCGCCGGGCTGGCTGCCGGGCTTCCCTGCGCGATCGCGGCGGTGCGCCTGCTGGGCAGCACGCTCCCCGGCATCTCGCCCACGGATCCCATGGCGATCGGAACGGCAATCCTCATCATCACGGCAGCTACCCTGCTCGCCGGATACATTCCGGCGCGGCGTGCATCGCGCATAGACCCCATGGAGGCGCTGCGCTGCGAGTAGATCAGATCAAGCCGGCTTGGTGTGGATCTTCGCGCTGGTCCGGAAGAAGAGCGCCACCAGGAGCAGAATCGCAAATGCGCCCGCGGCGCTGGAGAGCCAGAACCCGCTCCAGTTGCGGCCGGCAGAAGTGGTGAAGAAATCGACCGCGCCGCCCGAGAGCAGCGAGCCGATGAACATCCCGAGGCCGTAAGTCAGGAAGGTCAGGAAGCCCTGGGCCGTGCCCCGCAGGTCCGCCGGAGCTTCCTGGTCGGTGTAAAGCTGGCCGGTCATGAAGAAGAAGTCGAAGCAGAACCCGTGGAGCAGGATGGCAATGTAGAACATCCACATGCCGGCGTGCGGATTGCCGTAGGCGAGCAGCCCGTAGCGGACGCTCCAGCAGAGCAGGCCCAGTATCAGCACGCCGCGCACGGTGATGCGCCGGAAGATGAACGGCATGAGGAGCATCACTCCCACTTCGCTCACCTGGCCCAGGGTCATCTTGCCCGCCGCGTTGGTGACACCGGCTTCGTTGAGATAGGCGTTGGTGAACGAGAAGTAGAACGTAAGCGGGATGCAGGCGAGCACGCTGGCGATCACGAACACCAGGTAGGGGCGCTTCTTGAGCATGACCAGCGCGTCGATGCCGGCCAGGCTTCCGAGCGTGATCTTGCGATCCGTGCCCGTGGGCGGAGTGTGGGGCAGCGTGAGGCAATACACGGCCATGACCACCGACGTGCCGGCGGCCAGCAGGAACGGCGTCGCTGTAGTCTCGACTCCCATGTTGCCGATCGTCTGGCCGATGGCGATCCACCCGATGGTGGCGAACATCCGGATGAAAGGAAACTCGCCTCCCGCGTCGGTAAGCTGGCGCAAGGTGAGAGAGTTGGTGAGCGCAATGGTTGGAAAGTAAAGGAGGCAGTATGCCAGCATGAGCCCGTAAACCGCGGGGAACGAGGTGAACCGTGTCACGCCGTACAGGATCACGGCGCCCAGCAGGTGCAGCACGGCCATCAGCTTCTCCGTTGCAAAGAAGCGGTCCGCGATCAAGCCGATGAAGAACGGCGAGATCATACTCGCGAGCGCCGTCGTGCCGAACACCGCGCCCGCTTCGGTGCCTGAGAATTTCAGGTTGGCCGTGAGATACGTTCCCAGGGTCACGTACCACGAGCCCCAGATGACGTAGTTCAGGAACATCATCAGGCACAGGCGGGCCTTCAGCGAAGTCGGCATGAGTGTCAGTGTATCGAAAAGTGCTTATGCGAGGGCTCGGACTACCTCCAGCGCTTTGTCGATCTCCTGCGGACTATTGAAGATGTGGGTGCAATGGCGAACCCCGGGGCCGTTCGCCCGCGGTCGCAGGCGGGCCCGCTTCCACATCTCGTCCTGAAGCTGCTGGCCGGTCACCTTGCCCACGCCGTAGACCGTGATGCCCGCGCACATCGTGGGATCGGCAGAGGTGTAAATGCGCGTGCCCGGGATCTTGCGCAGACCGTCCCGAAGATAGTCGCCAAGATACTTGATGCGGGCATAGACGCGATCGGGACCGAGCGAGTTGTGGAAGTCCAGTGCGGCATCCAGGCCCATCAGGAGCGAAAGGCTGCCGGTGCCGCGCTGGGTGAAGCGGTAGCCTTCGTCCTGGTGATGATTCCATTGCGAGCTGGCGAGGGTGGTCCAGATGTCGTGCGCACGGTATTTGCGGACGAAGAGAAAGCCGGTGCCGGCCGGGGCAAGCATCCACTTGTGAAAACAGCCGACGTAGGCGTCGCAGCCGATGTCTTCCAAATCGACCTTGATGTGGCCGAACGCCTGCGCGCCGTCGAGTACGGTGAGAATGCCGCGCGAGCGTGCCTCGGCGCAAATCTGTTTGACCGGCAGGATGGTGCCGGCGCCGGTGATCATGTGCGAGATGGCCAGGATGCGCGTCCGCGGCGTGAGCGCGTTGTAGAAGGCTTCCATCACTTCGGCGGGCGTATTGACAGGCTTCGGCACGCGCATAGTCTGCACGCTGGCGTGATACCGCTCGGCGACGTTCAGCCAGGGACACTGGCCGCCGGGATGCTCCTGGTCGGTAATCAGGATCTCGCTGCCGGGTTCGATAGTGATGCCGGCGGCGAGGTAGTTCATCGCCTCGGTGACGTTCTCGGTGAGGGCGACCTCCGACCCCTCGCAATGCAGAAGCGCGGCGGCTTTCGTGCGGATGGCTGTGAACGGCCCATATCCGGCGATCCACTCCTCGCCGGGCCGATAGTCCCACTCGGCGATGTCGGTGGCCATCTTACGGAGATGCTCGACGGTGCGCTCCACCACCACCTTCGGCATGGCGCCGATCGTGCCGTTGTTGAAGAAGACCTTGTCGCGGGAAAGGAGAAACTGATCGCGGATCTTGGTCCAATAAGCCGGATCGGAGGCGGCGGGCAAGGGAGGCACGGCGGCAGGCGCAAAGAGCGGCGCTGCCATGCCGGTGCCGAGAGATCGGAGGAAATTGCGTCGGCCGGTCATTGGTACAGTGTATCGCCGCGGGTACAATTCGGAAGTGGCATCTCACATACGGTGGGTAGACCTTGGCGTGGTGGGCGCATACTTACTCGCTCTGACCAGCCTCGGCCTCGGATTTGCCCGCGAGCAGAATTCGACGGAACAGTACTTCGTCGCGCGACGCTCGATTCCATCATGGGCGATGGGAATGTCGATCCTGGCGACGCTGATCACCAGCGTGACGTTCATCGCCTACCCCGGGTCTTCCTACGACAACGACTGGTCCCTGCTGGTGCCCGGCTTCATGGCCGTGGGCGTGTTGGCGCTCGCCGGCTGGGTGATCATCCCGTTCTACCGGCAGGCCGTGCGAATGAGCGCTTACGAGTATTTCGGACAGCGCTTCGGCAAACCGGTGCGGGTGTACGCGTGCGTCGCGTTCGCACTCGGGCACTTCTCGAAAATGGGCTTCGTGTTTTATCTCCTGGCGCTGACCATCAACAGCATCACGGGCTGGGGCATCGACCAGGTAATCGTGATCGCAGGCCTGCTCACTATCCTCTACACGCTGCGCGGCGGGCTGGAAGCGGTGATCTGGACCGACGTGGTGCAGGGATTCATTCTTTGGGCGGGAGTGCTGGTGACGCTGGCCTATCTTCTACTGACGCCGCCGGGCGGTCCTGCGCGGGTGATGGCGACTGCGGCCGCGCACCACAAGATGCGGCTGGGCGAATGGTCGCCGGGATTCGCCACACCAAACCTGGCGGTGCTCATCATCTACGGCTTCTTCTGGTACCTGCAGAAGTACACGGCGGACCAGAGCATCGTGCAGCGTTACCTGGTCGCGAAGAGCGATCGCGCGGCGCTCAAAGGCGCGGCCATGGGCGCCCTGCTCTGCGTGCCGGTCTGGACCCTGTTCATGCTGATCGGGACCTGCACGTGGGCGTTCTACCGGCTGACGGGCGAACGGCTGCCCCGGTACATCACCAAGCCGGACCAGGTTTTCCCGCATTTTCTGGCGACCCATTTGCCGCCGGGGGTGGCCGGGCTGGTAATGGCCGCGCTGCTGGGAGCCGCCATGTGCGCGCTGGCCAGCGACCTGAACAGCTTCGCGCTGGTCGGCGTGGAGGACATCTACCGGCAACTGCGGCCGGAGTCGACCGACGCGCAGCGCCTGGCAGTGGGCAAGGTGATCGTGCTGATCTCCGGCGCGAGCTGCATTACGGCGGCGCTGGGCCTGGCGCATACCAGGTCCGGGGCGCTCTCGATGTGGTTCAGCGTGTCGGCAATCGCGAGCGGCGGGTTGGCGGGGCTATTCCTCTTGGCCTTCTTCAGTGGGCGGGCCAGCCGGCGGGGCGTGTGGACGGGAATCGCGGCGAGCCTGGCGTTTACGGCATGGGCGACCTTGACGCTGAATGACAAGCGCGTAATCGACCTCGGAGCTTGGAACTATCCGTGGCACGACTACATGATCGGTGCTGTGGCGCATGTGCTGCTACTGGTGGTCGGATACGCCGCGAGCCTCGTCTGGCCTGACGCTGCGCGCGGGAGAATCACGGGAATGACCGTACGGCAATGGCGGCGGTGGCGGAGGGTGAAAGTGATGGAGGATTAGGGTTGGAAGCGCGCGATGCGGCCCCGGGGGCCTACTGCCCAGCCGGCGCGGCTGGAGAGAAAAGTGAGGGCGTTATAGGGCGCGGGATCGAACCGCCTCCAGGACTGGCCGTCGTCGCTGGAGATGTCGGAGCCGGAGGTGCCGGTTGCGATCAATGACCGAATCTCGGGCAGCCACGCCACTGCGGAACGGAATCCGTGAGGGCGCGACGTAGGAGCGATCCAGGTGGCGCCTCCATCGCTGGTCACCGCAACGTTTTGAAGGTCCTCCGAGTCCTTGGAGTAGTCGCCGCCAACGATCACTCCGTGGAGCCTGTCGCGGAAGACGATGGAGAAGATGCCGGCGCTGGGAGAATCGTTGCGGATCGGCGTGGAAGCCACCGTCCACAAATGTCCGCCATCCCTGGAATGAAAGACGCGCGCGGCGCCCCGTCCGCCCGTGACAAACCAGACTTCGGCCTTCCCTAGCACAAAGAGACACGTATTGCTGGCCGCGAAGGACCCTTCGTTAGCCAAGGCGGAAGGCGTCTGCTCAGGCGCCCAATGGGCGCCGTCGATGGTGGTCAGGACTTCGGGGTGGCCGTTGATCGCATCGCCGAGGACGATGCCGTGGCGGGCACCCCAGAAAGCGATCGAGTCGAAGAAGCCCTTGGGATCGGGGTTGGTGAACTGAAGGCTCCAGTGCTCTCCGGCATCGACGGTCTTGTAGATGCGCGATTTCTCGCCCCTGCCCGCGCTCATCACGTAGACGATGCGCACGTCGACGGCACGAATTCCCCGGAAGTCGACCGACTCGGCACCGGGCACTTTGGAGACGGCCCAGGTCATGCCGCCGTCCCTTGTATGAAGCACCGTTCCCCCGCTGCCGCTGGCCCAAACGTTCTTCTCATCCGCCGCGCTCACACCGCGCAAGGAAGCGCCGGAGTCGCTGTTCTGCGGGATCCAGGTCTGCGCTTGAGCGGCGACGGCCAGGATGAGCACGGCGGGCAGGAGCATGTCCCTTATGGTATTCGATTGCGGTCAGGCGACCGGTTGCTCAACGCCCGACCGGTAACGCTCGATCATGCTGGCCAGGGCCTGCAGGTTCACTGGCTTGGCGATATAGTTGTCCATACCCGCACGCAGGCACTGTTCGCGGTCGCCATGCATGGCGTGGGCGGTCATGGCGATGATCGGCGTATGGCGGTTCTCCGCAAGCTCGTGCGCGCGGATTATCGCTGTGGCTTCGAAGCCATCCATTTCGGGCATCTGCAGGTCCATCAGGATGATGTCGAACCGCTCCCGGTTGCAGGTCTCCACCGCGTCGACGCCATTTTCGGCGATGAGTATGGTGTGTCCCATCTTCTCGATTGCCCGCTGGGCCAGCTTTTGATTGACTGCATTGTCCTCGACGAGCAGGATACGGAGCGGCGATGAGGCGTCTGGTGCGACGGGTGCGCATGTCGGTCGCGCTTTTGGTTCTGGCTCGGGCGCCGGTTCCAGGCGCGGCAGGGTCGCGGTGAAATGGAAGCTGCTGCCCACGCCGGGGGTGCTCTCCACCCAGATTCGGCCGCCCATCAGTTGGACGAATCGCGAACAGATTGCCAGGCCCAATCCGGTTCCGCCCTGGCGCCGCCTCGAAGAACCGTCAGCCTGGGCGAACGCCTCGAAAATCACCGACTGCATGGCAGGGTCGATGCCGATGCCGGTATCGCGAACGGTGGACTGGATCTGGTCGGAGCGGCCAGGCGCCGGCCGCACAAGGACGGCGATCTCGCCTTCCTCGGTGAACTTCATTGCGTTGCCGATCAGGTTGAGAAGCACCTGCCGCAAGCGGTCGCAATCTCCTTCCACCAGGCGCGGCAAGGCCGGGCTGCAGTCCAGAGTCAGACGCAGGCCCTTCTCCTGCGCTTTCCAGGCGAACATGGCCAGAGAGTCACCGGCACACTTGATGAGATCGAAGGGCTGCCTGACGAGTTCCATCTTGCCTGCTTCGATTTTTGAGAAATCGAGAATATCGTTGATCACCACCAGGAGCGATTCCGCCGATTCACGGACAGTCGACAGGTATTCTCGCTGCTCCTCATCGAGCGTGGTGCTGAGGACCAACTGGGTCATCCCGATGACACCGTTCATCGGGGTCCGGATTTCGTGGCTCATGTTCGCGAGGAACTCGCTTTTGAGGCGCGAGGCCTCCTGCGCCCGGCGAAGCAACTCTTCGATTTCCAGCTTCTGGCGCTCGACAAGCGCCTTCTGGAGTTCGAGCTCTCCGGTCCGTTCGCGGACCGCCCTCTCGAGGCGCCGGTTCTCGCGCTGTATGCGACGCATGCGGGCGCGGACGGTCCACACCATCAACAACAACACGAGAGCGGCGCCAAGCCCTCTGAACCACCACGTCGCCCACCATGGCGGAATGATCGCGAAAGAGACGGCCGCCGGTGAGGGACTCCACGGACCGGAGCCGACGCGGGCCGCTACTTCGAAGCCGTATCGGCCAGGCGGCAGGCTCGTGTAACGGGCCTCACGCAGAGCGCTCTCCACCCAATGATCGTCCAATCCCGTGAGCCGGTATCGAAACCGGATCTTCCTTTCGCTGAGAAAGCTGAGGGCCGCGAAATTGACCAGGAAATCCCGCTCCCGGAAAGCCACCTGTATGGGCGCGACGGGAGGGTCGGCCGTGCGATCCCCGAAGCGGATGCTGGTAATCACGGTGGGTGGCGGCGGAAGCTGTGCGGATGCCCCGGATGGCCGGTACCGGGAGAGACCTTTCAACGTGCCGATCCAGACCACCCCTCCGGGCTCCGCCAGGAACGAGTTCGCCGCGCAGTCGTCCCAGATCAGACCATCCTCGTGGGTGTAAACACGAATCTGCCCGCCCGAGCGCAACGCCACTCCGTTGTCGGTCCCAATCCAGAGTTGTCCGCCGGAGTCCGTGCCCAGAAAGATGACGTAGTCGGAGGGGAGCCCTTCGCGTTTTGAGAAGTGATCCGCGTGAAGCGTTCCTCCGGGAAAGGTAAGACGCGCCATCCCGATCGGCTCACGATACCCGATCCAGATAGCGCCGTCCGGCGTCTGCGTAATGTGAGTGATGCTGTTGGTTTTCAGCCCGTCGGCGGTGGTAAAGCGATCCCACCGGCCGTGATCGTAGCGGTGGAGACCGCGCGTGCTGCCGATCCAGACGCGGTTCTGGCGGTCGCGGTAGAACCGGAAGAACATCGTCGTATCGCTGGTGCCCGGGGGCGACATTCGCTGAAAATGCAAGTCCGGGCCGAGAGCATCGGACCGGTAGAGCCCTTCGGATGTGCTGGCCCAGAGTTTGTTCTCGTCATCGACGTGAAGCGCAATCACCCGGTTGTCCACAAGGCCCGCCTTCTGGCCGAAGCTGTGAATCGTGCCGGTGCGGGGATCGATACGGGAGACTCCGCCCGGAAGACAGCCGGCCCAAATCGCCCCGTCCGGCCCCGGAACCAGAGATTTCACCTTATCGCCCGCTAATCCGTCGGACTGCGTCCACACCCTCGCCGCACGCCCTTCCTCAAGGCGGACCAGTCCGCTGTCGGTGCCGGCCCAAATAGCGCCGCCCGGATCACGGATCACCGACCAGACGATATTACTGTCGAGGCCATCAGCCGTCGTCCAGCCGGTCCACTCATCGGACCCCGGCCAGCGCACCAGTCCGACACCCCAGAGTCCAATCCAGATGGAGCCCTCCCGGTCTTCCAGGATGGCCGTCACGGCCTCGGACTCCAGACCCTGCGCAAGTCCTATCATGCGCCAGTGCCCATCTTCCCAGCGCGCCAAACCACGATCCGTAGTCGCGAGAAGGCGCCCCCGCCGATCCTGTATCAGGTTCATGCTGGTGTTGCTGGCTTGAGGCAGGCCCTGATCCCGGGCGATGAATTTGCCACCCCCCGGCGGCTGAAAATACAGATGCTGAGGACCGCGAATCCACAAGCCTCCCGAGCGATCTCGCAGCAGGAACTGCCAGCGCTCCGACGGGAGGCCGCAGGTCTCGTCGAAAGCACGGACAAGACCATTCTCGATCATGCAGAGTTTCAAGCCGCAGCCGAACCAAACGCGCCCGGCGGCCTCCGCCAGGACCCCGCTGACGCTCTCGCGCGGGACGCCCGGCAGGGGATAGAAAGAGACGCGCAGCTGCCCCGGCACAGGAAGGGCCGATATCAGTCCGTGGTTGTACCCGAGATAGATCCGGCCGTCCCTGCCGATATCGATGGCGCGCATATCCTGAGCAGCTTCTCCGGTATCGACGGCCTCAAAACCGTTGTTGCGGCGGCGGGCGACACCGCGTCCCGTCGTAACCCAGAGGGTTCCGTCGGGAGCTTCCTTCAAGCCGCGAATCGACGGGCTGGGCAACCCTTCTTCAGTGCCGAAGCGTTGGAAACGTGCGCCGTCGTACCGGTAGAGGCCGTTCCCGGACCCCACCCAGAGGAAGCCGGTGCGATCCTGCAAGAGGCTCGATACGGAGGTATTCAGCCCCTCCTCGGGCCCGAACTGGCGGAACCGGTAGTGCTCCGCCGAGGCAACGGCGACCAGCAGGCTCAAGCCGAACCAGCCGGCCACACAACGGTAGGTGCGTCGCGGCAAACGGTCTCCTCAGTGGACTAATCGGATCGGGGTTGCAGGAACTTTAGGCCACGGAAGGATGCGGATCCACACAGATTGAAAGCAACGCTGTCATAACTTCTGTCCCAGAGCATGTTCAAGACGGTCCCGGTAGCCGCGGCTCAACGTGACCTGCGTCAGATCGCGCAAGGTGATCACGTGATCGCCGCCCGGCAGAGGATGGATCTCCCGGATGAATTCCACGTTGACGATAGTGGAGCGATGGATGCGCACGAAACGGCCGCTGCCCAATTCGGCCGAGATGCGGTTCATCGTCTGACGTGTGAGATACGCCTCGCGGCCGGCATGTATGAGCACATAGTCGCCTTCGGCTTCCAACCACTCGATTCGCGCGGTCTGAAGTAGCACGGCGTGCCCACCGGTCCTGACCACGAGGTGCGTCTTCGGGCCGGCAACGGTACGCAGCAGGCCGGTGATGCGTTCGCGGAAGTCGCCCGATTCGGGACCGGCGAGCCGATCGCGGGCCCGCGAGACGGCGTCCTGAAATCGCTTGCGGCCGAACGGCTTGAGGAGATAATCCAGGGCGCGTTGCTCGAATGCCTGCACGGCATACTGATCGTGGGCGGTGACGAAGATGATCAGGGGCAGGTGCCGCGGGTCGAGCTCGGCGAGGACGGCGAACCCATCCTTGCCAGGCATCTGAATATCGAGGAAGACCAAGTCGGGGCGAATCTTGCGGATGGCCGCGACTGCATCGTCCCCGTTCCCGCATTCGCCGACGATCTCCATGTCGGCCTCCGGGCGGAGGAAGGCGCGCAGGCGCCGGCGGGCCAGCGGCTCATCGTCTACGATCAGCGTGCGGATGGGCATGGTTTTACGGGAACCGAGATTTCCGCGACAGCCCCGCCGTCGCCGGCTTCGTGCAGGTCGAAGTGAAACCGGTTCTGAAAGTGCTGTGCCAGCCGCGCGCGGGTGTTGGCAAGACCGAGGCCGCTCGAAGGCGTGTCCTTGGGACGCCAGCCGGCGCCATCGTTGAGCACCGTCATCCTGAGCGTGCCGTTCTCGCGCCACGCACGCACCTCGATGCGGCCGGGACCAGTGCGCCGCGCGATGCCGTGCCGGACCGCATTTTCGACGAGCGGCTGCAGGATCAAACGCGGGACCATGGCATCGAGTGCGGCCGGATCGGCATCGACCAGCGTGGTGAGGCGATCGGCAAAGCGGGTGCGCTGGATGTCCAGGTAGATTTCCAGGATCTCCAGCTCTTCGCGGAGCGGAATCTCGTACGCACCGTTTCGATTCAGCGTGCGACGCAACAGGGTAGCGAGTTTGGCCATCATGTCGTCGGCGGCATCCACATCTTCGTGCATCAGGGTCGCGATGGAATTCAGCGTATTGAAGAGGAAATGGGGGTGGAGCTGGGCTTCGAGAACCTGGAGCCGGTCGGCGGTCCACTCCTGCTCTCGCGCGCGGTAGCGCTGGCTGGACGCAGTGAGCTTGGCGACCACAAACACGGCACCCAGGAATCCCAGGCTGGCCGCGATCCAAATCACGGAAGCTGCGACCGGAACCCGGGGGAGGAAGTACAAGGCTCCGGCCAGGCTGCTCGTGGGCAGAATGGTGAGCGCGTAGGGCCAGCGGCCGCGCCTGGTGTGAAGCATGCTACGGACAGTGTACGCCGCACGGGGAGGATGCCGGAAGCGATTCGTCGCGCGATTCCGGCGGTTCGGCGCAAAGTTCGGGATCGGAGTCGGGGGCGCAGCTTATGATCTGAGATCGTGGACCTTTTTCAGACTAAACCTCTCGAACGGATACTGCTGGAATCCGAGGGACAGAACGCGCTCCGGCGATCCCTGGGGCCGGGCGCGTTGGTAGCCCTCGGCGTGGGTGCGGTGATTGGCGCGGGCATTTTCACGCTCACCGGAGTCGCGGCATCGACCAACTCGGGCCCGGGGCTGGTGTTCTCGTTCGTCCTGGCGGCGATCGGCTGCTCCCTGGCGGGCCTGTGCTACAGCGAGTTCGCCACCATGATTCCCGTGGCGGGCAGCGCCTATACCTACGCGTACGCGAGCTTCGGCGAGCTGTGGGCGTGGATCATCGGCTGGGATCTGATTCTGGAGTACGCGGTGGGCGCGGCGACGGTGGCGATCGGCTGGTCGCAGACGCTGGTAGCGCTTCTGGCGAGCCTGGGCGTGCCCTTCCCGGCCAGCGTCGCGGCATCGCCGTTCCAAGGAGCCGCCGGCGGGCTGATCAATCTGCCGGCGGTGGCCATCGTGGCGATCGTGTCGCTGATTCTGATCGCCGGCATTCGCGAGTCGGCCACGGTGAACTCGGTGATCGTGGCGCTGAAGGTGACCGTGATCCTGGTCTTCATCGCGATCGGGTGGAGCTACATGCTGCCCGCGAACCACACGCCGCTGATCCCGCCAAACCAAGGGCAGTTCGGACACTTCGGGTGGAGCGGCATCCTGGCGGGAGCGGGCGTGATGTTTTTCGCCTACATCGGGTTCGACGCCGTCTCGACAGCCGCGCAAGAGGCCAAAACTCCGCGGCGCGACCTGCCGGTGGGAATTTTCGGATCGCTCGCCGTCTGTACGTTGTTGTTCATCCTGTACTCGTGGGTGCTGACCGGGGTGGTCGACTACCGGCGATTGAACGTCGCGGCGCCGCTGGCATTGGCTCTGGAAAGGATTCCTTATCACTGGTTGAACGTAGCCATGAACCTGGCGGTACTGGCAGGCCTCACCAGCGTGATGCTGGTGATGCTGATGGGGCAGAGCAGGGTGTTCTATTCGATGGCGCGCGACGGCCTGCTGCCGCAGGCTTTCGCGGAGGTGCATCCGAAGTTCCGCACGCCCTGGCGGAGCAACCTGCTGCTGATGGTGTTCGTCTCGCTGTTCTCGGCGTTCGCGCCGATCGAGGTGGTGGGGAAGATGACCAGCATCGGAACCATGTTCGCGTTTGTGATCGTGTGCGGCGGCGTGATCGTGCTCCGACGCCGGCGGCCAGACGCGGCACGGCCGTTCCGCACGCCGTGGGTGCCGGTGGTGCCGGTGGCCGGGATCGTCATGAATGTGGCACTAATGCTCGGACTGGGAGTCTCGAACTGGGCCCGGCTTGTGGGATGGCTGGTGATCGGGCTGGGCATTTACTTTGGGCGGCGGCGGCAGCGGAGTACAGTGGTAGCGTGCGGATCGACCGAAGCTACACCATAGACACTCTCGCGCGGCTCGTGCAGATCAATTCCATCAACCCCACCCTGGCGCCGGGAGCGCCGGGAGAGAAGGAAATCGCCGGGTTCATCGCGCACTCGCTGTGCGACTGCGGGCTGGATGTGGAGATCTTCGAACCCGAGGCCGGCCGGGCTTCCGCCGTCGGTCGGCTTGCGGGCACGGGTGGCGGGCGTAGCCTGATGCTCAACGCACACTGCGACACGGTCGACGTGCGCGGCATGGCCGAGCCGTTCTCAGGCGCGATTCGCGAGGGCAGGCTGTACGGGCGCGGGTCGTATGACATGAAGGGATCGCTGGCGGCCTGCATGGCGGCGGCGAAAGCGCTCAAGGATGCCGGGACGCGACTGCGCGGCGACATGCTGGTGGCGGCGGTGGCGGATGAAGAGTACGGCAGCCTGGGAACCCGCGATCTGATCACGCGCGTGAAGGTGGACGGCGCCATCGTCACCGAACCGACGGCGCTCGAGGTGTGCCTGGCACATAAAGGCTACCTATGGATCGAGGTGGTGGTGGAGGGGCGGGCGGCGCACGGGAGCAGGTTCGAGTTGGGGATCGACGCCAATATGAAAATGGGTATGTACCTGGCAAGACTCAGCGAACTGGAAAGCAAGCTGCGTGAGCGCACGCCGCATCGGCTTGTGGGGCCGCCTTCGTTGCATGCCGCCATGTTGAACGGCGGAGTTGGCTTAAGCACATACGCGCCGTCGTGCACACTGCAGCTCGAACGCCGCACGGTGCCGGGCGAGACCGAGTCACAGGCAGTGGCGGAGATCCAGACGATCGTGGATGAACTGGCCGACTCGGATATGGACTTTCGCGCCACGGTTCGGCCGTATTTTGTCCGGGATCCATTCGAGGTTGCGGAGGATGCGGCGATTGTCCGCGCCGTGGATTGCGCGGCG
>DATJYW010000143.1:0-5126 GCA_035499435.1 Candidatus Acidiferrales bacterium | reverse complement strand
TACGAAGCGCGCGCACCCAAGGAGCAGACGCAGCGGCAGATCGCGGGCGACCTGTTGAAGCGCGCATTCGAAGGATCGGCGAAGAGCCTGGTGCTGGGAGCGCTCGCCGCGCAGCCGGCTTCAGGCAAGGATCTGGCCGAGATACGGAGTCTGTTGGACGAATTCGAAAAAACCAGGGAAAGAACTGATCACGCTACTGAACCAGCCGTGGACCGAGCGTCTGGGCTGGACGCTTCTGCATTCTCTGGTGGCAGGGAATTCTGGTGGCAGCCCTCTAGGCGCTAGCCCGGGCTTTGGCCGGAATTTCGGCGCGCGGGCCGCCACGCAATTGCCTGGGCTTCGCTGTTGGCGATGACCGTGGCTCCTGCTCTCACTTACTGGTGGCTTGGAAATTCCGGGCAGGCGGGCTCTTTCGGCCGTAACACTGCACGATGTGTTTCGCTATAGGGGGGTCTCCCGCCTTTTCATGCTGCACCGCAGCACGTCCTCCAAGCAGCCGGCCAGTGTCCGAGTCGCGCGTCATTCGGACGGAGTCGAAGGATTGGTAAACGCTGCGCGACTGCACACATCTAATCTCGCGACGGGCGGCACAGGAGCATCCCCCAAGCGATGGACCCCGGGCGGGGCGCCCGTCAGCACAAGCTGCCGCGAATCCTCTCACGGGGCCATCGCCTGCTCCGTGCCGGACCACCTGTCACCGTCGGAGCAGGTGCTATACACTAGCTCATAGGCTGAAGTAGCCGTTCGATTCGGCCACGAACCCCCGAATTATGAGGCCTTTTCAGGATAGCGAGGGCGCCGCGGCCGTTACTGGCCCCGCCGATGGCGGCAGGTTGATCGTTTTGACGGCGCCGCTTACCGAAACGATCGATCACGCCGGGTACTTCATCCAGATGGCGCTGGCATCGATGCCGACGCGCATGGAAGCCGTTATCAATCAGAAGTATCCCAAGTGGCGCGAAGTACAGCGCGAGCCCGACGGGTCCGCCCGGTACATGCCTGCGGGTGTCAGACTGGTGGAGGCATCACTGCTGCGGGAATTCCCGGCTGAAGACATCGTCTGCTGTTACCCCGATGACATCTCCCGGTTCATCGGCCCGCGGACGCGCGTGGTCGGTGTCTCCACACACAATCCCCTGGGAGTGACATTCGCAGCCGGCGTCTACGCCTCGGTCTTTGGTTCCTCACGGGAGACGATTAATGCGCATTACGCGAAAGAGTTGTTCCGTGCGCTCCGAGAGAGCCCGTACCGCCCTTCGTTCCAGGTGATGGTTGGCGGCTCAGGCGGCTGGCAAGTCGCGCAAACCGATAGCTACCAGGATCTCGGAGTCGATTGCGTGGTGGACGGCCGCAGTGAATCGGCGCAAGTGCTCGAATTGTTTCGCCAGGCGATCCGCGGCGAGGCACTGCCCCGCTTCGTGGAAGTGAGGCATCCGGAATTCCGCGAAGGGCTGCTGACGCCCGCCCGGCGCACGACCTTCGGCGTGGTCGAAATGACGACCGGATGCGGGCGGCGTTGCCAGTTCTGCCTACCCGACCTCAACCCGCAGATCGATTTCCCAAAGGACAAGATCCTGGAAGCCGTGCGCGCCAACGTTCGTGAGGGAAATGGTTTGATCTCGCTCGCCACCGAGGACATGTTCATCTGGGGTCAGGTGCGTACCGGCACGCCGTTCTATTTTCCCAATCGCGAAGCTCTGGTCGATCTGTTCACGGATGTTGTAAACACCCCAGGTGTCAACCACCACCTGCTAAGCCACAGCACCATGGCACCGGCCGTGGTCGACCCGAAACTCATCGCGCAACTATCGACCGTGCTGCTCGGCAAGAGTCCCGTCAAGCTGCCGCGCGTGAGCACCCATCCGGAAGGGCGGATCCTCTCGCCGTTGGTTGGCCTGGAGACTGGCTCGGTTCGCATGGCAAAGCAAATCATGCCGGGCAAATCGGCGCCGTTTCCCATCGAGGAGTGGCCCAGCGTCGTCATTCAGGGCCTCACCGTTCTCAACCGCAACAACTGGTTCCCGGTGCTGACCCTGATGATCGGAAATCCGGGAGAGACCGACGCGGACTCGATGGCCACGCTCGATTTGATCTACGAAGTGGAGCGCCGAGGCCTGTTCGCCTTCTTCGTCCCGTCGATCTTCACACCGCTGCACGACACCCGACTGGCCACCCAAAAAGGGGTGATCGAAAGCCGCGAAATGTCCGCGTTGCAATGGCAGATCCTCCTAAAGTGCTGGAAGATGAGCATCAACGTGGCACTGCACAGCTGGTGGGGACCGCCGGCATGGCGCATCGGCGCGTTTCTTCTCTGGCTGTCGAAGCTGCGCAAGACCAATGGGCCGGCCTTCACCTGGCCGTTATTGATGTTCACCAACACCTTGCCCGAACGGCTGATGGAGAAGATGGGCAAGATCTATCGTGGCCGACCGATGGCCGTGAAAAGCCGGAAGGAGTTGCTGGCTACCATCAAACCGCAGCACTGGAAATACCTGCGCGAGGACAACGGCGACCTCCCCGGCGGCTGGGAGGCGCCGATGGCAGAGCCTTCACCGCTGCGGATCTTCCAATCCGAAGCCGGCTGCGATTGAAGAGAGAGCGGCGATTTACAGCCGCCACTGCATTTGCCTTCTCAGGCGATATCTGTCCCGTGATCTCAAGGCCTCAGCGGGCAGCCCTATGTCTCGACGCCCCCGGCCCGGAAATTCCTTGGACAGTGCATTGGGAACATTTACTGTGGAAAATGTTCTGAAGGAGAGAATGCATGTCCAACGCCAAGAAACACGATTCCGGGGCGTCCGAGGGAGCCCGTAGGGCGACTGAGGATGCCCCGGAATCGTCCGCCCGAGCTGGTGCCGGCCGGTGGTCGGCCAAACGCAAAGTCTCCGTCGTCTTGGAACTGTTGCCAGGGGCCGACCTGGAGAGCACTTCGCGGAAATATCGAGTCACAGCAGCGACCCTGATCGCCTGGCGCGATCGTTTCCTGGCCGGCGGTGAGGGCGGTTTGAACAGCCGCGAGTCGGACGTCGAAGACGAGGAGCGGCGGCGCTTGAAATCCGTGGTCGCCAGCGTCAGCGTCGAAAACGAGTTGCTGCGGGAGAAGATCGCTCGCCTGGAGAACGGCCGCCCTTTGGCCTTCTGGAGGTCGAAACCATGAGCCGCACCGTTTCGCCTTCCAGCAACCAGCCGTACGGTGTGGCTCGAGTCACTGCGGTGTGGAATCTGGCGCGCTCCAGTTTCTACGCCGCTCGCCAGCGGGAGCACCATCCACGGGAGCCAGAGAAGCGTGGCCCCAAGGTGCGGTCCGATGAGGAACTGGTGGCGGAGATCCGCGGATTGCTGGCAAAGCCCATCTTCATGGGCGAAGGGTATCGCAAGATCTGGGCGCGGCTGCGCTTCAAAGGCGTGCGCACTTCCAAGGACCGCGTCCTGCGTCTGCTCCGGGAATACTTCGGGGCTTTCTCTGCCGGCGCCGCGGATGGCCTGAAGTTGCGTCACGACCACGGCAGCGTGTACATGAGCGACGACTTCCAGACCGAGATCAAGTTCTTGGGAATCGAGCCATCCCCGGCTTTCGTGCGCCAGCCCGAGGGCAATGGATGCATCGAGCGCTTCTTTCGCACCCTCAAAGAACAGGTCTTGTGGGTCCGCCGTTTCCGCGATCTCGAAGAACTGCGGGCCGCGCTCATCGAGTTCCGAGATCGCTACAACAACCATTGGATTCTGGAGCGCCTCGACTATCGGACGCCGACCCAGGCACGTCGTGATTTTCAGCTTGAACAGGAGGTCGCGGCGTGATTCAATGGCTCCAACTTACACCCTCTGTGCTGTCCAGCCGGTCCGGAGCGGAACAGCCCTATGTCTCGACTGACGGCGCAGCGCTTGCTGACCTTCGGGCGGTTGGTCGCTAGCCTTGATCGGAAATGCCTCGGCGCATGACGGGCGGGGCGAAGACGTGCGGCCGGAGCCGAGGCATTTTCGATAAGGAGACAAGAAGGAAGGCGCTGGCGTTTGCGGCGGACGCGGCATCTATGGCGATTGGTGGGTGTTTTGGTACCCGCTCGCGAGACGGGATTGTTGACGGCGAGTTGGAGTAACCGTGTCGCGGCGCGGTTTCGGCTGGGGAAGTGGCCGCGAAGGCCTCGAAGATTGCGTCACGGCACGAGTTTCCTGGCTGTTGCGCAAACCAATGCGGCGGCATGCGAGCGGCACGTCCGTGGTCCGGTTCTGAGGCGGCGCCTCAGGAAGTATCGAAGAAAGCACTCCGGGAGGATAGTTCCGCGGCGGTGAACCGCTGGACCACAATCATGGGGGTGCCGCACGTTGGACATGTCCAGGATACAGGCGTCGGTGTCGGCGCCGCTCCGAGCGCGGAGGTGCTTGTGGCACAGCCCAGGACCTCACGACAAATCGCAAGGCGAGTTGTTCGCCAACGGTTGGCAAGAAAGCCGAGGTGGCGGATCCGAACGAATCCCTTCGGCAGGACGTGTAAGAAGAAGCGGCGCAGGAACTCGACGGCAGTCAGGGTCATCACCCGGTGTTTGCCGCCGTGCGCATAATCCTTGTAGCGAAACGTGACGCGCTCGCCATCGAAGGCCACGATCCTGTGATTGGAAATGGCGACCCGGTGGGTGTAACGGCCGAGGTATCGCAGCACCGGTGAGGGACCACCGAAAGCCGGCTTGGCGTAGACCACCCAATCCTGCCGGTGCACGCTTCGCAACAGCTTGGCGAACTGCTTCGGCTCCGCCAGCGAAGCGGCGGGACCTGAACAGTCCAGTTTCCGGCGGCGGTAGAGGCGTTTGAGGCCGGCGACAAATTTTCCGCGGAAGACGCGACTCAGCGCCTTCACCGGCAGGAAAAACGGATAGCGGGGATGCATCCAGACTTTGTGATCGGCGGAAAGACCGCCTGCGGGAATCACGCAATGGACGTGCGGGTGTACCCATACGGTTCCTCAGATGATATCTCGCTACAAAATCAATTGGGTGCGGCTACTTTGGAACGACGGCCAACCAGCGCAGAATCATGCGTTTAGGCTGAGGTAAGGGGCGGGTGGTAGTGGCTTAGTGCCGGGATATGGGAATAACCCCGGTTTTTGCGGTCAGGAAATTCAGAGACCTTTG
>DATJYW010000142.1:0-8980 GCA_035499435.1 Candidatus Acidiferrales bacterium | reverse complement strand
CCAGTCCACGATGGTGTGGCTGCCGAATTCGCGGTTGACCACCAGGATGTTGGGCCGCAACTCGCGAACGGCCCCTACGGCGTCTTCCAGGGTGGTTTCCATCGCGACGACGCGCGGACCGTCATGGGAGGCAAGGAGGTTTCGCAAACCCTCCATGGCGACGGGCTGGGGATCACAAACTGCCAGTGTCAGCACGGCTCAATATCACTATCGACTGCTGCGTCTTGACACTTTAGTGTCGGGAACGCGTGAATTGTCTCAAAAAGAAATGCGCCCGGGGGCGGAGTGACTCATTACCCGGCGGGTCAAACGCGGTACTCGTCGGCGCGCCAGTCCTTGACGGCCTGCTTGATGTCGCCGGGCTTGAGGCCTTCGGAGGCGGCGCGCGAGGCCAGGGCTGGAAACTCGCTGTCGGAAGCGAAGCGCAGGGCGACCACCTGGCGGATGCCGAGGCGCGCATCGAGCGGTTTTCCGGTGAGCACGTAGTGGCGGAAGTTTTCTTCGGCGCGGATGGCGCGATCCTGGGCTTTGAGGGCATACACGCGGGCGAGGACAGCCGCTACCGACAGGCACAAGGTCAGCACGAGAATGAGGGACGCGCTGTAGATGCGCTCGTGGTCGCCCCAGGATTCGTACACGTTGACGCAGGCGCCGATGATGGTGAGCAGGAGTATGGGCAGCAGCGCGCGGTGGTAGACCGGATCGGTTCTGGTGTGATTGGAATAGCTTTGCGTAGCCATGGGTACATGGTAACCCCGGGCGGTTTGCTCCTTGCCCGCCGGGTGCTGTAAACTCAAGCGCGTGGATCGTCGCACATTCGTTACCCTGGCCGCGGCGGCGCCTCTGGCCGCGAGTCCCATCGATGTACCCGCGTATCGGGTAGTCACGCCGTACGCGAAATCGCAGAATCCGGGCATGCCCGGGCCCTATCCGGGGCGCGCGGTCCGGGTGCACGCGGAGAAGTCGATCGACCCGGGGACGGGCAAAGTGGACCTGGGAACGGTACGCCAGATGCTCTCGGCCGGAATGCGCGCGCTGACCGGCGATGCACGGGACGAAGACGCGTGGGCGCGGTTCCTGACTCCGAAGGACGTGGTCGGGATCAAGGTAAACTGCTCGGGTGCGCCGCGCATCCGCTCGTCGCCGGAAGTGGTGGGAGCGATCGTGGAGCGGGTGCTGGCCGTGGGCGTGCCGGCGGAGAATATCTGGATCTACGAGCGTTTTCAGAATCAGCTTGTGACGGTGCCATATCGCGACTTTGTGCCGCAGGCGGTACACATCCACGCGGCGGAAGCCGACCGGGGCTCGGTGCTGGGCTACGACCCGAAGGTCTACGTCGAAGCCAACTTCTTCGGCGAAGAGGACACGCGGTCGAACCTGATGCGCATCGTCTCGCAGACGCTGACCAAGATCATCAACGTGCCGAACATGAAGGAGCACCAGGCATCGGGAGTCACGGGGTGTTTGAAGAACATCGCGTACGGCGATTTCTCAAACGTGGCGCGCTCGCACCGCAACGAGAAGACGAACACGTATTCGTTCATCGGCACGCTGGCATCGGTGGAGCCGGTGCGTTCGAAGGTGGTGCTGGGGGTCATGGACGGGCTGGCGGGAGTGTGGCATGCGGGACCGTTCAGCAACAATGCCCGGTTCCGCTTCTATCCCAAGGAACTGATGATCGGCACCGATCCGGTGGCGATGGACCATCAGCTTATCGAGATTATCGAAGCCAAGCGCAAGGCCGAGGGCGCGATATCGATTTTCAACCAGTCGCGGGAGATCCTGGGCGACAATCGCGATCCGAACAAGAACGCCTACATCCGCGAGGCGGGCCACGTGGAGTACGCATCGAAGCTGGGCCTGGGTGTTTACGACGCCGCGAAAATCCAGGTGAAGAGGATCGAGCTGTGATCCTGCTGGCGCTTGCGGCGGCCATACCGGGGATCTTCTGGGACGCGCCTCCAGACACGGCGCCCGCGCTGAAGGAGGCGGGCATCCGGCGCATTCTGGTGCCGGCGGGGCAGGCGGCGGGGTGGAAGCAGGTGGAAGGGATCGCGGCGGAGGTGGCCGACCCGGCCAAAGCGGTCAAGCTGAGGACGCCGGCGGTGAACTACCGGTTCGAACAGGCCTCCGCCTCGCGGGTTCCGTGGATCGATTGCAACGGCTGGCGATTCCTGCGGCAGCCGGACAGCCGGTACTTCTACGACGCCACGGGAGCACTGGCGGCGATGGCGGCGGCGGAAGCGCTGGCCTGGGGTGCCGATGCCATGATCAAGACCGACCCGGCGGGGCTGAAGCCGCTGGCCGAAATGCTCACGTTCGGCGAAGGACTCGAACGCGCCGGGATGCAGCCGCTGGCCGATTTCGGATTCATCGACGACGGTTCGTCGATTGCCGGCGAGGTGATGAACCTGCTCGTGCGGCACAGCCTTCTGTTCCGCGTGGTCCGCAGGCCCGATCCCAACCTGAAACTCACGGTGCAGCCCGGCAGCAAGAATTACCCGCTGGAGCAGGCCAAGAATCCCGGTGCGATGGCGCAGATGGTGCGCGCGGACCTGACCGACGGCAGGCGGTCGCTGCGGATTTACGGCTCGGCGGTGGTGGTGGGCCGGCTGGAAACGGCGGCGGGGAGACTGCGGGTCCACCTGATCAACTATGACGGCGCCGCGCGCAAAGTCAGCGGGCTGCGGGTGCGCGTGTCGGGCGAATTTCCGAAGCATCGGCTGGCCCTGGCCGGCCTTCCCGATGCAGAGCTGATGGATTACGAGGTGCTGACGGGCGCCACGGAGTTTACTTTGCCCGAGCTGCGGACCTACGCAGTAGTAGACCTCCAGAAATGATTTCTATGCGATACACTTCGCTCGTGCTTCTCACTTTCGGCCTCGCGGCCCAGCCGCGCTACGACCTGCTATTGCAGGGGGGCCGCGTAATCGATGCCAAGAATAATCTCAGCGCCGTGCGCGACGTGGCGATCAAGAATGGCGCGGTGGCGGCAGTGGCGCCGCATATCGACGCCGCGGACGCGCTCAAGGCGGTCAACGTGGCGGGCCTGATTGTCACGCCCGGCCTGGTGGATATCCATGTGCATGTCTTCGCCGGCACGGGGGAACGCAACTCGTATGCGGGGGACAACAGCGTGTACCCCGATCCCATGATGCTGCGCGTAGGCGTGACCACGGTGGCGGACGCGGGATGCGCGGGGTGGCGCAATTTCGAGGAGTTCAAGGAAAAAATCATCGACCGCTCGAAGACGCGGGTGTTCGCGTTTCTGAACATCGTGGGCGCGGGCATGCGCGGGGCGAGATTCGAGAACAACCTGGAAGACATGCAGTCCGCCCCGGCGGCCGAAATGGCCAAGAAGTATCGTGATGTGATCGTGGGCTTCAAGACGGCGCACTATGCCGGCCCGGAATGGACGCCGGTGGAACGGGCGGTGGAAGCCGGCACGGCGGCGAATATCCCAGTGATGGTGGATTTCGGCACGGACCATCCGGAGCGTCCGATTTCCGACCTGCTGACCAAGAAGCTCCGCCCCGGGGACATTTACACGCACTGCTACTCCGGGCTGCGGCACGAGCTTACGGACGACGGCAAGGTGAATCCGGGGATGATCGAGGGCAGGGCGCGCGGGGTGATCTTCGACGTGGGGCACGGCGGGGGCAGTTTCGCATGGCGGATCGCGGTGCCGGCGATCAAACAGCACTTTCTGCCGGATTCGATCTCGACCGACCTGCATGTGGGCAGCATGAACGCGGGCATGAAAGACATGCTCAACGTGATGGACAAATTTCTCGCGATGGGCCTGACGCTAGACGAGGTGATCGCGCGCTCGACGTGGAACCCGGCGCGGGAAATCAAGCACGAGGAGCTGGGCAACCTGTCGGTGGGCTCGACGGCGGACATCGCGGTGCTGCGGGTGGAGAGGGGCGACTTCGGATTTACCGACATGTACGGCGCGCGTCTGAAGGGGCGGGAGAAGCTGACCTGCGAGCTGACGCTGCGCGCGGGCAAGGTGGTTTACGACCTGAACGGGATCACGCGGCCGGATTGGACCACGCTGCCGCCGAAATACACGCAAACGGGCGACGCGGCGTGGGACGCGGTGACGCCGGCGCGGAAGAGGTAGCGGCCGACGATCTGGTGCCTGAGTTGGTCAGATGACCATAATTGCCTGCTATCATGAAGCTGTAATGAGCACGCGATTCGTGACCGCGACCGAATTCAAGGCCAAGTGCCTCGGCCTGATGGGCGAGATTGAATCGAAAGGCAACAGCATTACGGTGACCCGGCGCGGCCGGCCTGTGGCGGTTTTTGGACCGGTGAGAAAGAACCGACGGAAGACATCAATGGGCAGTTGGGCTGGAAAAGCCAAGATCGCGGGGGACATCGTTTACCACGACACATCCAGCCTTTTCGATTGTCTCAATGGGAAAGTAGAATAGAACGCTGATTGTCCCCACGTTTTCTGGCCGACACGCACGTTCTTGTGCGGTGGTTGATCAATCCGAAGCGGCTCTCCAAGCAACAGAAGCGGGTCATGGCCGACGCGGAGCGGCGCAATGAGCCGATCGCACTAAGCTCCGTCAGCCTGCTTGAAATCGCAGTGCTCGCGGGCGACGGTGTTCTCGATCTGAAGGGCCGCCTTGAGGAATTTTTCCAGGACGTGCAGGCCAGTTCGCTTTTCCGGATTTTTCCAGTTACCTTCGAAGTGGCCACAGACCTCGCCTATTTGAAGAACTTGCGAGATCCTTTCGACCGGGCTATTGTGTCGACCGCCCGCGTCCACCGGCTACGGCTGATCACTTCAGATCAGCGCATTGTCGATTCCGGCTTGATACCGTTTGTAGAGTAACGTTACCCGGGGATCGAGTACCGCTTCATCTTATTGATCAGGCCCTGCCGGCTGAGCCCTAAACGCCTGGCTGCCTGCTGCTGGTTGCTCTTGGTGGTTGCCAGCGCTTCGGCGATCATACGCCGTTCCAGGTCGGCCACAGCTTTCTTCAGCGTGGTCACGGCGGACGGCTGAAGCGCAGGGACCGGCGTCTCCGGCGCGGGCGCGCTTTCCCACAGATCCTCTTCCTCGATCACGCGGCCGCGTGCGCAGGCGGCCAGCCGCATCACCTCGTTGCGAAGCTGGCGCACGTTGCCGGGCCATGAAGACTGCGACAGGCGGCGCAGCACGCCGGGACCAAATTCCATTGACTCCCGGCGGGTCTCGCGGCAGTACTCGTTGAGGAAATGGTTGGCCAGAAGCGGGATCTCTTCGCGAATCTCTCGCAAAGGCGGCATGTGAATGTGGAGCACCTTGATGCGGTAGTAGAGATCCTCGCGGAAGGCGCCGCGGGCGATCTCTGACTCGAGGTCTTTGTTGGTGGCCGCGAGTAAGCGCACGTCGACGGGAATCGGGGTGCGGCCGCCGACGCGCTCGACGATGCGCTCCTGGAGGACGCGAAGGATCTTGGCCTGTGCCGTCGGGCTGAGGTCGCCGATCTCGTCCAGGAAGAGTGTGCCGCCGTCGGCTTTTTGAAAATGGCCGAGCCGCTGCTCGACTCCGGTAGCCACCCCCTTCTCGATCCCGAAAAGCTCGCTCTCCACCAGGGTCTCCGGGAGGGCGGCACAGTTGAGCGCCACGAAGGGTTTTCGGGCGCGGGGGCTGGTGTAGTGGATGGCCTTGGCGGCGAGCTCCTTGCCGGTGCCGCTCTCGCCGGTGATGAGCACGTTGACTACGCTGTCGCGGATGCGTTCGATGAGCCGCACCACGTGCTGAACCTTCTGGCCGGTGCCGATGATCCCGTGCACGGCGTAGCGGCTCTCGACCTCGCGGAGGAGGTGGGCGTTCTGCTGCTCGAGTTGATCGTGATTGCGGCGCAGCTCGCCGATGAGCTGGGCGGTTTCGATGGCGTTGGCGGCATGCGAGGCGAGGGCCAGGAGCGAGACTTCGTCGCGGGCGGTGAACACGCCGGTCCGCTTGTTGAGTACTTCGAAGGCGCCGACGATGTCGTCACCCTGGTTGCGCATGGGCACGGCGAGCACGTTGCGGGTGCGGTAGCCGGTGCGGCCGTCGATGGCCGTGTAGAAGCGCGGATCGCTGTAGGCGTCCTTGACGTTGACCACGTTGCCGGTGAGCACGGCACTCCCCGCGATACCGCGATTGACGTCAAAACGCAGGATTTGTTCCGAGCCGAGCGCAACTTTGGACCACAGCTCACGGCGGGCGCTATCGAGCACGAAAATGCTGGCGCGGTCGCAATCGAGCAGGCTGGTGGCCTCGCGGGCGATGAGATCGAGCAGGGCTCCGAGGTCGTGCTCGGAGTTGATTTTCTGGCAAATGGCCAGAATGGCAGCAAGCCGCTCGTTCAACTCGGATTGAGGGACGGAGGCCACTTGCACCTCAGTGTATTACGGAAGGGCGCGTAGTGTCCATGAAGTTGACACACAGCAAAATCGGTTTACTGGGTGTATGGCGGGTGGACAACCGAGCTTCCGACCAACTGGTCAGAGCAAAAGTACTTAGGCTCGACCCGTGTGTGGAATCGCCGTTGCAAAAGGGGGTGAGGTGCGGCGGGCAACGATCGGAGGCCAGATTCGAACGGCGTTCGGCGGTTTGTCATCGAATCTGTCGTCGGGGCTTGCCGCATCCTGCCGATTGAACCCGCTAAACGGAGGATGGCAGCGGGCCACACAACATCCTCTGAAACCTGCTGGCCCGTTCAGGACGACCCACCGAAAAGGGGCAGCGAACCTGCCCCACATCTGGTTGGGCGGTAGGTTATACTCGATGACGAGGCCGGCGTAGCTCAGTTGGTAGAGCATCTGATTTGTAATCAGAGGGTCGGGGGTTCAAATCCCTTCGCCGGCTCCAATAGTGCCTCCACGGCCCGCGGCACCTGCTATATACTCAATCCTGTCGCGGCGTGATCGCGAAGCAAGCAGGGGAAGGGCCTCGGGTCCGCCGGCGGGGGGCTCCATGAAGAGAATCGATGCGATACGAGCTTTAACGCTCGCCCTGTACCTTACTTCCGCCCTGAAGTTGTGGGCGGCGGACGTGATCACGATCGAGTATCCCTATCTGGGAGTGACTCACATTACGCGCGTGGGCAGCGTGCCGGATTTTCCGCGCAATGTGAAGATCAACGTGGTCAAGATCGACCTGACCGCGTCTTCCCTGTCGTTCAAGTTCACACCGCACAGCGGGACTCGAGACACGGTCCGCGAGACCACTCTCCAGTACTTGAATGACATGGGCGCTCAGATCGCCATAAACGGATCGTTCTTTCTGCCTTTCCCATCGACGGACCTGAATGCAGCCCTGGTCGGGTTTGCCGCTTCCAACGGCAATGTTTATTCTCCTTTTGAACTGCCAACACAAAACTATGCACTCGTGAGGGATTCCCCGGCGATCAACATCGATCCCAACAACCATGCGAGCATCGTGCATCGGGATCCCGCATTCTCCGATGGAACGTGCTACGGCTTGTGCCAGGCGGTGGATGGACTGCACATCCTGGAAAACGTGGCAGTGTGGAACGCGTTCGCCGGGTCGGGGCAAATCGTCACGGGCGGTGTGAAAACCATCCCCTGCTATGTGGATGCCACTCATCCGGACTGCCAGTTGGTGGGGCCGGGTCCGGCGAACTATTCGAACAGCAACTCCTGGTATGAGCTGATCAATGCGCGCACCTCGATTGGATTGGGCTGCGATGCCAAAACGTTGGTTTTGTTCACCGTGGACAACGCCAACGGAAGCTCCGGCATGAAGGTCTCCGAGGTAGCGGATCTTCTGATCCGCGACTACAGAGTCTGCAACGCGCTGAACATGGACGGCGGAGGTTCCACCAGCCTGGCGATGGCGGATCCGGTTACGGGGATCGGGAGGTTTCTCAACTCCTCGTCCGACAACCCGAACGGACGGATGAACGCAAGCGGGCTGGCGGTGTTTGCCGTCCGCGACACGGTTCCACCCCTGACAACGGCGCAGATCGCTCCTCCACCGAATGCAAATGGCTGGAACAACAACAGCGTGACGGTGACCTTGAATGCACAGGACAATCCCGGCGGGATCGTCAAGCAAATTCAATACTCGCTGACAGGGGCGCAAACGTCCGGGACGCAGGTAGTTGCGGGAAACACGGCATCCTTCAACGTGGTGGCCGAGGGAGTGACTACAGTGAGATACTTCGCCACGGATGTCGCGGGAAATAGCGAGTCAACCGAATCGCTCACCGTCAAAATCGATGAGACGCCGCCGGTGATTTCCGGGATGCCCGCTACCGGCTGCACGCTCTGGCCGCCCAATCACAAACTGGTAAAGGTCGCGACGGTGACAGCTGCCGATGCGTTGTCGGGAGTGGCTAGCGGTTCTTTCACGATCACCGGGAGCAGCAACGAGCCGACGGACCCGAATGACCCGGCGGTCGTGATGACGCCAAACGGCCCTAACAGCTTCATCATCCAGGTTCTGGCCGATCGCTTAGGAGACGGCTCGGGCAGGATTTATACGCTGACCGCGACGGCGAAGGACCTGGCTGGAAACGTCGCCTCTTCGACGGCCACGTGCGTCGTGCCACACGATCAAGGGAAGTAGAAGCCCAAGTCTGGCCGTCTTCCGTGGCTAACTCCAATACCTCGATAGCGGTTCCTTGACATTCATCTCGGGTTTTTCCTATACTCCGGGGGTGTTTGCTGATGTGTGGCATCAGATACAGATCGGATGCCGAGGGGCGAAGTCACGCGCGAGACGGCGCCAGACCAGAGGGGCATGGGTAGAAAGAGGTCCTTTCATTTCCCGTCGTGGATGATTGAGACCGGCGGCCCGTCGTGAACGGAGCTGCTACGGAGGGGGGGCAACGATGGATCTTCCGCGGATGCTTTCGGATCTCCGCTCGGAACGCGAACGGATCCTTCAAGTTATTCGGACGCTCGAACAACTGGAAACGCCTAGAAAAAGAGGGCGGCCGAAGAAATCTGAACCTGCACAGAC
>DATJYW010000141.1:0-24025 GCA_035499435.1 Candidatus Acidiferrales bacterium | reverse complement strand
GCGGTATCGGTATTGGTCATCGACTGGACGACGATGGGATGATTGCCGCCGGTCTTGACGCCGCCGATATCGGCCACGACGGCCTTGCGGCGCGCAGTTCCTGCCATGAAAATTCTCCCTCCAGGTGGGTAAAGATCGATTTTAACAGGCGGCGGGGGGCAGGACGGCTGCCCCACTGGGGCAAGTGATATCCTGGAAGCCCGCCTGGATGATTTCCGAATGAATCGCGCCCGTTCTTCCCGCCAGCGGTATAGGTCTTTCGTCCAGGCCTACCGGTCTCGACCTGTGGGACATGAAGACCGGCGGCATTCTCTCGCGCCTCACCGTGCTGCGCAAGGTGCTGTACTGAGCGCCGGGCTGACCGTCAGAACCAGCGCAGGAGATACGGAGGGTTTTCGGCGTCCGGCGGTTGTGCATTCAGCCGCCGGCCTTCGTCTTCCTCGGCCCGAGCGGTTTCCGGCCGCCGTTCCGCCTGATAGGCCCGTGCGAGGTTGAGATGCGGCTCGGACCAGCCGGGACGGAGTTGAATCGCCCTTTGCAACCGTTCGATGGCGGCGGGGAGATCTCCGCGCCCCAGCGCGATGCCGCCGCCGAGCGCCGCGATCCAGGGGTCGTTCGGCGCGAGGCCAAGGGCTTTCTTGATGGCCGATTCCGCGGTTTCCAGATCGCGGGTGTGAAGCGCCGAATGCGCGAGATAGTATAGGCTCTCGGGTCCCGATTCGCCGAGCGCTTGCGCGGTCTCCAGCGCCTGGCGCGCTTCGACGAAGCGGCCATGCCGGTCGAGAACGGCGCCGCGGACCGTCCAGGCAGTACGCCATTCGGGCCACCGGTCGCGGATACGGGCAAGCAGGTCTTCGGACTCTCTGGTCTTGCCGGCCAACTCGTGCGCGGCGGCCTCAAGGAGGAGAATCTCCCGATTGCCGGGCAGAATTGCGGCCGCCCGATCGAGCAGGCTGGCCGCTTCCGCGGGACTGCCCTTGACGGCCAGAAGCAGGGCTGCATTCCGGTAGATGTCCGGCCGGGCCGGGGCGGCGGCGACTGCCTCCTCCACCGCCCGCAGGATGGCTTGCGAATCGCCTGGCGGGAGCGATTCGGCCCTGCCGAGTTCCGCGGCGACAACAAGGTCGGTTTTGGCAGCATCGCCGGCCTGCTTCAGCAGCTCGCTAGCGGGCGCGTACTGCCGTGCAGCCAGCAGCGCACGTCCCGCATCCGCCAGTGTGGCTGCATCGGGTTTCATGCCTGCGAGCGCGCGGGCTTCCTGGATCGCTGGTTCGGATCGGCCCTCGGCGAGAAGCAGCTTCAGCCGATCGACGCGAAGGGCCGGGTTGTCAGGGTGCACGAGAATCGCTTTCTCCAGGCGTGCCTTGTAATCGGCATGGCGCTCTTCGTCGCTGAGGCTAAGGTACTCGGTAAATCCGGCGCGCACCCCGGTCTGCTTCTCGGGTCCTAATTGACGAAAGCGGTCCATCACGGCTTTGGACTCGTCGATATTTCCGGCGTCTGCGAGAGCGCGCGCGAAATGCAGGAGGGTTTTCGAATCCTGCGGCGCCAACCCGGCGGCACGGCGCAGGACGCGCACGGCGTCGGCAGTGCGGTCGAGGGCCTGGTAGGTCTGGCCCAGGCGGTCGAGACCGGCGGCGTCGTTGGGGCGCAGCGCGGTAGCCGCTTCCAGGTCTTTCACGGCTTCCTCGGGCTTCCCCATCTGGTAGTAGAGGCTGCCGCGCGCGGTGCGCGCCGGCACGTACTGCGGCTCCAGGGCGAGCGCGCGATCGAACTGGGCGAGGGCTTTCAGCATGTCGGTGCCGCGCTGCGCGAGACCCAATTCGTAGTGTCCGACGACGTCGTTTGGATGTTTGACGGCAAACCATTCCAGGTCGGGAAGGCCTTCTTCGAGGTGCCCGCGCTGAAATGCGGTATAGCCGCGCTCGCGCCGCGCCGCATCATCGTTCGGCTGAAGTTTGAGATAGCGGTCCCAGGCCGCGGAGGCATCGTCGAGTGCGCCAAGGTCGGTCGCCGCCAGAGCGAGCATCTTCTGCACGTCGGCGCGGGTAGGGTCCAGAGCACTGGCGCGTGAAAGAAGCTGCATGGTAGTCTCCCATTCGCGCAGGGCGTAATTGGCGGATGCCAGCGCATAGAGCGTGTCGATGTTGCGCGGCTGCTGCCGCAAGGCAGTCTCCAGCACTTCGCGTGCACGGGCAGGATCTCCGGCGCGGGCGGCGGCCACACCGGTGTTGTACAGCAGGCTGAAACTAGCCGGATTGGCCTTCAATGCCGTCTCGAAGCACGCCTCGGCGTTGCCGAATTGCTGCGCGTTGGAAAGCGAGACACACGCGGCAAACGCCAGCTCGGTATCGCCGCGGGCCATCTCCAACATACGCGCGGCGAGAGCGTCGCCCTCTGCCTGCTTTCCGCTTCGATACAGTGCCTCGAGCCGCGGCAGGAGCGCGCGCGGGCGCTCGCGCTCGGCGGCGGGCAGGCGGTCCAGGCAGCGCAATGCATCGGGCCCGTTGCCCGCCAGGAGAGCGGCGCGTGCCAACTGGAGATTGGCATTGACGTGAGCCGGATCGATGGCGACGATGCGTTCGTACACCCTGTCTGCTTCTTCCTCGCGGCCCGAGAGCCACAGGTGCGTCGCGAAGTTATTGAGAACCTCTACCGACCGCGGAGAACTGGCGACCGCACGGCGGTGGAACTCATCAGCCTCCGCCGGCCGCTTTTGGCTGTCCAACGAGGCGCCGAGCAGGCTCAAGGCCCAGGCGTCGTCGGGATGAGCCGCGACTTCGGAACGGAGCATTGGTTCGGCTGCGACGAAATCTCCGCGCGCGAGCGCCGCCATGGCATCGCGCATCGCGGGGCTTGGAGCCTGGGGCGACCCCACACCTGCAACGGCAAAAAGCGCTGCAAGAATGCGGAGGCGGTTCATGGATTCGGCGGAAAACTGGATCAATTATACTCTCAAGGATATGACCCGCAGAGGCGTGCTCTCGCTGCTTCCCGCCGCGATCGGCGCGGCAGCCAGGCCGCTTGCGGGGCAGCGGGGAATGGCCAGTCGAAACGTGACACCGGTGCCTGCCGGCAAGCCCTCGGGGAGGCCGTTCGACGCCCGCTTCGTCAATGTAGCCCAAGCAGCCGGGTTGCGCACACCGGTGATTTACGGAGCCACTGGGCGCGCCGATTACCTCCTCGAAGCCATGGGCTGCGGGGCGGCGTTTCTCGACTACGACAACGATGGCTGGCTCGACATGATCCTGCTGACCGGCCGGCGCCTCGGCACCACTCCGGAAGGCGCAACCATCCGGCTCTACCGCAATAACCGCGACGGCACGTTCTCCGACGTGTCCGCCAGGTCGGGAATCAACCGGTCCGTTTGGGCGACAGGCATCACGGCCGGCGACTACGACAACGACGGCTTCGACGACCTCTTCATCACCTGCTGGGGCCAGAACCTGCTGTTTCACAACAACGGCGACGGCACGTTCACTGACGTCACGGAGCGCGCCGGCCTGATTCATTCCGGCACGCACTACGGGTCGGGATGCACCTGGATCGACTACGATCGCGATGGGCGTCTGGACCTGTTCGTGTGCCATTACGTGGTCTTCGATCTCGAAAAGATTCCGGCGCGCGGCAAGGCTCCCGCCTGTAACTATTTCGGCGTGCCGACGCTGTGCGGTCCGAGCGGATTGGACCAGGAAAGCTGCCGGCTGTATCACAACAATGGCGACGGGACCTTCACGGACGTCAGCGGCAAGAGCGGAATTGGCGCGGTCAAATCGGGTTACGCCCTGACCGCCGCCGCGGCGGACTTCGATGGCGACGGGTGGCCCGACATTTACGTGGCTTGCGATTCCACTCCAAGCCTTTTCTTCCACAACAATGGCGACGGCACGTTCACCGAGCAGGGGCTGGAACGCGGCGTTTCATTGAGCGAGGATGGCAAGGAACAGGCGGGCATGGGGCTGGGCATCGGCGACGCTCACGGCGACGGCCGCCTGGATATCCTGAAGACCCATTTCCGCGGCGACACCCCGGTTCTGTACCGCAACAACGGGAAAGGCTACTTTCGCGATGTGACGTTGCGGGCGGGTTTGGGCGTGGAAACGCGTTTTGTCGGGTGGGGCGCGGCTGTCACCGATCTGGATAACGACGGTCTGCCGGATCTTTTCCTGACAACAGGCATGGTCTACCCGGAAGTGGAGAGCCAAATCGCGGAATCAGCATGGAAGACGCCCAGCATGGTGTTCCGCAACTTAGGTGGGGGACGCTTCGAAGAGCTGCTTGGGGAAGCGGGACCCGGGGTGGCGGAATCGCACTCGAGCCGCGGCGCGGCGTTCGGGGATTTCGACAATGACGGCGACGTCGATATCCTTCTGGTGAATCTCAACGAGCCGCCGTCGCTACTGCGCAACGATTCGAAACACATCGGCCACTGGCTCAAGGTTCAACTCGAAGGGACTGCCTCGAACCGGGGCGCGATCGGTGCGCACGTAATCGCGTCGTACGGAGAGCGGAAACAGGCCCAAGCGGTAATGGCGCAGTCTTCGTATCTTTCGGTGAACGATCGCCGGCTGCATTTTGGCCTGGGCGCCGAGACTGTCGCGGACCTGGAGGTGGTGTGGCCGAACGGGGGCCGCGAGAAGATAGCGAAGGTCGGTGCAGACCGGCTGGTAGTTATCCGCGAAGGCTCCGGAATCGTGCGCTCGGAAACGTGGGGCGGACGATCGTCTCCCGTCGTCCGCCCTCCCGCTTAATACTCGAACCTGATGCCGAATGCCAGAATCCGGTTCGGCAGCGTTCCGCTTGGTGTTCCTGCCTGTAACGGATTCACGACCGCACCAGTGGCCGGGTTGAACTGGACGCCTGTATTGATGGCGTTGATCTGGGTGTGATTGAACGCGTTGTAGGCCTGTACCTGAATGCGGAAGCCGCGGCGCTCGCCCAAGCCCACCGGGATGAACTTGGCCATGGTCATGTCCCAGTTGCTAACCAGCGGATAGCTGAGGACTCCCGAGCCTCCGCTCAGGTTGCCCAGGACCGGCGTCGCCGGGGAGTTGGTCCCAAGCGCGGGAAGCGCGAACGCGGCGGGATTGAAGTATGCGCCGGCCGGCACGTTCGCGTAGGGATCGCCCACGACGCTGCACCGGGCGCTGACGTCCGGTGTTCCCGTGTAGTCGGGCGTGGAGCCACTGGCAAACCCGCAGCCCGGGTTATACGGGCCGCCGCTGGTGATGGAGATCAAGCCGGAATACGACCATCGGTCCAGAAACACCCCGGCGAATTTGCCGAGATACTTGCTGGCCTTGGGCAGGTCATAATTGTAGTTGATCTGAAGATTCTGCCGCCGGTCGAAGGCGAGCCGTCCGTAGTTCCACGACTCATTGTTCGGGACCACCGGGTTGAACGAAGTGGTGCCGAGAGCCTTGGAATAGGTGTAGGCGGCGCCGAACGCCAAGCCATGGGTGAGCCGCCGCTGCACCGAAGCGGTGAGCGCGTGGTAGTTGGCATGCCCGATCTCGGCGTATTGGTTGAGCGTGTTGTAGCCGGGATAGACGGTCCGCAGCAGCACATCAGGCAGGGGTTTGCCGCCGTTGGTCGGGTCCGCATTGGCCGGAAGGAACCGCGCGCCAATCGGGATTGCGTTGATGTTGTAATTCAGGTTCTGGTTGTAACTGACGTTACCCGTGTACCCCACGTCGATAACGAACCCCGCCACGCTGCGCTGGATATCCAGGCTCCAGTTGCGCACGCCATTCCACGGAATCTGCGAGGTCGGCCAGGCGTAGTAAGTCTGCGGTCCGAAGACGAGATTGCCGCCGGCCGATGCGATCTGGCTGACGGTCGTATAGTTCACCTGGGGCTGGTATGCGTACGGGGGCTGGCCGGCCAGATTGTAGACCTGGTTGCCGTCGAGGCGGTTGAAGAAGATACCGAACCCGCCGCGAAGGGCTGTCTTGCCGTCGCCGGTCAGGTCGTAGGCGAACCCGAACCGCGGCGCCGCGTTCAGAAAGCTGAGGTGGTATGTATCCAGAGGCACGCCGTTTTGGCCCAGGAGCGCGAAGCCATTGGCCGGATCCCCCGAACCCGGAACGTATAACCCGATGTAAGACACGGGGGCTACCGCTCCAGTGCCCGGATCGATGGCCACCCGTTTGCCGTTCGACGTGCCCGGAACATACAGGCGCGGGATCTTGGATGTCTGGAACTTGTCCGGGAAGAAGTTTGCGAAGGTGTGGTTGACGTCGTTCTGCGGAGGCTGATTGTAGAAGCGGACACCGAAATCGAGTGTGAGCTTGCGATTCACGCGCCAGTTGTCCTGCACGTAAAACTCGGTATTCCAGTAGTGCACGTTGAAGGTGGCGCGAGCGGTTGCCTGGGTGTAAGTCTGTACATAACCGAGATAGGCATTCGCATAGCCGTTGCCCGTATTGAACAGGGCGTTGTTGGTATCCGGCTGGAAGTTGAAACTGCCTGGGAACGGCGCGCTGTTCGGCTGGAGCTTGGTGTTGTATTCCAGGTAGATTCCAGCTTTCAGGCTATGTCCCCGGATGACCTTGCTCACATTGTCGGAGATCGTCCAGATGGTATTGAAGTTCTCCTCGCTACCCGCGGACGTGTGGTTCCGGGTGTAAGTCATCGAGTTACTGGGCGGCGAGCCGAATTGAAACTGAGGCAGGATATTCAAATACCCGTTTGCGGCGGAGACACCGGGCGGATTCTGGGTGGGAATCGGAAAGAGCACCGGAATATTCGGTATCAGGGAGCGGTCGATAGACTTGTAATTGTCGGTGGAGTAATAGGCCCAGGTGTTCCAGCTTTCACCGATCGAGAACTCGTTGATGAGGGTAGGCGATATGGAGTATGTCACTGTGCCCGAATATCCATGGCCGGGGTTCGGATGGTCGATGGGAGCGATGCCCTGGTCCCCGAGCAGTCCGCCGTGGTCGGACGAAAACTGTACGCCCTGGTAGAGCGCGATCATATCGTCATGGTCGTTGATCCATCGGAAATAACCATTGATTTTCGAGGTGATATAGGAATCGACGCGCAGCACATCGTTGCGCCGCGGATGCGTGGCGCTGGCCGATTCGAAGTAGTTCACTACGTTCGCCTGGCTGCCGACTCCGGTGAAGTTCGGCAGAGGGAAGAACGCGAGCATGTTGGGCCCGACGCCGGTCGGGTCGGCGCGGTTGGCGGGAATCTTATTGCCGGGGAACGGCGCACCGGTATTGGGGTCGGTGATCACGATCAGCGAGCCGTTGTTGGCGAAGGTTTGTGAGAAGTCGCCGCCGCGCTCCAGGGCGGTGGGAGTGTATTTGTTCTGCACTCCGCCGCTGACGAATTGGCCGGTATACTCCTGCGACCAGAAGAAGAAGAATCGCTTGCGCTCGCGGTTGAATACCTTGGGGATGAAGACCGGTCCGCCGATGGTGTAGGTCTCGACGTTGAAGCGGTAGCGGGGTATCGGCTGGGCGGCGCCGGTTGCGGTCAGGCTGTGATTGTTCAGCCAATTGTTGGCATTGAACTGTTCATGCCGGTGATTCCACGCGGCAGTGCCGTGGAAATCGCGCGTGCCGCTCTTGGTGACCACGGTGATGGTTCCGCCCGAGTTCCGCCCGAACTCCGCCTGGAAGTTCGAAGTCAGGACCTTCATCTCCTGGATGGCGTCCAGGTTCGGCTCATAGTGCAAGGTACCGTTGGAGCCGGTGTCCATGTCGGTGATGCCATCCACGGTGAAGTTCAGGGCGGAGACGTTGCCGTTAATGGTGATGTTGCCGATGGCGTTGGGACTAGTCACGTCACGACTGGTGGCACGATCGATTACACCCGGCACCAGCTTCATGTAGCCGAACAGATCGCGGCCTTTCAGCGTGATGTCGGCCAACTGGTTGCTGTCGACTAACTGAGATTTTTCCGCGCTGGCCAACTGGACAGTAGTGGCTTCGGCGATCACGGTAACTCTATCGGTGGTATTTCCAAGTTCCAGCGTGATCTTACCGACGTCGCGGGTCTCATTGGCGCCCACTTCGAGGTTACTTTGCACAAAGGTTTTGAACCCGGCAACCTGCAGAGAAAGGTTGTACTTACTCGGGGGCACGTTGACGAAGCGAAACACTCCGGAGCTGTCGGTCAACGATGAGCGGGTTGCACCGGTGTCCAGGTCAATCAGCGTAGCTGACGCATTCGGGACCACTGCGTTAGCGGGATCGAGCACGGTTCCAATGATGGAGCTCGAAACCGTCTGTGAGTAGAGGCAGGCAATCGACAGCGCCGACACACACATGACGGACGCCTTAGGACGAGTCATGACGAGGACCCCCCTTCTCAAACGCGACAAGGCGTTCCGCACCATCGCGCGACCCGGCGGCAAACCTGTATCCCCCTCCCGGGCGCCGCACGACGCTCTGCGGATTGGCGCTAGTATACACCCGGGAGTCAAAATCGCAAGTGAATTTTTCGGGAGGTTGTGGCCGGCGATAGATTGCTGACAGCCTAATTAAAGTTGAGAACCCTGGCGCCGCAAGGCGACTATTATCCCTAAATGCTCCGCTGTTGGCTGGCGCTGGCGGTCCTCTGCGGCGGGACGGCCAGTGGGGCAGGACCGACCTACTCCGCGGCGAGTATCGTCAACGCGTCGAACTACAGTGCCGGACCGTTCGCGCCGAATTCGGTGATCTCGATCTTCGGCTCCGGGCTGGCGCGGTCGACGTACGCCTTGGCCGCTTCCGACATCGTGGCGGGGCAGATGCCGAACGAGCTGAACTACGTACGCGTCTACGTGCAGGACCAGCCGGTGGCGCTGCTGTTCGTCTCCGACCGCCAAATCAACTTCATCATGTCCAGCGTGCAGAACCCGGGGCCGGTTCGCGTTCGAGTGGTGACGGAGGGAGTCAGCGGCCCGGAGGTGGTGGTTACGCTGGCGGATGCGGCGCCGGCGTTATTCGCTCTCGACAGCGGGTATGCCATCGCAACCAGCGCGGACGGCAAAGTTCTGACAGCGGATTCGCCGGCGCACGCGGGTGACACGATCGTGGTGTATGCGACAGGGCTGGGGCGCACATCGCCGAACCCGGCGGTGTACGAAATCCCGGCTTCCCTCGCCTGGATCGTGGCCCTGCCGACGCTCAAAGTCACGCTGGGGGGGAAGGCTGTGGATTCGGGATCGATCAAGTACGCGGGCTTGACGCCGGGATCGGCGGGCCTATACCAGATCAACCTGGTGGTACCCGATGGCACCGGGGACGATCCCGAGATTCTGGTGTCCGCGGCCGGTTCCGCGCCACAGACCGGCCTCAAACTGGCCGTCCGGTGAACCGGGCGGCAACTTTCCGGCCCCTGGGCGCGTTTATTCAATAGGGTAGAATCGAGAAGGAGTTCCGGATGTCGCTACGTCCTTTGCTGCCATTAACTTTCGTGGTATCGGGCCTGGTCGGCGCGCAGGAAGCGGCGACGCAGGCGCCCGCGGCCAGCGGGTCGGAGTTCACGGTGACGATGGGCACCAAGGTGCCGTTGAGCCTGATCAACAGCGTGAGCACCAAGCACTCGACGGAGGGCGACCGGGTTTACCTGGAGACGGTATTTCCGGTGCTGGTCAACGGGCGGATCGTGGTGCCGGTGGGAAGCTATGTAACCGGCACGGTTACCAAGGTCACCAAGCCGGGCCGGGTGAAGGGCCGCGCGGAATTGTATGTTCGTTTCGATTCGCTGACGCTTCCCAACGGAGTGACCCGCGATTTCCGGGGGCGCATCGGCGCCATGGACGGCAATGCCAAAGACGAGCTCGACCGCACTGAAGGCACGGTGCGCAGCGAAGGGAACAAGGCCGGCGACGCAAGGACGGTGGGCGAGGCGGCGGCGGCGGGCGCGAGTGTCGGTGTCATCGCGGGAGGCGCGGCCGGGCACTACGGAATGGGCGCGGGAATCGGCGCGGCGGCGGGTGCGGCGGCCGGGATGGCGGGCGTTCTGATGTCGCGCGGGCCCGATGCGGTGCTGGCGCGCGGCAGCACATTGGAGATGGTGCTCGACCGGCCCATCAGCTTCACGGAAAGCGAACTGAACTTCGGCAACTATCAGGCGCCCCGGGCTTCCGCGGTCGCGACTCCCGAAGCGACCCAGGATAAGAGCCATTCGAGTCTGCCGATTCCCCGACGTCACGACCAGTAGCGCCGGTGCGATCTACTTTCCAAAACGCTTGATGAAGTTGGTATCGAAGCGCCCGGCCTGGAAGTCGGGGTCTGCGAGGATGCGCTGGTGGAGCGGGATGGAGGTGTAGATGCCCTCGATGATGAACATGTCGAGCGCACGCCGCATGCGGCGGATGGCCTCGGCGCGATCGCTGCCATAGGCGACGAGCTTGGCCACCAGGGAATCGTAGAACGGCGGAATCACGCAATCGGTGTAGGCCCAGGTGTCGACGCGCACGCCGATGCCGCCGGGCACGTGGAATCCGGTGATGCGGCCGGGCGAGGGCACGAAGGTGTCGGGATTCTCCGCGTTGATGCGGCATTCGATGGCGTGTCCGCGGAACTGGATGGGAGATGGCAGAATATCGCCGAGCCGCTCGCCCTGGGCGATGCGGATCTGGCTCTTGACGATGTCGATGCCGGTGACGAACTCGGTGACGGGATGCTCCACCTGAACGCGGGCGTTGACCTCGATGAAGTAGAGCTTGCCGGTCTCGTCCATCAGGAACTCGACCGTGCCGGCGTTGGTGTATCCGGCTTTTCGGAGGGCAGTCGTGAGGACGGCGGCGATTTCAGCGCGCTGTTGCGAGCTTACGGCAGGCGACGGCGATTCCTCGAGCAGCTTTTGGTGGCGGCGCTGGATGCTGCATTCGCGCTCGCCGAGGATTTCGACGTGGCCGTGCTCGTCCGTCAGCACCTGGAACTCGATGTGGCGCGGGGCGCTGATGAATTTCTCGAGGTACACGTCGGCGCTGGAGAAGGCGCTTCCGGCTTCGGCCTGAGCCTGCAGGAACAGGTTCGGCAGATCTTCGGCCCGATTTACGACGCGCATGCCGCGGCCGCCGCCGCCCGCCGACGCTTTGAGAATCACGGGATAGCCGACCTGGCCGGCGAGGTCGAGGGCTTCTTCCGGGCTGCCGAGGACTCCCGGGGAACCGGGCAGCACGGGCACGCCGTTCTCGCGCATGAAGGCGCGCGCGACCTCCTTGACCCCCATGAGCCGGATCACATCGGGTTTCGGGCCGATGAATTTGAGACCCGAGGCTTCGCACACTTCGGCGAAGCCGGCGTTTTCGCTGAGAAACCCGTAGCCGGGGTGGATGGCATCGACGTTGGTGATTTCGGCGGCGCTAATGATGGACGGGATGTCGAGGTAGCTGCGCGCGCTCTTGGCGGGGCCGATGCAGATGGACTGATCGGCGAAGCGCACGTGGGAGCTGTAACGGTCGGCCTCGGAGTAGACGGCGACGGTCTCGATTCCGAGCTCTTTGCAGGCGGTGATGACGCGAACGGCGATTTCGCCCCGGTTGGCGATCAGGATCTTCTTAAATCGCACGGATGGCAAACAGTGCCTCCCCGTACTCGACGGGCTGCCCGTTGATGACGAGCTTGCTTTCGAGGACTCCGCTGACCTCGGCCTCGATCTCGTTCATCAGCTTCATGCTTTCGATGATGCAGAGGACTTTGCCGGGTGCGATCCGCTCCCCCACACGAACGAACGGCGCGGCATCCGGCGCGGGGGCTTCGTAGAAGGTACCGACAATGGGAGATTTCACCAGGACGAGACTGGGATCGGCGGCCGGCTTTTCGGGCTTCTCCAGCTTTTCCTTGGGCGCCTCGACAGCGGGCAGGGGCGCCGCGTAATGGATGGGGGTTGCGGCGACGGCAGCCGGGGGTGCCACAACGATCTCCTGGGGAGCGGCGAAGGCGGCGCGGCGGATACGCACGCGATTATCCCCTCGCTGCACTTCGAGCTCCGCGATGCCAGTTTCCGACGCCAAGGCGATCAGTTCACGGATTTCATCAACAGTCATCAATGGAATAGCTTAGCAGGTTGTGGGCGAACTGCTCCCGGCTGAGGAACATCGGCGGCGTGGTTCTCGTATACTCGAACGACAGCCCATGCTCGAAGTTACTTCCTTACACAAGCGATACGGGGAACTGGTGGCGGTGCGAGAGGTTTCGTTCGCGGTTCAGCCCGGCGAGATGGTCGGGCTGTTGGGGCCGAACGGGGCGGGAAAGACCACGACTGTCTCGATGATCGCCGGGCTGCTGGAGCCGGATGGCGGCGAAGTTCGCATCGAAGGTGCGTCGGTCCGCGGCGAGACGGACCCGGTGAAGCGCCGCATGGGACTCGTGCCGCAGGAGCTGGCCCTGCACGACGAACTCTCGGCCCGGGAGAACCTGGTACTCTTCGGCTCGCTTTATTCGATCAAGGGAGCGGCGCTAAGGAGGGCAATGGACGAGGCGTTCGAGATCGCCGGGCTTACCGACCGGGCGGGCGATCGCGTGGCCACATTCAGCGGCGGCATGAAGCGGCGGCTGAACCTGGCAGCGGCGCTGCTGCACTCCCCCACGATTCTTTTGCTGGACGAGCCGACCGTGGGGGTGGATCCGCAGAGCCGCAACGCCATCTTCTCCAACCTGGAGAGCCTCAAAGCTCAGGGGAAGACACTGGTGTACACCACGCATTACATGGAAGAAGCGGAGCGCCTTTGCGACCGTGTGGTTATCGTCGATCATGGCAACGTGATCGCGAGCGGCACGCTGGACGAGGTGCGGCGCCTGGTGCCCGCAGCCAACGTGCTGGAGATCGAGGTGGAGAATCCCGGGGTGGACGGCTGGTGCGGAGCGCTGCGCGAGATGGACGGCGTCGACTCGGCCGAGCCGGCCGGTCTTACGCTGCGGGTGACGGTGCGCGACCTGGCGCGGCACTCGCCGGACGTGCTTGGCTGGCTGCGCGACCACGGCTACCGGTGTTCCCACATCTCCAGCGAACGGGCCGATCTGGAGACCGTGTTCCTGGCGCTGACTGGCAGGAGCGTGCGTAACCAATGAACTTCACCGCGTTCACAGCCCTGATACGCCGCGACCTGCGTCTGTTCTTCATGGACCGGCGCGCGGTAACCATGAGCTTCGCGGCACCCATCCTGATCGCTTCGTTCTTCGGGTACCTGTTCGGGGGCGTGTCAGGGAACACCGAGGCGTCGAAGATCAAGGTCGCGATTGTGGATGAGGATGGCGGTGACGTGTCGCGGGCGGTTCTCTCCGCGCTACAAGCCGACCAGGCTCTGGACGTCAACGCTCTTGCGCTGGACGAGGCTCGCGAGCGAGTGCGCACAGGCAAGACCGCCGTGGCGATCGTCCTTCCCAAAGGATTCGCCGAAAGCTCCGCCCGGGCGCTGTTCCGGCGGGATCAGCAGCGTCCCGAAGTACCAGTGCTCTTCGACCCCTCGCACTCGGCCGAGATGCAGATGGTGCGCGGCATCCTGACGCAACACGTGATGGAGGCGGTAACCAGCCGGAGTATGTCGCAAGCGTCGATCGACGATGCGCTGCGCGATCTTGACGGCACCACGGGCCTGAGCGCGGCGGACAAGACTGCACTACGCAACTTGCTCACCGAGATCGGCAAATGGAACGCGCGCCCGCAGTCCGGGACCACCCGCAGCGGTTTCCAGATGCCGTACACGGTGCGCGAAGAAGCCGTCACCGCGCACAAGGGGACACCCTATAACTCGATGGCGCACTCGTTCGCCGGTATGTGCGTCCAGTTCATCCTGTTCATGGGCATTGACACCGGGATGGTGATGCTATACCAGCGCCGAAGCGGGTTGTGGAAGCGGCTGCGCGCGGCGCCGCTCTCGCGCTTTGTGCTGATCGGCAGCCGGGCAGTCAGCTCGGCGATCATTGCGATGATCATTATGCTGGCGGTGTTCGGTTTTGCGCGGGTGGTGTTCGGGGTCAGGATCGAAGGCAGTTTCGCGGGGATGGTGGGGGTGTGTGCGGCGTTCGCGCTGATGACGGCGGCATTCGGGCTGCTGGTGTCGGTAGCGGGGAAGACACCGGAGGCGACGCGCGGCATTGCGATCCTGGTGACGCTCATCCTTGTGATGCTGGGCGGGAGCTGGGTGCCCACGTTCATCTTCCCGCAGTGGCTGCAGAACGTGACGTTCGCGGTGCCGACGCGCTGGGCGGTAGACGGGTTGGATGCGATGATCTGGCGCGGATCGCCGTTTTCGGCCGCGGTGGGGCCGATTGCGGCGATGCTGGGGTTCGCAGCGGCGTTCGGAGCGGTCGCGGTGTGGCGGTTTCGGTGGGAGGCGTAGGCCGCAAGGATCGGGCCCGTCTGAACTATTGACGGCCAGCCGCGGCGGGAGGCGGTGGGGTGCCGAAGGGGCTTTGGCTGCCGAAGGGACTCTGGCTGCCGAAGGGACTGCTCTGTCCGGGTTGCACGGGCTGGCCGGGCTGGCCCATCCCCTGGGTGTTGCCCATCTGGCTGGCGGGGGTGCCGGCGAGTCCCTGGGAGTTCGGGTTGGGAATCTGCTTGACCTTCTGCGGATCGAAGATGAACTCCCATTCGTTATAAAGCGAATGGTCGTTGTAGGTCATCACGCCTTCGCCCTCGGAGTTGCTGGCGATGCCGGCGATTCCGGCGCCGATCACTTGGCCTCCCATGCTCTGCTGCGGCATTCCGCCGGGACGGGGAGTGGTGAGAATGTTGCGGATCATATCCGCCGCGGCGTTGTTGGGTGCGCCGGTGGTGGCGCCGGGCTGCGGGAATCCAGGCGGTTGGCCGTTGGCTCCCGGCATCGTGTTGTATGGCGCGGCCACCGGCATGACGCCGCCGGTCTGGGAACTGACGGGCATGCCGGGCTGGGCAGGAAGAGCCTGGTTGGGGAATCCCTGGCCGGGAAAGGTCTGACCCGGATACATGCCGCCCTGGTTGGGCATGGTTGGCGCTGGAGTCGTAGTGGGCGAGGAACTGCCCAGAAAGGACCCGCTGCTCCCGACGAAACCGCCGCCACTGCCCAGGAAACCACCACTGGAACTTGAATTGGTGGATGCGCCACCCGGAGCAAGCCCGGTTCTGCCCATGGGGTTGCCGGGCATCCCGGGCAAGGTCGCGCCGAGAGCGCCAGGTTGCTGCATGCCTGGCACCGGCAGTACTCCCGGAGGCGCCTGCGACGGCAGGGTGCCGGGTTGTCCCGAGTTGTTGATCTGGCCGGGAAATACGGGCATGTTGGGCTGCGGTGGGGCGCCGGTTCCAGCGATGGCCGTGCCCGGCGGATTGTTGCCGGCAGAAGCATCGCCGGGAGGCCCATTGACGACACCGCCATCGGTGGGGCGCTGGCGGTTGCGCATGGTTATGGCGCCGCCGCCCTGCCCGCCGGGCGTATCGCCCATGCCGGCTTGCAGGCCGATGAACTGTCCCATGGTGGAGGCGTCTTTGGCCTGCTGATTCTGGCCCTGCTTGTTGATCTTGGAGTCGGTCAGGATACCGTTCTGGATATGGATCAGCCGCCACTCGTCTTTGCCGGTCATGGGGTCCAGGTAACGGTGGCGGAGGAAACGCTGGTTCTGGAAGTTTTCGAGCTCTTTGATGTCGGACGGATAGCGCTTGGCGACTTTGACGAAGAGCTGGATGGCGCGCTTGTATTGCTCGCCGCGGTCGATGAGGAGCTGCTCTTTGGCGCGCTGCGATTGCATGGCGACGCGCGGGATCTCCAGGTAGAGGCTGATGGCGATTACGGCGGCCATGAGGAAGACGAGGAGCATGGCGAAGCCGCGCTCGCCGCGAGCCGCTGCGCGGCCCGGCGGCGAGGACAGGCGAATCGCCTGTCCCACATCAGTTCGACATGCTGGCACCGGCGTCCTCCGCGAGCGGCAACGACTGCTGCTTCTTGCTGTCCACGTTCTCCATCTGTACCGACGTGAGGCCGATTCGGACCACGCGGTACTTCTTCTTCACGATACCGCCCTCGGGGGCCAGGATGATGTTGTCGCCGTCCAGGAAGAAAGCGGTTTTCTTGCCGTCGATCCGCGTGGTGGCGAGGCCGTAGTATTTGACGTCGATGGGCGGGTCCGGCGGCGGAGGTGGCGGGGGAGTATCCACACGCGGCGGAACGGGCTTCGGAAAGACGTATGCTTTGGCCACAACGACCTTAGGCTCCGGGCCCTTCAGCTCTTCTTTCGGCGGCGGTGCGGCGCCGAACTGAAACAGGTTGCGCACGCCGCCCTCCAGCGCCACTTTCTGGACTTTTTCGAGTAGGTCTTTGCGCAAGGTGGGATCGATGGACAGGGGGTCGATTCGGTCTTCGGGACGTTTGGAACGGAATATGGGGCGAAACTCGTCGGACCGTGCGCGCTGAAGGAGCTTGCGCGCGGGCGTGGCCGGCGCGGATTCCGCGGTGGGCATTTCCGCCGGCCGATTGCGCTCGATGACGGCCGACTTCGCGGCTGACTTCGCGGCCGGCGCCGGCGACGAATCGGAGATCACATTGGTATAGAGAACGATCGCGGCCACGACGCCCAGCACCCCCAGGGCCCAGACAGACTTCTTGTTCTCCGCACCGAATTTCATCATTCGGCACCTTCCGAGGATGGGGCAGCGGCGGGCGCGGGACCGAAGTCCTCACCGGGACGCTGCCGGATGAAGGTGTCCAGCTTGAAGGTGACGTTGAGCTTGTCGCCCGTCTGCAGAGGCGTGGCGGTGAGGCTCTCCACGATCAGGAAATGCGCCGACTTGTCGACCAGGTTCAAGAACTTGGCCAGCGCCGGATAGGTTCCCTGGCAGGCTACGTTCAGGGTCATAATGTAGAGCGTGTCGCTGCCTTCGATGGGCTCCAGGCTCCAGGAGTTCGGCTGCAACACGACGCCCGAGCTTTCGGCGATATTCACCATCTCGCCCTGAAGAGTCGAGGTCATCACATGCCGGTCGGTGACATATTTTTCGAGGAAGTCGTCGCCGGCCACGCGGGCGGTTTCGACCTTCGCGACGAGTTGTTTGTTCTTGGCCACCTGCGCCTGCGTGGCGACCAACTGCTGTTGCAGGGAGGCACGCTCGCGCCGCAGGTCGTCCGCGCTGCCGCCGAAGGGCTTGAACGCGATCACGGCGCCTGCCAGGTTGGCCGCCAGCAGCACGCCGATGATCGCGCGCATGGCCACGCGCGGGTCGTTCCACGGGATGGAGGCGAAGTTAAAGCTTCTGCGCATAGTTCACCGTGAAGCGATAGCGATAGAGAGGCTCGGCCTGCGAGGGCGGCATCGACTGCTGCTGAATGACGCCGCCGAAGAGCGGCGAGTTTTCCAGGGCCTGGTACATACCAATGACCGGCTTGGGACCCTCGGCGCCGACCAGCATATCCAGCGTGATCTGGCCCTGTCCGCTGATAAAGGGCCGGATGTTGATCACCTTGACGTTGGCGGGGAGCGTCTTCTCCAGGTCGGCCAGAAGTTTCGTCCAACTGATGGCTTTGCGATAGAGCAAGGTGTTCAGAAAGACGCTGCGTTCCAGGACCTCGGCGTTTTCTGGTTTGTGAAGGACGGCTTCGGCATCGCGCTCCTGCTTCGTCACCGCGGAGAGCTGCGACCGCAAACCGGCCACTTCCTTGCGGACGTCGGCGAGCTGGGCGCTATCGGCCCGGGCCAGCATGATCAACGCTCCGAGCGAGCCCACCAGCAGCAAGCAGACGGCGGTCGACGCGACGAACATGGCGCGGTCGCGGCGGAACGGCTGGCTGGCGAGATTGATGGCGATCTTCATCTCAATTGTTCCTGGCGACGGACCGCAGGTAGCCCAGCAGGCCCGCATTGTTCTCGCCGGGGGCGCCCAGCGGCGAGCGCAGCGGCTCGCATTCCACCCCCAGCTCCGCGCCGAAGAATTGCGCGGCCTCTTCGGTACGTGCGCCGAACCCGCACAAGATCAGGTTTTCCGCCCGGCGGCCGAGGTTGTCTTCGATGTAGACGAACGTGGGGACGAGCACGTCGGCGATGTCGGTGAGGCCGCCCGACGGCAGCTCGAGACAGCGGGCGAGCTTGAGGACGGCTTTATCCCGCACAAGCACGCTGAGCGCCCGGCCGGTCAGCTTGGCGAGCACGCTCAAGCCAGCTTCGGGAGCAAGCTCCAGCGCGGCGAGGGACGACATGGTGACCAGGCCAGGGTTCATTCCGGCGGTCCGGAACGGCGCCTCGTAGCGGGCGACAATTTCGAGGGGGGCCATTACGACCACTACGTCGACGCGGCCCTTTTCGCCGCTCTGCACGAAGTAGCTCAAAGCGGCGGAATCGACGTCGAAGGGCACGGCGCGCTTCACGCGGAAGCGGATCAGCGACGCCTGCTCTTTGGCATCGGAAGGGAACTGGTCGAAATCGAGGACGGCGATGCGCGCGCTGTAATCGGGCAGGATCAGCGCCGCGTCCTTGCGCTTGCGGGCGGCCTGGGTGGCGGCAAGGCTGCGGACGGCGAGGATGAAGGCGTCGGGATCGGCGATATTTTCCTTGAGCGGCGAGACCGTGAGGGTGCCGGGGTTGAAAGGCTGAAACTCCAGCTCCGCGTGCGAGGAGATGCGCGCCGCCGCAATGCCGGCCTCGGAGATCTCGAAGGCCATGGCGGGCGGCGGGTCGCGGAAGACGGAGCGGACAGAATCGAGCACGGTCATCCTTCTATGAACGTAACCTTGTTGATCTCGCGCAGGGTGGTCACGCCGGCGCGCATTTTTTCGACGGCGGATTCGCGCAGGAAGGTCATGCCTTCCTCACGGGCGGCGCGCTTGATTTCGGAAGTCGGGCGCCGGTCTAGAATCATTTCGCGGATTTTGTCGGTCAAATCCAGCAGCTCGTGAATCGCGGAACGGCCGCGGAAACCGGTGCCGCCGCACTCGAAGCAGCCGGTGCCTTCATAGAGCGGCACGTCACGCCATTCGTCGGGATGCAGGCCGCTTTCCACCAGCATGGCATCGGGATAGTGCACGCGGCGCTTGCAGTGCTCGCAGATCACGCGCACCAGACGCTGGGCCAGGATGCAGTTCAGCGCCGAGACGAAATTGTACGGCTCGACGCCCATGTTCAGGAACCGGCCCAGGACGTCGAGCACGTTGTTGGCGTGCACGGTGGTGAACACCAGGTGGCCGGTGAGGGCGGAGTTGATGGCGATCTGCGCGGTCTCCTGGTCGCGGATTTCGCCGACCATGATCTTGTCCGGGTCGTGGCGCAGAATCGAGCGCAGGCCGCGGGCGAAGGTGAGGCCCTTCTTCTCGTTCACCGGGATCTGGGTGATGCCCTTGATCTGGTATTCGACCGGGTCCTCGATGGTGATGATCTTGTCTTCGTCGTTCTTGATCTCGCTCAGGGCGGCGTAGAGGGTGGTGGTCTTGCCCGAGCCAGTGGGACCGGTTACCAGCACCATGCCGTACGGCTCGAGGATGTAGCGGCGGAATTTCGTCAGATCGCCTTCGCTGAAGCCGACCACGTCGAGCGAGAGCTTGGCGAACTTCTCGCTCATCGATTCCTTGTCCAGCACGCGGAGCACGGCGTCTTCGCCGTGGATGGTGGGCATGATGGAGACGCGGAAGTCGATGAGGCGGTTCTTGTAGCGCACGCGGAAACGGCCGTCCTGGGGGACGCGCTTCTCGGCGATATCCAGCTCGCTCATGACCTTGATGCGCGAGATGATGGTGGACTGCCAGTCCTTGGCGATGGGCGGCATGGCGTAGTGCAGCACGCCGTCGATGCGGTACTTGATGGCCACTTCCTGGTCGCGGGATTCGATGTGAATGTCGCTGGCGCGCCGCTCCAGGGCATTGAAGATGGTGGTGTCGACCAGCTTGATGACCGGCGCGATGTCGCTGTCGGTCGAAGTCAGCTTGTCGATGGAGAGCGTCTCGTCCTGCTCGCCCTCTTCGGCCACCACGTCGAGCGCGAAGCCCTCGGTCACCTCTTCCAGGACGCGCTGCGACTGCTCGGTCTTCTTGAGCAGCTCCGAAATCTGCGAGAGGGTGGCTACTTTGACGCGCAGCTTCTTGTTGAGCAGCAGCGTCAGCTCATCGATCAGGTTGAGGTTGCGCGGGTCGGAGAGAGCGATCTCCAAGGTTCCGTTCTCGGCATGCAGCGGCACGAAGTTGTACCGGAACATGAGATCCACGGGGATGGAGCGGAACAGGTCGTGATCGATGCCGGCGACACGCAGATCGACGAACTCGTGGCGGTAGCGCGCGGCGATCGCCTGCGCCTGTTCGGCCTCCGCCGCGGGGTCCGTGAGTCTGATCTTTTCCGTCGCCATAGAGCTCACCGAATGGTATCCGCCAGGGAGAAGATCGGCAGGTAGAGCGCGATCAGGACGAACGCGACGAAACTGCCCATGACGATCATGATGGCGGGCTCGACCAGGGAGAGCACCGCGGTCATGCGCGTGTTGACGTCTTCTTCAAAGAATTCCGCTACGGAGTTCAGCATCGCCGGCAGAGCGCCCGTGGATTCCCCTACTTCGATCATATCGATTGCCAGCGGCGGGAACATCTTGGAGGCCTTCAGCGAACCCGAAAGCGGCTGGCCTTCGCGGACCATCTTGCCGGCGGCTTCCACGGCGCGTTTGAGCAGGGGCGTCCCGAGCGAATCGGCGGCGGTCTCCATGGACTGGACGAGCGGGATGCCGCCCACCAGCAAGGTGCTGAGAATGCGCGAAAGCTGGGCCACCTGATACTTGAGCCAGATATCGCCGGCGATGGGCAGGCGCAGCTTGATGCGATCCACGGTTTCGCGGGACTGCTCGCGGCGCACCCACCAGCGGAAGACGAAGATCAGGCCGACGAGCGCGCCGAAAGCGACCAGGATGTAGCTGCGCGCCGTGGTTCCGACCGCGATCAGGTATTGGGTGATGGTGGGGAGGTTGGCGTTCATGCTGCTGTAGAGCCCGGCGAAGGTCGGGACCACGTAGGTCACCAGGAAGATCATGAGCCCGATCACCAGGACGATCAGCACCGCCGGATACATCAGCGAAACCAGCACCTTCTTTTTGACCGACAGCGAGAGCTTCTGATAGGTGATATAGCGGTCGAGCACCTCGGTCAGGCTGCCGCTTTTCTCGCCGGCCATGACCGAGGTCACGTAGATCTTGGGGAAGACGCCCTGCTGGCGGAAGGCTTCGCTGAGCAGGGTGCCGCTGCGGACTTCGTCACGGACGGCGCGGATGTGGGGGCCGAGCTTGGGGTCGGTGAGGCGCTCGGCCAGAAGGTCGAGGGACTTGAGGATGGGGAGGCCGGCGCGGATCAGGGTGACGAACTGCTGGTTGAAGATCAGGAATTTCTCGAGGTCAAGCTTTTTCCGCCCTCGCAGGAGCCCGGCGCCCGCCGCGGCTCCGCGAGCCTTGATGGAATAGACGAGAAACCCCTGCTGGGTGTATTTCTCGCGGAGCTCTTTTTCGCTGGCGGCGGCGGCCACCTGCTGGTGAATCTGGCCGCGCCCGTCGGCGTATTTGACCGCGTAGTCGGCCACGGCTAACGGCCCTCCTCGACCAGCTCCGCGCCCTTAGGTACCTGGAATTGGAACAACTTAGAGTCCAGAGGGGGATCGATTTTTTCGTCGTCGAAGCGGAATTCGAGAATGGACCGGTCGAAACCGGTGACTTTGACCATGTGGATCCGGCTTTGGGGGTCGACTACGAATTCCACGGCGGAATACGGCAGATTATCGGTCTTGGGCTCGGCGGTGATGCGCTGGGCAGAGCCTTCCGGCCTGGCTTGGAGATTGCGGAACTCCTTCTGGAAGTCCAACTTACCAAGGAGGAAGGCGAGCGGGGCGCGCATATCGTCGCTTTCCTTGAGCTTGAGTTTCTCGGCCCGGTTGTCGGCCGGGGTGTAGAGCCAGAGGAACTTGCCGTCGCTGATGAAGAGCTTGCCCTTGGGCTGATCGTAGTCCCAGCGCATTTTGCCGGGTTTGCGGAGCTGGAGCAGGCCACTTTCCGACCGGCGGGGGCGGCCAAGCGGCGTATAGTCCTCATGAAAAAGGACTTGCAAAGTCTTGGCTTTGTTATAGCGGGCTTCGACGCTTTTGAGCAGCGTGTCCAGCGGAGTTTCGGCGGCCAACGCCGACACGGCGGTCAGGCAGACTACGAGACGAAGCGGGCCCACAAATCAGTTGACGTATTTGCAGGCCGTTTCGTGCATGCGATGAGACGGGGCAGGCCGGTAACCGCCCCACGAATTACTTTACCGAGATCGTGACGCCGGTTTGGGACGGCACACCGCCGATGGAGACCACCAATGGGAGGTCGCCGGCGGACACCGTGGCCGGGATGACGACGTTCAACTGCAGGACACCGGAGACGATTCCCGGGGCTTCGCCGGCGAAGACATAATTCGCGGGCGCGCCGCCGATGGTCACGCCGATAGCCAATAGCGGCGCCGGCGTCAGCGGCGGAGCCGATGCTACGGTGGTTACCTTGCCAGTGACTCCGGCCGGTGTAGTCTGGCCTTCACCGGTCATATAGATGGTCACCGTGTTCCCGCGCGAATCCGGATTGCTGGGCGAGTTCACCGACTGGTTCTGGTTGAGGATGGCTCCGGGGCCGGTGCCCGAGGAGTTCAGCGTGAAGATGCCCGGAGAGGTGGTGGCGATGTTGACGGTCACGCCGTTGGACGACTGGCCGAGATACTTGAGGATCACGCTGGCGGTGACGAGCGGGGCGATTTCGTAGGGCACCACCGCGGAGACCTGCGTGGAACTCACGTAGATCATGGGGCACGCGAAGCCGTTGATCAGCACCTGCACGCCGCCGAGCGTGGTGGCCACCTTGCCGGTCGAATCGAGTGTCAGGCCGACCGGAGTAGACGGACCGATTGGGTGCTGCGCATCGCTGGCGAACAGGGTAATCACCTCGCCCGGCGAGAGCGCGTTGGCCTGATAGCTGGCGCCATTGACCACGCGCGAGACGGTGGGCAGGGGCGCGGTGACACTCAAGGTCACGTTCACCGTGGTGGAGCCGGTCGCACTGCCGCTTCCGGCGATAACGACTGTGCCGGCGAAATTCCCGGGGCTCAGGTTCGTGGTGTTCACGGTGACGGTGACCTGGGCAGTCCCGCTGGTGGGCGTAGTGCCGGAAGTGGGGCTCACCGAAAGCCAGTTGCCGCCGGTGGAAGTGGCCGCGGTGGCGGTGAACGCGAGAGCCGACCCGCCGCCGCTTACATTGATGCTCTGCACCGCGGGCGCGGTATCGCCGATGCGGTAAGTGAACGAGAGCGAGGTCGGGGTGGCGCTGACCGTGGGCGGCGCCGTGATGGTCAAGGACACCGGGACACTCACCGAAGAGCCGCCACTGGGCACGATGGTGATCGTCCCACTGTACGATCCGGCAGCCAGGCTGGTGGCATTGACATTCACGGTGAGCGGATTGACGGGTGTGGTCAGGGTGCTGGAGCCGGCGCTGGTGGAGAGCCAGGCGCCGCCGCCGCTAGTTGAAGTCTGAACGGTGAACTGGACGCCGGCCGAACCCGACGTGCTTGCCACGGAAAGCGTCCCCGCCGGCAGAGACCCGGAGCCCGCCTGTCCGGTGAAGGACATGGAAGGCTGGGTGGTTCCGCAACTGCTGGTGCAGCTCACGGTGACGTTCCCGGTACCGCCTCCGCCGCCCGAGCCGACCACATAGGTCACGTTGACCGTCTGGATGGTGCCGTTCGAATTGAATGTGAGGGTGCCGGTATTGGTCGAATTCGACGCCAGCCCCGAGGGGTTCACGCTGACGGAGAGATTCACCGGCGTCGTGCCCGAGGTTGGAGACACGGACAACCAGGATGCGCTCGAGCTCACGGTAAACGGACTGGTCACGTTCGCCGACACAGACAGAACCAGCGGCGTCGGCGTGACGCCATTGGCGGAGCTGAACGACATGCTTGCCGGAGTAAAGAGCAGCGGACCGGAACTGCCGGTTCCGCCGCCGTTCACCACCAGCACGACCGGGAAATTCAGCGGGGTGTTCGCCGCGCCGGATTGGTTAATGGTGACGCCCGAGGTGTACACGCCGGCGGATTTGCCCGCTGGATTGACCTGAACCGAGAACACCGTGGAGCCGG
>DATJYW010000140.1:0-3256 GCA_035499435.1 Candidatus Acidiferrales bacterium | reverse complement strand
GTGACCTGTCTCTGTAGCAGCGCGACGAACGGAATAAGGCTGACCTGCGATTTTCCGCTCAGGTCTCTCGCTGTCGACAACCTCTCGAACAGAGGTTCGAAGTTTTGCAGAGTGCAGCTAAACGCCTTCAGAAATCTGCCGTGTTCAATGAGGAAAATGTCCCTATTCCGGGCGAGGGCCGCCCTATGTTCGAGCACCAAATCTGTCATCACTTACCAAAGAATACCAGACCGAAAGCTCTAAGTTATACACCACTACGCCTGGGGTTGACAACTAAGAGATGGGTGCCAATTGATCTTGGGCGTGAGGTGAACAACGCCCGCAAGTCGGTATGGGCGAGTAGAAAGCGTGTGGCGTCTGCTCACCTGCGATCTTGTCCGTATAGCGAGTGATCCGCCCATAGACTTCGACCAGGAAGCTGTACCCTCTTTGGTCGCACACTTCACAACGGAGATCGTGCATCCAACATCCGTGTTTCGAGCGGCGGCCGGTCCGGGCGGACTGCCTCGAACACCGCCGACGTCGACGTGATCGGAACCTGCCGTTGCATACTCCACTATGTTGCGCGCGTCGTCGGGGCTACTCACTCGTGCATCTGCGGCGCCATCGCCGGGCCGCCCTCCAGAAAAGGACCCGTAACGTCTATCTTCGGTCCCGGCACACGACCCAAGTCGATGCGCTATTCCAGACATACCCTTCGATGTACAATCATTCTGCGTCGCATGGCAATATCACCCGGCAGATCGATCGGCCCGTATCAGATTCTCGGCCTGATTGGCGCCGGTGGTATGGGCCAGGTTCACAAAGCTCGCGACACGCGCCTCAATCGGGTCGTTGCCATCAAGATCTTGAGCGAAACAAGCGATAGCGTCGGCGGCCGGAATCGGCTGCTCCGCGAAGCGCAGGCCGCCTCTGCTCTCAACCATCCCAATATCGTTACGGTTCACGACGTACTTACGCAGGATGGCTGCGACATGATCGTCATGGAATACGTCGAGGGAACTACCCTCGCGGATCAGATCGGCCGCAAACGCAAGGGACTGCCTCTCGACACTGCCCTCCGATACCTGCTGCAGATTGCGGACGCCTTGTCAGCCGCACATGCGGCCGGCATTGTGCACCGGGACGTCAAGCCTGGAAACATTATGGTGACGGAGGCCGGCGCCGCTAAGGTTCTGGACTTCGGCCTGGCGCAACAGGAACCAACAATCGGAGAGGACGGCGAGACGGCTACCGTCACCACGCCGGGAGCGATTGCGGGCACTTTCCTTTACATGTCTCCTGAGCAGGCTGAAGGCAAACGAGTGGATACGCGCTCCGATATATTCGCCTTTGGCTCCGTCGCCTACGAAATGCTGTCCGGCCAGCCGGCGTTTCCGGGCGACTCCCGGCTGGCGATCGTCGGCGCCATTCTGCATCGCGATCCGCCACCACTTCGCTCATTCAGGCAGGATGTTCCGCCCGAACTCGACAGGCTGGTAAACCGCTGCTTGCGGAAAGACCCCACGCGGCGCCTGCAATCCATCCAGGACGTTCGTATCCTGCTGGAGGAGTTGCTGGAGAATCCTGCCACACCTCCCCCCGATCCCAAGCCGCCCCGCCGGATGCGTCTCGCGAAAGCTGGAACGTCCGCGCTGATCGCCGCTCTGGCCGTGGCCGCGGGTGCACTGCTGGTTAACGTCTGGTTGCCGCCTTCGGGAACCGATTTGTCATCGTACCGCCTCACAGCCTTCGCGACCGAATCCGGGGAGGAATCCGCGCCCGCCTGGTCGCCAGATGGCCGCACCCTCGCCTACGAATTCGTAGTTGATGGCATCAGGCAGATTTACACTCGCAGCCTGGATGCGGCATCGGAAACGCGGGTCACCAGTTCGCGAGACGATTGCAATCGGCCGTTCTGGGCGCCGGATGGAAGCAGTATTTACTATCAATCGCAACGAGCACTTTGGTCCGTTAGCCCTGCGGGTGGCAGGCCGCGCATCGTCGCTCCAAACACCATAAGTGCGGCCATATCGCCCGACGGGAAGACGATGGTGATGACAAGAGGCTTCGTGGGCGACGCGGAGCTTCTCATCGCTTCACCCGTGGGCGCCGAACCGAAACTCTATCGTGCGGCTCCGTTCTCCGCCAAGCTGGCCCAGATTTCCAGTCCGCAATTTGCTCCGAACGGTTCGAAGTTCGTTGTCTCCATCTCGCGCCATGCGGCCGTTTCCGAACCGGAATTCTGGATCGTCCCTTTTCCCTCTGGCGCGCCGAAACGAGTACCGATTCATCTGCCCGGAAGCCGCAACCGCGTGCAGCCTCCGAGCTGGATGCCGGATAGCCGGCGCCTGATGCTCAGCGTCCAGGGGCACTTGTACAGCGCCGATTCCGAGAGCGGGGACCTGCGTCAGATCACTGCCTCGACTGTAACCGAGACACAACCGGCCGTGTCGCCCGATGGCCGACGCATCGCCTTTACCAGCGGGACAGACGATTCCAACATTATGCTGATGGCGCTGGACGGCTCATCATCCAGACCGCTGCTGGCCACATCGCGCAGCGAGACGGACCCGGCCTGGTCTCCTGTGAATTCGCAGTTCGCCTATGTCACCACGGCCGGAGGCGTTCCGGAGATATGGATGCGTAATGCCAACGGCAGCGTACCGACACTGCTCGTGCGGCCGGAGGGCTCTGACATCTATGACATCGAGAAGCTGAACTTCTCGCCGGACGGCAGCCGCATTTCGTTCGACCAGTACGGGGAACACCATGTGACCGCGATCGCAAACGTCGCCGGTGGCCGTCCCGTGATACCCGATCCGCAGAGTTCCGACCAGCACGGTATCTCATGGTCGCCGGACGGAAATTGGATTGCCTATCGGCGGCTGAACGGTGCTCGGTGGGAACTGGTGAAGCGGCCTGTCGGCGGTGGCGATGCGGTGTTGTTGGAGGAGGCGGCGGAAGGAGGTTCGAAGACCGAATGGTCCTCAACCGGCGAGTGGATCTGTCATCAGGTCGGCATGGCTCTGCATCTGGTCGCCGCAGACGGAAGCCGGCACGTTGTGATAGACACTCGTGTGGACACATTCGGATTTTCAAGGGATGGCGCCTCTCTCTATGCGATCCGCCGTAATTCTGCTCGCAGGTGGGAGCTGGCTGCTTTCGCGGTTCCAGGCGGGCGGCCAAAAGGAATCGTGCCGCTTGATGTGCCCGTATCGGCTACCGTAGCGGGATTCAGCGCTAGTCCTGATGGCAAGACATTCATAACATCCGT
>DATJYW010000139.1:0-2148 GCA_035499435.1 Candidatus Acidiferrales bacterium | reverse complement strand
AAAGTCATGTTCGAGATCTACCGGGAGACGGAGTATACCGGCAAGTACCGCGTGTGCTATTTCACCGAGCTTCAGGATCACAACAAGGAATCCGAGATCAATCACGCTCTCGCCGGGGAGCACTTCTTCGACGGCTTCATCCGCAACTACCGCAAGGATGAAGCCAAGCAGATCATCGACTCCATCGTGGCCCGCCTGAACAACGGCGAGCGCCTGGACCCGCAGGAAGTCGAACGGGCGCTCGGCGATCACATAACCAGTTAGGCGGCCGGTTGCGCATCACCCGATATCCCAATCTCAGCGCGCCGCAATTTTACGGTTGCGTTGCCGCGTTTCTCGATGCGTTAGCCGGCGAGCTGAATGCGGCCTCGGCGGCTCTGCGGCGCCTGGAGGGCCAGCCCAAAGGTGGAGCTTTCGCCTACGAAATGACGCTCGACCGCCACCGCTACGGAGCGCTGATCGTGCTCGACCGGTGGGCAACCACCGTAGAGGCATTCGGTCCGCACCTGGAGCTGCCGCGGTATGCCGGCATCGTGGAGCACGCCGCGGGCCGTGTGCGTGATGCCCAGCAGATCCTGGAACGCGCCAACCAGCTCATCGACGCCGCCGAACGCTATTCGAGTGAAGTAATCGAAGCCTGCTTGGTGGCCTGGCAATCGCTCGCCGCGACGTTCCAGGAGGAGCGCCGCGAGGCCGAAGAATCGGCGAAGCTCGGGCCCCTGCTGCCGGAGGAATACCGCGAAGCCCGGCGCATTTTCGCCGAGGATCTGGCCGCGAGATAGCTTTACGAAGCCGCTGTTATAATGTACAAGTAGATCGGAGAGGTTCCGTGTCCTTTCGTACGTACTTCCGCCTTTTTGCCCACACACAGCTTATGCCGCTATTGGAAAGCGGCGAAGAAACGCTCGTCGGCGGACAGGCGGTGATGGAAGGTGTCATGATGCGCGCTCCGCACAGCTACTGCGTGGCAGTGCGGAAGAAGAGCGGCGAAATCGTGACCGAGGAGATGCCGCTGGCGCGCATTTCCGAACAGCACAAGATCTTTAGGTACCCGGTGTTTCGAGGCGTGGGCACGTTGTTTCAGGCGATGTCGCTGGGCATGAAGGCGCTCAAGTTCTCGGCGGACGTAGCTATCGAGGACGACGCCCGGGAGCAGGCCGGGAAGCCCGCCAAGCCGAAGAAAGGCCCCACCGAAGTGCCGGCTTGGGCCATGGCCGTCAACATCATCATCTCGCTCGGCATGTTCATCGTGCTCAACAAGCTGGTGCCGCTTTCGGTCGCCACCTGGCTGAAGGGCTTGTACCCGTCCGTGTTCGAGAGCCGCGCGATGTTCAACCTGGCGGATGGCGTCGTTCGGATGGCCATTTTCCTGGCGATGATGTGGGCTCTCTCGCTGTCCAAGGATTTTCATCGCATCTTTGAGTACCATGGCGCCGAGCACAAGGTAGTCTTCAATTACGAATCCGGCAAGCCCGTTACCGTGGAGAACGCGCAGCAGTTCACCACATTCCATCCGCGCTGCGGCACCAGTTTCCTGTTCGTGGTGATCCTGGTCTCTGTCGTGTTCTACATGTTTATTCCGTTTGACGGTTTTCTGCCCAAGTTGCTGGCCCGCATTGCGCTGCTCTTGCCGATCGCGGGCGTCAGCTACGAGCTGATCCGCTTCGCCGCGCGGCGCCGCGGTTCCCTGCTCGCTCTGCTGACGGCTCCCGGCCTCTGGCTGCAGCGCATCACCACCAAGCCGCCGTCCGACGATCAGGCGGCGGTGGCCATCCACGCGCTGGAAGGCGCGATGGCGCTGGAGCAGAAGCAGGGCGGGGAGTTGGTGATCGCGTAATTCGCCATGCAATTCGTTCAGAAGCTCGATCAGCTCGAAAAGCGCTTCGACGAGCTCACTAACCAAATGGCCGATCCGGCCGTGATCGGCGATGCGGAACAATACCGTAAAGTCACCAAGGCGCATAGCGACCTTTCCGAGATTACGGGCAAGTATCGCGAATGGAAGAAGGTGGACGACGGCCTCTCGCAGGCGCGGCAGATGCTCGAAGAGCAGGATCCCGACCTGCGCGCGATGGCCGAGCAGGAAGTTGCACAGCTCGAGCCGGAGCGCGCGCGCATCGAAAACGAACTGAAGATCCTGCTGCTGCC
>DATJYW010000138.1:0-3249 GCA_035499435.1 Candidatus Acidiferrales bacterium | reverse complement strand
TCGCCGCACACCGGGCACTCCGGGTTCTTGCGCAGCTTGAGCTCGCGGAACCGCATGGCCAGGGCGTCGTACAGGAGTAGCCGGCCGACCAGCGGCTCGCCGATTCCGAGGATCAGCTTCACCGCTTCGGTTGCCTGGATCAGCCCGATGGTCCCCGGCAGAATGCCCAGCACTCCGCCCTCGGCGCAGCTCGGCACCAATCCCGGAGGAGGCGGCTCCGGGTAGAGGCAGCGGTAGCACGGTCCGCCTTCGTAGGCGAACACGGTCGCCTGGCCTTCGAACCGGAAGATCGACCCGTAGACGTTGGGCTTCTTGAGGAGCACGCAGGCGTCGTTCACGAGGTAGCGCGTCGGAAAATTATCCGTGCCGTCGATCACCAGGTCGTAGTCTTTGAGGATGTCGAGCGCGTTCTCGCTGGTGAGGGCCACTTCGTGGCGCGTGATTTTGAGGTGCGGATTAATGGCCTGCATCTTCTCCGCAGCGGAATCGAGCTTCTTGCGCCCGACGTCGCCGGTGAAGTGGATCACCTGCCGCTGGAGGTTGGTGAAATCGACGGTATCGAAATCGACCAGCCCGATGCGCCCGATGCCGGCCGCCGCGAGGTAGAGGCCAAGGGGCGCGCCCAGCCCGCCCGTGCCCACCAGCAGCACGTTCGCCGCCTTGAGCTTTTTCTGCCCCTCGATTCCGACTTCCGGGATGATGAGGTGGCGGCTGTAGCGCAGGATCTCGTCCTTGGAGAGCGTGACTTCCTCCGGGGGAGCCGGGGGCGCGGCCGCGGACCCGCCCGCGATCGAAGGCACCAGCGACAGCGTGTCGCCCTCGGCCGCCGGGGTCGCGTCCTTTTTCATGTAGCGGATGTCTTCGTCGTTGAGATACACGTTGACGAAGCTTCGCAGCTTGCCCTCGTCGGTGAAAATCTGCTTGCGCAGGTCGGGATACTGAGCCGTCAGGGTGGCGAGCACTTCGCCCACCGTCGCGCCCGCGACCGAAACCGAATCCTGCTTCCCCGTGAACTGCCGCAGGGGTGTAGGGATCAAAACCTTTGCCATATCAGTAAACCAGCTCCTCTTTTGCCGCCTCTGTCTGATCCATGTTGGGCAGCCAGCTATTGGCGTGATCGAACTCGCCCTTTTGAATCGATAGTACAACGAAGGAATACCAGGGGCAGGAATTGCGCAGGTCCGTCTGGGAAAAGTAGGCCCCGCAATCGGGGTGCGAGTGATAGATCCCGATGAGGTCCATGCCCCGCTGGCGCGCCGCCTTGTCGGCCGCCAGCAGATCTTCCGGCCGCAGTTCGTAGCGGGCCGCCTGCGCGCCTTCGAAGGCATTCCGGAGCGCGACCGACTCGCGGACGGTCTTGGCATCGCCGTCGATTAGGCCCAACATGGCTCCGCAGCATTCATTCGGGTAGGTAGCGCGCGCGTGCGACACCATGGCCGCCCAGGGCCCAGGCTCGATGCGAATCATTCCTCGTCCCAGAAGTGCTCGCTCAGATACTTCTCCGCGCTGTCGCACAGGATGGTCACGATGGTCGCGCTCTCGCCCCTGGCGGAAAGCTCGCGCGCCAGCATGGCAGCCGCGTGCACGTTGCATCCGGAGGAGATTCCCACGAGCAGCCCCTCTTCGCGCGCCAGGCGGCGCACCATGCGGTAGGCGTCTTCGGTCTCGATCCAGAGGTTGCCATCGGCGAGCGCATCGTCATAGAAGCCCGGCCGGATGGCGGTGGGCATGTGCTTCAGGCCTTCCAGTCCGTGGAAGCCGCTGGAAGGCTGCGCCGACCAGCACTTCACGTCGGGAAGGTCGCGCCGCAGCCGCTTGGTGGTGCCGGTGAAGGTTCCGCTGGTTCCCATGGCGGCGACGAAGTGCGTGATCGCGCCGTTGGTCTGCTTGATGATTTCCGGCCCGGTGGTTTCGAAGTGCGCCTTCCAGTTGGCGGAGTTGTTGTACTGGTCGGGATAGAAATAGCGGTCCGGGTCTTCCATGTAGATCTGGCGGCACAACCGGATGGCTCCGTCGCTGCCCTCGCCGGCGTCGCTGAACAGCATCTCCGCGCCGTAGGCCTTGAGAATGCGCTTGCGCTCCTGGCTGGCGTTGGCCGGCAGCACGAGCTTCACCTTGTATCCGCGGTTGGCGCCGATCATGGCGTAGGCGATGCCCGTGTTGCCGCTGGTGGAATCCAGGATGGTGCGGTTGTGATTGAGTTTGCCCGAGCGCTCGCCCTCGAGCACCATGTTTTTGGCGGCGCGGTCCTTGACGCTGCCGCCGGGGTTGAAGTATTCCGCCTTGCCATAGATCTCGACGCCCGGAAAGTCGCGCGGGATTTTCTCCAGCCGGATCAGGGGCGTATTGCCGATGGTATCGAGCAAAGGCTCCGCTTCGGGGCGGACGACATGGGGGACAGGGAGTGCGTTGGCCATCACTATCTCTTTTCGATTCAACCCAGCACAGCGAAGATGCGAATATCGCAGGCCGCTGGAATGAAGGGATTTAGCGTACCGCCAGTATAGCAATCGCCCTAATCTCCGTCAACAAGGGGGTGTTGGGCGAAGGGGCTGTCATCGGAGGGGAGCTCCGGTTTAGGCAGGGCATCGGGAGGGGCTTCGAGCAGGGGCGGGTGCGCGGGTTCGAGGGCGGGCAGGTGTTCGGAAATGGGATTAGGTTCGTTTTGCACTGCGGGGTGCAGGAAGAGCACGGTCTGGAGGGCGCGCTGATAGTGAAGGTGGAGCTGAGTCTGGTAGCGGTGCATGAGGGCCAGTTCGGGCTTGGCCGCGAGATGGCAGAAGGCGGTGGTGAGGCGATCGAGGTTGTCGCCGGAGGTCTGGGCGGCGGCTTCTTTTTCGAGCATTCGGGTTTCGATGGCCCACGCGCGGCGGAGGCGCCACCAGGCGGCGACCATCTCTTCGATGACACCGTGTTGGACGCCCTCCTCACCACCGAAGCGCCGGAGGTGGTCGTTCAGGACCATGCGGAAGCCCTCCTCGCTTTCTTCGGAGAGAACGATCTGTTTGGCGAACAGGCCGTGGGAGATGGCATTTTGGGAAGAGCGCCGTTTACCTTCGGCGGTGACGGGACCTTTGGAGAGAGCTCCGTTGGTCCGTGAAGCATTGATTTGTCGATTAGAAGACATTTGCATCCTCAATTCCAGGATAGAATACGGGGTCAAGAGTTTAGAGCGTAAGTGGTTTGTTTGCAGCGAAAAAGTGCTGTGAACGGGATTGGGGGAGGGGGCGCAGGGGTGCGGCTCCTGGG
>DATJYW010000137.1:0-6608 GCA_035499435.1 Candidatus Acidiferrales bacterium | reverse complement strand
TGAAGAGGCGGAAAAGAACATGGTTCTCCCGCTGGATGACCGCCTGGCATATCAGATCCTCACCGACCCAAGGCCCTCGGAAGAAGCACCCCGCGAGCGGTACATCTACTATCCGGGAACGACTTCGGTTCCGGAGTCCGTCGCCGTCAACGTGCGGGGACGTTCCTACAAGATCCTCGCCGATGTCGAAATCACCGATCCGGACTGCTCGGGCGTGATCTTCGCGCACGGGTCTCGCTTCGGCGGGCATGCGCTCTTCATTGCGGACAAGAAGGTGCAGTACGTTTACAACTTCCTCGGCTTCAAGCCCGAACAGAAATTCGTCTCACCGGTGCTGACGCCCGGCAAATACACGCTGGGGATGGAGTTCATCCGGGAGGGCGCCGGCCCCAATCGCGAGTCGGTGGGCAAGACGAAGCTCTACGTCAACGACCAGGTCGTGGCGGAAGGGCCGATGCGCGCGCAGATCGGCAAGTTCACCTTGTCGGGCGACGGCCTTTGCATCGGCTACGACAGCGGCGACGCGGTCAGCGAGGGCTACAAATCCCCCGGGAAGTTCAAGGGCGGTACGATCCGCGCTGTCGGCGTGACGGTCGAGAAGGCGCAGTACCTCGACCTCGAGAAGGAGGCTGCGGCCGCGCTCGCACGCGACTGAGTAGACGCGCGCAAATTGCCATCAACTGGCCGGCAGGCCTAGAATAGGCCTGTCGGCCAAATGCCTCAGGTAACTATCAAAACGGGCATCATGGGCCCGGACGGTCGCGAGGAAACGCTCGTGGAATACATCTGCGACCACCCGGGCTGCCCGAATCCGGCCACCCGTGTGCTCGGTGCCCTGGTGGAACTTGGTGTCCGCGCCCTGGTTTGCGACGAGCATTTTGCAGCGCGCTGAACAGATCCGAGGCTCTCCCGAAATGAGCCGGCGCGTGGCCTTTTCGCGTTCTGTTGCGGCGGACAATCCTGCGGGTTGCGGCAAAGCCGGAATATTTTGAGTCCTCTGCCGGATGTCTTCATCATCCCCGCGGATTTCAGGAGGAAAGGGAGCTTTTTTCAAGTCGGCGGGCGCCGGATAGTCTGGCTTCCCTGCTCAACAGCAAAGCAGGGATCCACAAAGGCTGACTCGCATGGGGCGCATATGAAGAACAAGATCGTCGTAGCGGCCGTCGTAGCAATCGCTGTATTCCTCATTGGATTCGTCCCGGAGTTTGTGAAAGTGAACCGGCTGGAAGATGAACTGCGAAAATCGGTGCAGGAGAAAGCAGGATACCAACTTCGCGAACTGATCAGCCTAGCCTACTTTCAGGCGACCCAAAAGAACTTCGGTCTCGCTGCCGAGACCAGCAGCCAGTTCTTTGGCCGTGCCCGTGAAATGACGAACCAAGCGCAGGACGCGACCAGCAGAAAGGCCCTGGAGGGTCTCCTTGCGTCTCGGGACAAGGTGACGGCGGCACTGGCGAAGGGCGATGCTGCGGCGGTGGACGACCTGCGAGAACTCTTCGTCAAGACACGGCAGGCGACAGGGAATTCGAGCCGTCCGTAGCCATTGCGGTTGGTCCTGTTGAGGTCGGCCAGAGCCGAATTAATAAAGAGTCCGCTCCTCGACGATGCGTGATGCGCGGCTGGGAAATGCTGAACCGCCACGGAGTCGACGTCAATATCCTGTGCACGATTCACGCCGCGAATGCCGAATATCCGCTCTCGATGTCTACCGGTTTTTCCGGGACGAGTTGCGGACGAAGTACATGCAGTTCATCCCCATCGTGGAGCGGACCACGGCAGACTTTCTCCCTTTGGCCAACCTGGGTTGGGGCGAGCGGCCCGGCTCGGACCGGCCCCTGTATACCCAGAACGGCACACTGGTGACCGATCGCTCCGTCGGGGCCGAACAGTTCGGCCGCTTTCTCATCGCCATCTTCGACGAGTGGGTGCACCGCGACGTGGGAGGCGCGTTCGTTGCAGACCTTCGACGTCGCTCTTGCCAACTCGCTCGGGCAGCACAGTCTATGCATCTTCTCGCCCACCTGCGTCAGCGCGATGGCGCTGGAGCACAACGGTGACATCTATTCCTGCGATCACTACGTCGAGCCCGAGTATCTCCTAGGAAATATTCTGAATACGCCGATGACGGAACTGGCTGCTTAGGAAAAGCAACGCGCGTTCGGGCTCGACAAACTGAACAGCTTGACCAAGTATTGCCGGGAGTGCGACGTGCGGTTCGCCTGCCACGGTGAATGTCCCCGCAACCGGTTCATCACGGCGCCGGATGGCGAGGCGGGGTTGAACTACCTGTGCGCCGGCTAGAAACAGTTCTTCCACCATATCGGACCCTCGATGAAGACCATGGCCGGACTGTTGCGTCAGGGCCGGTTTGCGGACGAGATCATGCAGATGCAGATTGCGCCACACGGGCACGAAGGACGGTGACCGCCCGGGTCCGGGTCGCGGCTGTGATTAGAGTCGCCAATGTGCAAGGGGAGACTCCGCTCGTCTGGACAAGCCTGAAGCCCTATGCCGCGGGATCCGATGGGGGAGGCGGAACCGGTGGCGCCGCTCTCACCGCCCGGAGCATGGCTGTGTATGCGAAGCGGTCCGCCTGCCTCGCCAGGGCGGCGCCCAGGGCGGCATCCAACTGCGACACTTTGCCGATGGCCTGGCCAATCAGTTCCTGATCCAACGTCATCAGAGCGTCTCGAAGCTCCGCGCGTAAGGCACCGGGAAGCGACGCCAGAGCTTCCGGCACCGGCGAGGCGGCAGCCTTCCCGCGCGCTGGCGGCTCTGCGTCACTGAGGCGATACCGCACGGCCAGGTGCCGCGCCATGCAAGCGAAAACCTCGCCCGGCCGATAAGGCTTGCGGATGATGTCGTCCAGCCCTGCCGCCATGACCTCGGCCTGCTGGTCGGCAAACACGGTGGCCGTGATTGCCGCGATCTTCACTTCAGACCCGCCGTCAAGAGCGCGGATCTGTGCCGTGGCCTGGAAGCCGTCCATCACGGGCATATGCAAATCCATCCAGATGAAGTGGGGGCGCCACGTCCGGAAGAGCGCAACTCCCTCCATGCCGCCGGCCGCCACCCGCACCAGGAATCCGGCATTCTGAAGCAGACGCTGCAGCACCATGCGGTTGTCGCTCTCGTCTTCGACGATCAGGATACGGAATTCGGGCCCGCCGGCCTCAAGGCCAATGACTCTCCCGGTGTCCGGCACGGGCGCCACCGCTCCGGCTTCCTGAACACTTTCGACCGGCACTTCCACGTGAAACCGCGATCCGTTGCCCACGGCACTCTCGACACGGATCGTACCGCCCATCAGCTGCACGAATTGCCGTGTGATGGCGAGGCCCAGGCCGGCGCCTTGCTGTACGCCACGGCTGCCGACTTGCACGAAGGGTTCGAAGATTCGCGCCTGATCCTCGGCGGAGATGCCGCGCCCCGTGTCTTCGACGTGGAATCGGAGCAGGAGGCGCCCGGTGTTGCCGGCCGGCCCGGCATCCACCCGCAGCGTGACAGATCCTCTTTCCGTGTACTTGATGGCGTTGCCGAGCAGATTGATGAGCACCTGGCGGAGCTTTGGGGCATCGGCAAGCACGTAGCGGGGGATCCCGTCGGATCGAATCACGCGCAAGTTGAGATCCTTCGCACTGGCGGGTCCGCTCGTCATGTCCAGAACGTCACGGACCAGGCCGTCTAACTGGCAAGGCGCGGGCTTCAATTCCTTGCGGCCGGCCTCGATTTTGGCCACGTCCAGCACATCGTTGATCAGATTGAGAAGGTGTTCGCCGCTTCGGTTGATGATGTCCAGGTCCCTGCGCTGCTCCTGGGAGACTTGCCCTTCCCGCAGCAGGTGGGAGAAGCCGAGGATGGCGTTCAGCGGCGTGCGCAACTCGTGACTCATGTTCGCCAGGAATGTGGACTTGGCGCGACTGGCCGACTCAGCGGCGTCTCTTGCGGCTTCGAGTTCGCGGGTTCGTTCCGACAACTCGGAGGTTCGTTGCAGCACCTGCGACTCGAGCCGGGCGGCCTCCATCTGCAGCCTTCTTACACGAGTGGAGTGGGCAGCCCATGCGATCCCGGCAACGCTCAGCGCTGCCATGCTGCGAAACCACCAGGTCGCCCACCAGGGCGGCAGGATGATGATGGGGAGCGCTACGCCCTGCTCGTTCCATACGCCGTCGTTGTGGGACGCCTGGAGTTGGAAGACGTACTTCCCGGTTGGCAGGCTGGTATACGTGGCCCAACTCCGCTTACTATCGACCTCGTTCCAATCCGTTTCGAGACCTTGCAGACGGTATCGGTACCGGTTCTTTTCACGCGCCTGGTAACTCAGGGCGGCGAACTCCAGCGTGAAGATGCTCTGGTCGTGAGTGAGGGTCACGGAGTCCGTTGCCCAGATGGCCTTCCGGAGCGGCGAATTCCCGCTGTAGCGCACTGGTTTGTTGTACAACAGGAAGTCCGTCAACAGGACCTTCGGAACGTAAGGCTTGGACGGAAGCCGGTCGGGGTAAAACGCCGTCAGGCCGTTCACCGTGCCGATCAGCATCTCGCCGCCTGGAGCGCGATAGCTGCCGGATTGCCAGCCCGGGTTGAGCAGATTGGTTGGCAGCCCGTCAATTTCGGAGTAGTTGCGACAGGCTCGGGTTGCCGGATGGAAGCGGCCGAGTCCGTTGGAGGTTACCAGCCAGAGATCCCCCTGATCGTCCTCCAGAATCGCCTTGATTGCATCCTCCGGCAGACCGTCCCGTCTGGTGAAAGTGGCAGTGACGGCACCGCTGCGGTCCCACCGGTCCAGAGCGTTTTGGGTGCCGACCCACAACGTGCCCTGGCGGTCTTCGAGAATCGCGTTCACCTGATTGTGGCTCAAGCTGTCCGGATTCTTGAGTTGATGGCGATAGGCCGTGAACCGGTCTGTTTTGGCGTCGAACCGGTACAACCCGCCAGGAGTACCGAGCCACAATAGCCCGTCGCGGTCCTCAAAGATGACGGTCACCGCATCGGACGGGCCTTCAGGGTGTTGCGCGTCGCTCCGATAGAGCGTGAACCGCCCTGTTGCCGGGTCAAAGCGGTCCAGCCCCGCGCCGGTGCCGACCCACAGCACCCCCCGCCGGTCCACCAGGAGGCAATAGACGTCATCGTGACTCAGACTGCCAGGCTGGTTTGGATTGTGCCGGTAGGCGAGGAACCGCCCCGTCGACCGCTCAAAGCGGTTGATCCCTTGACCCAGCGTTCCAAACCAAACCACGCCCGAGCGTTCCGTGCCGATCGCGGAAATCAGGTTGCCCGAGAGGCCGTGGGGATTTCCGGGATCGTGCCGATAAAACATGAGCGCTCCCGTCTTGCGATTCAGCCTGTGCAGTCCGCTCGGCGTCCCCACCCAAAGCCAACCTTCGGTGTCCTCCCTGACGGACCACACAAAGCCGTCACGCAGGCCGTTGGGGTTGCCGGGCTCCGCGTAATAGTTCTCAAAAGGCCCGCGCCGGGACGTAAATCGGGCAAACATGTCCTTGGCGCAAACCCAGATCGCGCCATCCGCATCCCGGAAAAGAGCCTGGACATAATTGTGATGCACGCTGCCCGCGTCGCCGGGATCGTTGCGGTAGCGGCTGAGCTCCCGCCGCTCCCGGTTGAGTTTCAAAAGGCCGCCACCATCGGTGCCCAGCCAGATCGCGCCGTCGGTTCCCGCCTGAATACTCGTGATGCCGGGCAGACTCGGAACCGCGGATTCTCCTGAGCGCAAGGTATACTCCGTAAATCTGTTCGTCGCCGGGTCTAGTGAGCGAAGCCAGTGCCCCATGGCCGAGGCCAGCCAAACAACACCCGATTCGTCTTCGAGGACTGCGCTCACGTAGTCCCCATAGCGGTCGCTCGTACCCTTCGGATCGTGTGGAAAACGCGTAAACCGGCCGGTTGCCCGGTTCAGCCGGTTTAAGCCCGCAGCTGTGCCGGCCCACAAATTCCCCTGCCTGTCTTCCAGGAGGGAAAGCACGGAATTATTGCTCAAGCTGGTGCTGTCCCAGGGGTCGTGCCGGTAGTGGATGGCCGACTGGTTCACGGTGTCCAGGCGGTCGAGTCCGCCGTCGGTGGCTACCCAAAGCGCGCCGCTGCGATCCTGATAGACACTGTTCACCGTGTTGCTGCTCAGGCTCCGCTCATCATTCGGGTCGTGGCGGTAGTGAGTGAACCTATCCTCGGCGGGGTCGAACCGGTCCAGCCCGCCGAAACCCGTGCCAATCCAGAGGATGCCTGCGCGGTCCTTGTGCACCACCTTGATCAGGTCGTCGCTCAGGCTGTTGGGGTCATCGCGGTCGTGCCGGTAAGGCTTCAGGCTGTAACCGTCATACCGGTACAGACCGACATGCGTACCCAGCCACAAGAATCCGTAGTTATCCTGGTCGATCGCGTATATCGAACGCGGAAGGGATCCCCAATCGACAGCGATCCTGGTGAACCGGACGTCCTGCCGGTCGACCATCGGGAGCTTCACCACGGAGTCCGCCGCGCGCGCATTGGGCGTGAAAAGAATACACGCCGCCAGAATGCGGACCGCAAGAAACGGCGCGGCCGCCGCGTGAAAGTCCATTCCCCATGGATTGTACCCTAGCTTAACTAGAGTT
>DATJYW010000136.1:0-6209 GCA_035499435.1 Candidatus Acidiferrales bacterium | reverse complement strand
GCCGAAGTCGATCAGCAGAGCGACCTCTGGGCGCTGGGCGCAACTCTCTACGAGATGCTCGCCGGCGTGCCGCCCTATCAGGCGGAGGACACCGCGAAATTGGAGAGCCTGATTCGTTCGCGGCGGCCGCCAAGAGCGCTTCCCGCCGCGTGCCCGCCCGGACTGTGCGCCATCGTGGTGAAAGCGCTCGCCCCGGAGCCGGAGCGCCGCTACCGCACGGCGGTTGCATTTCAATCGGACCTGCAGGCGTACCTCGAGCATAAGCCCACGGCGGCGGAACTCGAGCGGCGTGCCAGGTGGAGCGCCAACGCCACGCTGGAAGCGGCTCGCGAGGCGCTGCGGCGCATCACTCACACCGCGCGAAGAATTCGCCGCCGCAGCCGAGGGCTGAAGATCGCGGGCGCGGTCGCATGGTTTGCAGCGGGCATGGCGCTGTGGATTTCGGGGACGCTGGTCTGGCAAGCCTGGCAGGCGCACGCGGCGGCGGCCACGATCCACGCGCCCGCGCCGGTGGTGACGGCTCCCCCGCCGAAGCCCGCAGCCCCGCCGGACCCCGACCTCCCGCATTGGTACGTGGCTACCGCGGCCGGCATCATCGATGCATATGCCGCGGCCACCAGCCTCTACCTCTCCGATTTCGACTGGCACAAAGCCGAGATTTGCCTGGAGCGCGCGGTGGCCCTGGGCACCAAAGACGACCAGACCCTCGGATTGCTGGCGCTGGCGCGCGGCTACGCCGACCTGGAGCGCCTCGGCGGCAGCGAGTATTCGCCGGCGGCGGCCGCGCAGTTGCGCATCGGGGCGCGCGCGGCGTTCACCACCGCCGTGCAGAAGATGCCGCACGATCCCAAGCCTCATTTAGCCCTGGCCAGGGTCTACGTCTATTCGCTGCCCGACACCGAGCGCGCCATGGCCGAGTTCGCCGCCGCCCAGCGGCTGGGTGCGAAGCTCGGACCGCGTGAAATCGAAGAGCAGGGCGACGCTTACCGTATCCGGGCGACGCGTGAGGCCAAGAGGTCGCCGCGCGAGGCCCGCCGCGATGCCGCGATTGCCCGCTCGTACTATCGCCGGATCGCCGGCTTCGATCAGGCCGATTCTCACTTGAAACAGGTGGCGCAGCTCACCGAAGCGCCGGCCCGCAGGAGTCACCGATGACGCCGGCCGCAGGCCGCAGAGGTTACCGTCGATGCCCGTAACCCGAAGCTGGACGCAAGCCGCCCCGGTCCTCATTCAACACGCCCGCCCCGGGCGCCCGCCGCTGGGCCTCCCCTGGCTCCTTGCCTCTTCGCTGATCGTCGCCGCGATTCTGAGCTCCGTCTACAATGCCAAGCTGCAGCGCATCACGGGGCAGCCCCTAAACGTCAACGCAGTGAGCTCCTCAGACGAGGTGCTCCCCGTGCTCGAAGCCTTCCCCGATCGTGCCGACTTAGCGCCTAAAATCTACGACTACCTCGAGCAGGCGCGGCCCATTCCGAACGTGGGCGCACTTACGCGGGTCATGCCGCGCCGGCAGGTCGCGCGCCTCAAGCCGCTGGTGGCGGTACGATCCGCGCACGAGTTCAAAACCCAGCTCCTGCGTTCCGCCGCCGTATACTTCTCCGGCTTCTACCTGGTCGCTTTCGTATGGTGGCTCGCCCGATTTCGCGGAGACCGCGCGCTCATTCCCGCAATTCAGCTTCTCAGCGGGCTCGGCCTCGCCCTGATGCTCAGCCTGCGCGATCCTCTTCGCGACACCCTCGAGTTCCACAAATTCGCGCTCGGCGTGTTTCTCGGGTGCGTGCTGCTGGCGCTTCCCGCCTTTCAATGGTTCGACTACCGGCGCCTGTCGGATTGGTGCTACACGCCGCTCTTCGGCGCGCTGGCGCTGTTCGGACTGCTGGTGGTTTTCGGCAAAGGTCCGGCGGGCAACGACGCCAAGGTGAATCTCGGCCCGTTCCAACCCGTGGAACTGATCAAGATTCTGATCGTGTTGTTTCTTGCCGGGTACTTCACCCGGAACTGGGAGCGGCTGCGCGATCTCGGCGGGCGCATGCCGCGCTTTCGAGACGCCCTCCCCGTGGCCTGCGCGACTGCCATCGCAATCGTGCTCTTCTTCGTCCTCAAGGATCTTGGTCCGGCTCTGGTCACCTTCTTCGTCTTTCTGGCCTGCTTCACGACCGCCCGCGGAAAGCCGTGGCTCGGAGTCGCCGGAGTGGCGGCGCTGGTCGTGTCGGTAGTCATCGGCTATCACTACGGCCAGCCGCACACGGTTGTGCAGCGCATCGACATGTGGCTGTCTCCCTGGGACAACCAGGTGCGCGGCGGAGATCAACTGGCGCACGGGTTATGGGCCTTTGCGACGGGCGGTCCAACGGGCAGCGGTCCGGGATGGGGCGACCCCGCGCTGATCCCAGCCGGAAATACCGACCTCGTCCTGCCGGCGATCGGCGAAGAAGCGGGCTTCGCCGGAGTGGCGCTGGTATGCCTGCTATTCGCCTTTCTGATCGCGCGCGGACTCCGCGCGGCCGCGCGCTCGGAGACCACTTACGGATTTTTCCTGGCGTTGGGGCTTTCGAGCCTGATCGCCTTCGAGATGCTGCTGATCTCGTCGGGCGTGCTCGGGGCGCTGCCGCTCTCGGGAGTGGCAAGCCCGTTCCTCAGCTCCGGCAACACGTCGATGCTGGCCAATTTTGCGATCTTTGCGCTGCTGGCCAGCATCGCGGCGAGCCGGTCGGAGCACAACCTGCCGCGGCCCTCTGCGCGGCCGCTGAAGATCGCGCTCGGCCTGGCGGCAGGTGTGCTGCTCTGCTTTGCCGCGCGGTACCAGGTGCTCGACGACATGGTCTACCTGGCGCGCGACGCCCGTTCGCCGGAAGACGACGGCGTGCAGCGCCCGCAGCACAACCCGCGTATGAACTCGCTGGCCCGCGAGATTCCTCGCGGCACCATCTACGACCGCAACGGCCTTCCCCTGGCCACCGGCGACTGGCATGAACTCGACCGCCACCGCGCCGAGTACGCGAGCCTGGGCGTGTCGCTCGAAAGCGCGGTCAACCGCTTCGACACGCGGCACTATCCTTTCGGCGCGGCCATGGCGCACCTGCTCGGCGACCTGCGCACCGGCGATAACTTTCACGCCGCCAATGCCTCGCTAGTGGAGCACGATTCCAACCGCAAGCTGCAGGGCTACGAATACGCCGAGTTGGCGCCGCTCATCCGGTACCGCCATCACCCCGGCTACGCCGGCGTGGCGCGCATCCTGGCGCGCGACCGCAATATCCATCTGACGGTCGATGCGCGTCTGCAGGTGCTGGCGACCGGGATCCTGGCGAAGCATCTGCGCGATGCAGGCGAACTTCGCGGCGCGCTGGTAGTGATGGATCCGGCCAACGGCGATGTGCTCGCCATGGTGAGCGCGCCCGCTCCGGCCTATCCGTCGCCATCCTCGCCGGATGAGCTCCTCGACCGCGCCCGCTACGGCCAGTATCCGCCGGGCTCGACGTTCAAACTCGTAACCGCCATCGCGGCGCTGCGCAGCGATCCCGGCCTCGCGCGCCGCACCTACCTCTGCCACACGCTCTCCGACGGGCGCTGCGGCACCCGCATCGCGGGATGGAATCGCGATATCAAAGACGACATCGGCGACCGCGCGCACGGCACCCTGGATATGGAACGCGCGATCGCGGTCTCCTGCAACGCGTACTTCGCGCAACTTGGAGTGCATGACGTCGGTGCGAAAGCCCTGGCCGCGACCGCGGACCAATTGGGCATTTCCACGGGCGATCCGGCGGAACTGCGCAAGGCGATGCCGTTTGCCGCATACGGTCAGGGGCCGGTGCTGATTTCGCCGTTCAAAATGGCGCGCGTCGCGGCCACAATCGCGGGCGGCGGCCGCATGCCCGAGGGACGCTGGATTGCCGATGAGAGCAATCCGCGCACGGACGGGCCGGCCGGCGTGCTGCCCGACGCGCAGGCTGCGTTCCTGGCGCGCGCCATGCGGCGCGTGGTGACGGAAGGCACGGCGCGCCACGCGATGGAGGGGCTCGCTATCCCGATCGCCGGCAAGACCGGCACGGCGCAGCTCGATTCCGGAATGCCGCACGCGTGGTTCGCGGGCTTTGCGCCGTATGGGCAAGAAGCGAGCCGCCGCATCGCCTTCGCGGTGCTCGTGGAGCACGGCGGGTATGGAGGCCGGGTAGCGGCCCCCATCGCCCGCGAGGTTGTGGAAGCAGCTTGCAGGGCAGGCCTCCTGGCCTGTTCCGCGCGAAGCACGCCGGAGGTGACATCCAATGACATTCACTGAGTTTCTGGAGAAATGCGGTAAGACCGTATTCGAAAAGCCGCTTTCGGCCGGAACCCGCGAGACCAGCGCGCCCGAGTTCGCCGAAATCCGCATCGCGGCGCTCGACGAAGTCCGCCGCAAGAGCTACCGTGCGGGAGCCAAGAAAGTCTTCCCCTTCGAAGTCATCCGCGTAGCGCTCCGCGGCGTGGAGGAGAGCGATGCCGACCTGTTCCGCGGCGCCTTCTTCCGCAAGTATCTCGAGCAGGAAGTTCACACCGCACTGCGCGCCGACGGTTGCCGCTTTCCGCCCAATCTGCGAATCGAGGTGGATGCCACCATCGGCCTCCCGCAGAAAGGCGAGTCCTGGCTGAGCGTGGAGGCCGCCTCGGAGGCGAGTGACACGGAGCGCGCAGCGAAGCCCGCGCGCCTGGTAGTGCGCAGCGGATCGGCGAACCTGGCGGAGCTGGATCTCACCAGGCCGCGCACACACATCGGCCGCGAGATCAACGTCTACCGCAACCAGGGCCTGCACCGCCGCAACGACCTCGCGTTCGTCGAGGACACCGACATCAACCGCTCGGTTTCGCGCGAGCACGCGCACATCCGCTACGATCGCGCCACCGGCGAGTATCGCCTCTTCAACGACCGCTGGTATCAGCGCGGCACCGAGTGCGGCACCTGGATCGTCCGCGACGGCTTGAGCCGCGAAGTACACCGCGACAGCCGCGGAGTCCGCCTCGAGCCCGGCGACGAAATCCATTTCGGGCGCGCCGTGGTGACCTTCGAATTACCATAGAGGTTCATGTTCGATTGGAACAAGGACCCTCACCGCCGCTACAACCCGCTGACTCGCGAATGGGTACTGGTTTCGCCGCACCGTACGGAGCGCCCCTGGCAGGGTCAGGTGGAAGACGAGCCGGACGAGGCGCTCCCCGCCTACCACCCCAAGTGCTATCTGTGCCCCGGCAACTCGCGCGCCGGCGGTGTGCGCAACCCTGCATACACCTCGACATTCGTCTTCGATAACGATTTCGCGGCGCTGAAGCCGGACACCGCGGCGGGGAGCTTCGACGAGCACGGATTGCTCATTGCGGAGACCGAGCCGGGCACTTGCCGCGTGGTCTGCTTCTCGCCGCGGCACGACCTGACCCTGGCGAAGATGAATGTCGCCGATATCCGCGCGGTGGTGGACACCTGGGTGGATCAGTTCGTCGAGCTCGGTGGGAATCCGGCCATCAACTACGTCCAGATCTTCGAGAATCGGGGCGCGATGATGGGATGCAGCAACCCGCATCCACATTGCCAGATCTGGTCGAGCCATCGCGTGCCCAACGAGCCGGCCAAGGAACAGGATTCGCTCATGGCCTGGCGTGCGGAGCGCGGCTCGTGCCTGGTGTGCGACTACGCGCGCCTGGAAGCGGCCGCACGCACGCGCGTCGTGGACGAGAACGATCACTTCCTCGGCGTGGTCCCGTTCTGGGCGGTCTGGCCTTTCGAGATCCTGCTGATGGCGCGCCGCCACATGACCGGGATCGATCAGCTCTCCGGCGCCGAGCGCGGCGCGCTCGCCGACGTCCTGCGTCGCATCACGGCCCGGTATGACCGGCTGTTTCACGTGAGCTTTCCCTACTCGATGGGCTTTCACCAGCGCCCCACCGACGGTGCGCCGCACGAGGAGTGGCATATCCACCTGCATTTCTACCCGCCGCTGCTGCGCTCGGCCACCGTGAGAAAGTTCCTGGTGGGTTACGAAATGCTGGCCATGCCGCAGCGCGACATCACACCCGAGCAGGCGGCGGAGCGGCTACGCAAGCTGTAGCGCGTGCTTGAGCTCCGGATCGTGCCGCACCCGCCAGATGCGCGAATCCAGATAGTAGTGCGTGAGCCCGAACCCGCAGAAGAAGCCGAAGGCCAGGTCGGACACCTTGCCGAGTTGGAAGCCGGGAAT
>DATJYW010000135.1:0-21991 GCA_035499435.1 Candidatus Acidiferrales bacterium | reverse complement strand
GAACTGCGGCGCCACGCCGGCCCACGAGCCTGCGTGATCGCCGGCGCCGTGCAGGAACACCAACGGGGCGCCCGTGCCGGCAGTAAAACACGTCTGCCGGCCTACAGGCGAATCCACCGTCTCCTCCGTAAAGCCGTTCTGCACCAGGGACGCGCGCAGGGCCCAGTCCAGGGAGTTCAGGCCGGGGTCGCTCTGGATCATGCGGTCCTCCGCGGCATGCGGAACGCGACCGCCGCCTGATTGTAGCCCACGCCCGACCCGACCATCGCCACCAGCGCGCCCGGCGCCGCCTTGCCGCGCTCGATGGCGGAATCGAGCGCCATGGCCACGCAGGCCGATCCGGTGTAGCCCCACTCCTCCATGACGGTGTGGGTGCGCTCCATCGGCAGGCCGAGGTCCTGCATGACGATCTCGATGGTCGGCTTGCGCACCTGGGTGAAGATGCAGAGGTCGAGATCCCGCACGGAAAAGCCGCCTTCGGCCGCGAGGCGGCGCACGAGGCGCGGCCAGCCCTGGTCATTGATCTCTGGCGGGTAGCGGTCGGTCATGCGCACTTTGGTGCGGCCGGCGGCCACAGATTCCGCGCTGGCCGGTTCGGCGGTGCCGCCGGAGTAGATGCCCCAGTAGCAGTGGTAGGAACCATCGGCCTGGAATGCCGACGACACGAAACCGGGCTCGGCAGCCGGCTCGAGAACTGCGGCGCCCGCGCCGTCGCCGTAGAAGAAGACCATCGGGTCTTTGGGGTCGGCAAGTCGGTGCATGAGGTAGACGCCGACGACGAGCACGGTTTTCAGGCCCGGGTTGGTGGCGATCATCCCGGCGCCGGCCGCCAGGCCCGTGGGGAACGATGCGCACGCACAGCCGACGTCGAAGGTGCCGGCGGTTTTCGCTCCGAGCTTGTGCTGGAGGACGACGCTGGTTGCCGGGGTGACGTAATCGGGCGAGTCAGTGCCGAGGATGATCAGGTCGACGTCTTCGGGCTTGCGTCCGGCGCGCTCCAGCGCCTGACGGGCGGCGGGGAGCGCTACGTCGGAGGTGTGCCAATCGTCGGGCGCGTACCAGCGTTTGCGGATGCCGGTGCCGGCCTCCATCTTGTCGACGAAGTCCGGCACGTGGGCGAGCTGCTCGCGGAGGACGCTGTTGGACACCTCGATTTCGGGGAGGTAGCGGCCGGTGGAAACGATTGTGGCGGAGGAGTTCATCTAGGTACCCGTCACCGCGCCGCCATCGACGCTCAACACCGTGCCGGTGATGAAAGAGGCCTGGTCGCCGGCGAGCCACACGTAGGCATTGGCGATGTCTTCGGGCTGGCCCATACGGCCCAGCGGGGTGTGCGACACCATGGTTTGCAGGATCTTCTCGGGCATGCTCTTCACCATTTCGGTCGCGATGAAGCCGGGCGCGATGGCGTTCACCCGGATCTGATACTTACCGAGCTCGCGCGCCCACACTTTGGTCATGCCGATGACGCCGGCTTTGGTGGCGACGTAGTTGGTCTGGCCGAAATTGCCGTAGAGGCCGACCACGCTCGAGGCGTTGAGGATCACGCCGCCCCCGCCGGCGATCATCTTCGGAACTACGGCGCGCGTGCAGATAAAGACGCCGCGCAGGTTGACGCCGATCACGGCATCGAACTGCTCGTCGGTCATGGTGCCGGCGACCGCGCCGTCCTTGTATTTGACGAGCTGGCCGTCGCGCAGCACGCCGGCGTTGTTCACCAGTACGTGGATGCCGCCGAAGCGCGACGCCACCTCCTCTACGGCCGCGTTCACCGAGGCGGTGTCGGTGACATCCACCTTCCGGAAGATACCGCCGGACTGCGGCTCGCCATCCCTGACGTCCCAGGAGGCGACGCGGCAACCTTCCTGCGCGAAACGCCGCGCTGTGGCCAGGCCGATGCCGGCCGCTGCTCCCGTGACGATCACTACCCGGTCTTTGAGCGACATCAGAATCCCACCTTCAACGCGAATTGGATGACCCGCGGACCGGTCGCCGCCGAGGTGATGGTTCCAAGGGTCGCGGGCACCAACACATTGTTGCTCGGGTTGGCGAAGTTGACCCGGTTGAAGGTGTTGAAGAACTCGGTGCGGAAGTCGATGCGCACGCGCTCGGTGACCGGGAACGCCTTCAGGATGGAGAGGTCCACGTTGGATTGGTTGGGCCCGCGGATGATGTTGCGCCCGGAGGAGCCGAAGGGCGCGGTGTTGGTGCAGGTGGGCGAGAAGGCCGATGTGTTGAAGAAGCCGTTGAGGCGGCCGTGCACGGATCCGCCCAGCGAGGGGTTGGTGGCGCTGAGAAGGTCGGCGCGGTTGTAGAGCGTCGATCCCGAAACGCACACCACGCTGAAGGGGCTGCCGCTCTGCGCGGTGAAGACGCCGCCGAGCTGCCAGCCGTTGACGATCTGCTTCGCCGCTCCCGAGTGGCCGTTGTAGAGCCTGGGCAGCTCGTAGAGGCCGCTGAGCACGAAGCGGTGGGTGCGGTCGAAATCGGAGAGGGCCTTGTTGGAGGTGCGATTCTGCTGGTCGCCGGCCACGGCGGCGAACTCGTTGGTGGGCGCGCCGGAGGCATCGTCGGTGGATTTCGAGAAGGTGTAGGCCGCGAGGAATTGCAGGCCCTTGCTGAAGCGCTTGGTCATGCTCGCCTGGAGCGAGTTGTAATGGCTGACGGCGTCCGTGGTGGCCATCTGGAATCCGTTCAGCACTTTGTTGTTGGAGAATCCCCACGCGGTGTACGGCGCGGTGGCGGTGCTGGTGCCCTGGTTCAGGGTGTAGACGTTGATCAGCTTGGTGCCCTTCGAGCCGACGTAGCCGACCTCGGCCATCCAGTCCTTTTTCACCTCCCACTGAATGCCGAGGCTGTACTGCTGCACGTAGGGCACGCGGAAATTCCTGTCCACGTAGATTCCGCTGATAGCCGTGGGCGTGGTGGGGAGCGGGGTGCCCGCGAAGTAGTAGGGCACCGGCGAAGGGACTTGCACGGGATTGACGGGGAACGTGACCTTGGAAAGATCCGGGAACGGGCTGGCGAACGAGCCGAGCCCGAGGCCGACGATATCGTACGGGTAGTTGAAGATTTGCAGGTTGGCCACGCGCGTGGACGGGCGGTCGAAGTAGACGCCGTAGCCGCCGCGCACCACTACGTTTTTCAACGGCGGTTTCCAGGCAAAGCCGAAACGCGGCGCGACGCCGGCCACGTTGGGGTTGAGCGTGCCGCCGGGTCCGGTGGTGGAGAATCCGGTGTTCGAGGTGCAGGGAGCAGCGACGGTACAAGGCGGCTTGAAGGCCGAGGGATCGAAGTTGGCGAGGCGCCCGCGGATATCGCTGATGCCGCCCTGGTACTGCACGCGCATGCCGAGGTTCAAGGTGAGCGAGGAGTTTACCTTGAAATCGTCCTGCACGTAGCCGCCGCCATCGGTGGCGCGCATTCCGCGGTCGAGCACGCCGTTGCCGAGCAGGCCGTAAGCGATGTTGCCGGAGAGGAAATCCTGGAAGGTATTGAACGCGATCTGGCCGCGCGAGAAGAAATTGAAGAAGAAGTCCACGCGATAGCGGCGGACCTCGCCTCCGAAGCGGACCAGGTGGCGCCCGTGGGTCCAGGTGACCATGTCGGTCCACTCGAAGGTCTGGGTGGTGGACTTCTGGTCGGCGAGCGTGGTGGAGCCGATGGTGAAGAGGCCCAGGACGGAGATTGTGGAGAGGCCGCAGAAGCGGCCGTCGCCGCCGCAAAGCGGGTTGTTGATGCCGAAATCCGGGTTCTTGAGCGGCTCCTGCGGGGTGGAAGGCCCGTTGATCCGGCTGTATCCGAAGTGTGCCTGGTTGATGAGCGTGGGCGAGAAGATGTGCGAGTCGCTCAGGCTGAGGACGCGGTTGTGGAAGTCGATGGTGCCGCCGTAGCCGGGAATCTGCTGGGCGTTGCCTCCGACGAAGGTGAAAAGGGACTGATACTGCGGCGTATCGGAATAGAAGAACTTGCCGGATAGCCGGTTCTTGCTGCCGATGGCCTGGTCGCCGTTGGTGACGAACTGGTCCTCGCGGAAGGTGGAGACGCCGCTCAGCGGCGTGCTGACGGGAATGGCCTTCGAAGCCGCCGTGCCGGAGGCGCTCGGAATGGCCCAGCTCCCGTCGGGGAGTTTGGCCTGGAGCAGCTTGAGGCTGATGGGGCTGAGGGCGGGGACAGTGGCGCCGGGAGCGTAGAAGGCGGCCTGGAGCGCGGCGATGGCGGCGGTGCTGCGGTCGTTGGTCAGGCCTGCGGGGATGAACGGGAAGGTGAGGCTGTTGGTGAGGGACGCGCCGTTGCGCTCCCGGGTGCCCTGATAACTGACGAAGAAAAAGGTCTTGTCCTTGACCACCGGTCCGCCGAGCGTGCCGCCGAACTGGTTGCGGTTGAGCACCGGCCGGGGCGTGCCCTTGGCGTTGAGGAAGAAGTCGTTGGCGTTGAGCTCGCGGTTGCGGAAGAACTCCCAGGCGCTGCCATGCACGGTGTTGGTGCCGGAACGCGTCACTACAGCCACGTTGCCGCCGGCGTTGCGTCCCTGGGTGGCGTCGTAGAGCGAGGTCTGCACGATGAACTCCTGGATGGCGTCCGGCGCGGGGACGGAGATGTTAGGCGTGGAATTGGTGCCGGGGCTATTGACCTGAGTGCCGTCCACGACCACGTTGTTGCTGGTGGAGCGCTGGCCGTTGACATCGATATTGACGTCGCCGCGGCCCATCTCGGTGTTGTTGGAGAGATTGGCGACCGTGCCCGGCGAGAGGGTCAGGAGTTGCTGAAAATTGCGTGTGGCGAGGGGCAGCTCGCGGATCTGCTGGCTCTCGATCACGCGGCCGGTGGCGGCGGACGCGCTTTGCACGAGCGGCGTTTCCGCGGTCACGTCGACCGATACCGCCGCGCCGGCCACGGTGAGCGCGGGCGAGACGTCGGTGGCCTCGGTGATTCGGACGGCCACGCCGGTGGCCTTGTAGGTTTGGAAGCCCGCGGCTTCCACGGTCAGCTCGTACACGCCCGGCGGCAGTAGCGGAAAGCGATAGCTGCCGTCGCCGGCGGTGGCGGCTTTGCGCTCCTCACCGCGTGCGCTGGTCAGGTTGAGCCGTGCGTTAGCGACCACCGCGCCGCTCGGGTCCCTGACCGTCCCAGTGAGCATTCCGGTCGTCGGCGTCTGCGCCTGGATGGGCGGCAACAGAGCCGGTATGAGCAGTGCGATGCACAGCTTGCTTAGCGTCATGACTTACTTCCCCCGTCGATTCCTTGCTGGAAGATCCCGATCAATTGTTGGATGGCCGCGCCCTCCGGCTGCCCCAGGTGTTGCTTGCCGCCGAAGAGTTTTTCCACCAGAAAATACGTGAAGAATTGGAGATAGATCGCCGCGTAGGCGAGCGAGGGATCGATACCCGGCCGCACGGGTTTGCCGGGGTATCCGCCGGCCATTTTCTCGAGGTTGGCGGAGAGCCGCTTGAAGATGTGCGCAAAATGACGGTTGCCGAACTCGGTGACGTCGATGTACATGAGGCGCCAGTAGTCGGGGTGGCTGTAGACGATGTCGCGGGCCGCCTGCGCCAGGAGGCCGAGGCTCTGGGCGTCGAATTTTCCGAGCAGGGGCTTGAGCCTGGCCTGGGCCCTGGTGACCTTCTGCGAGTAGCGCCGCACGAGGCTGACGTAGAGGGCTTCCTTGTTGGGGTAGTAGTTGTAAATGTTGCCGATGGAGACGCCGGCCTCGGCGGCGATGTCGCGGATGGAGGTGCCGAAATAGCCCTGGCGGATGAAGAGGCGGAGGGCGGCGTCTTCGATGGTTTCCTGGTTCCGGCGGACGACCTGGTCCTTGAGCTTGGGCATAAAGAAAACGATCGTTCGTTTTTCAATTATGCCGGGATTTGCGTTGGTGTCAAGAGGCGCGGCGGACGGATGGGGCGCGGGTGGGTTCCCGGGGTGGACTGGGTTATGGTGGGTTCCCGCCGGGTTCGGCCGGGTTCCGGTGGGTTCGCCCTTAGGGCTGTTTTGTTGCGGGCAAAGGACTTCTTGGGTTCGTTTGGCACCCCACACTTTGCGACCGAGGGGCCCGGGAGCGGAGGTAGGGTGAGGGGCTGCGTTAGTGCGCACCCGGGGTCCGGTTGTGGGGGTCATGGAAACAGGTCCTCTATAGATGGAATTGGCAGGCCAGCAGCCCGAGGGCAGGGAAGACGAACGGGTCTCCCCCGAACTCAGAATACGCGACGGGCAGGGAGGGGCGGCGGGAGTTAGAGCGGAAATGGTTGACAGCGTTGGGGCGATTTCGGGCGGGCGGCCGTGACCGCGTGAGCGGCCGGGGGCGAAAGGGTGACGGCTTCCCCGACGGGTGCGCGGAGATGCGCGAATCCCGACAAGGACGCTCAAGCCCCGGAGTCGGCCCTCTCAGGGTCTAACGGCTTTCCGCGGTAGCGGATCGTTCAGCTGAGACGCGCGGTTAAATGAACGCAGAGGCGGAATGGACGTGTCCTTACCCAACTTTATCGTCTAGTTTGACCCCACAAACGGGGCCAGAGTTCCGTCGGCCTTTATTCGACGATTGGGGAACGGTATATGGGCTTAGCGTAGCCGGGGGATTCGGAGTCGGCGGCGAACGCTCATTGGGTATGCGTGCGGCTTCGGCGGCGGCGATCAAGCCAGTAATCGAGGAATGCGTATGGAGCAAGGCCTGCGAACATGGTAATGATCGACACCAGTGTTACGAACGGCATCGGTAGCATACGGCTGACAGCTACATTCAAGATCGTCAATAGGAGCCACACGAGGTAAATCGGCACGATCAGTACGCGCAAGGCAACGGCAGCGGTGTGAACGTATCCGACACCCGCCTGATCGAGAGCGGCTAAGGGAAAGAACAGGCAAAGCGTGACGATTCCGAACAACAGGAACGCGTGACGATGCAGTACATGTCGCATACGACCCCCTTTCTGTATTACAGCAGAGAAGGGGCGAACAATCGTATACGCACATCCAAGCTCCCGACATGTGGGGTTTATGATGGAATAACCCTCCAGCAGACAATCGGGGTCGGACCGGGAATCGGCAGTCGGGCATTGCGTGTAACAACGCACCTGGGACAATCCGCAGTGGTTCGGGCCGAAGGTTTGTGCGAATGCCAGCAACTGTGTCATGCGGAACGGGCACTATGGCACGATTCCAGTGACGGCGCGCATCGCGAGGGTTTGCTTCACGAGTGCCGTTTTGGCCCAAGAATCGTAGCATTCGCGTGCTTCCTCCAGTTGGCGCTTCGTACAGAATCCGGCTATTGAGAGTTGCCCACCCACATTCTCGATCACCTCCGACCACAAGGCCGCCCTCTCGGCAAAATCTGGTCCTCCGCGTTCGACAACCTCGTCCTGCACCTGGCTTTGGACCTCGACCAACCCGGCTGATCGAAACAGATCCGGAAGGTGATCCGCCATTTCGTTGTCCCAGCGGTTTGTGCAGCGCCACGCAAGGAATGCGTTGTAGAACAGCCGGAACTCGTCTGGAGGATCGGGTTCCCACTCGTTGCTCGTGTGATTGTAATCGAGGACCACGAGCACGCCCGACGGTTTGACAGCTTGTTTCATTTTGGAAATGGCCAGAGCAGGTTCAGCGATCCATTGGAGTGTCCGTGCTGCGGATATGATGTCGAACTGCGAACAGGACGCCAGCGTGGTCACGTCGCCATACTCGAACCGCAGGTTTGGAACATCGACGTGCTCTGTCCTGGCAAGTTCGAGAAGTGCCTCGTCGCGGTCGATGCCAACTACGTGTCCGTGTGGTGCAACAGCCTTCGCAACACACGCTGTAATTGCGCCGGTGCCACAGCCGACGTCAAGCACGCCGAGCCCTGGATGAAGAAGTTCGGCAAGGCGGCGGTGATCTCGCTGAAGGGTTCGTCGCCCGAGGATGCGAGGATTGGACCGGTGTGACTGAGCGGGCATATTCTCACGATAGAGTATCGCCTCTCCAGAGTGGTGGGTTTATCGAGGACTACAAGCGGATCTCCGCCCTGGAGCAACTTGGCCGCGTCACGCCCTAATCGCGGATTGGCGGTGTTCGCGGCAAAGGAATGGCATGTGTGGGCTCCGCTTGTGCGTGCAATCAACCCGCCGGTATGCTCGCTGGCAACGTTCCACTCCGACCGGCAGGTTCCCCTGGAAACCGATCTTGCCGGCCTCGGGCCGGGGCGAGAGCGTCTGGATTCCGATGGCGGCGCGGTAATTCGTTGGGCCGGATAGGTGTTTGAATACGTGCGCAAAGTGACGGTTGCCGAACTCGGTGACGTCGATGTACATGAGGCGCCAGCGGGGGGCGGTGTCTCGAGGCGGAGAAGTCTGTGATGGACTATAGGGAGAGCGGGCGGATGGGAATCACTTCGCCAGGAGGGCAAACTCCAACGACGCAGAGCCCGGTCATGCGGTGGCTGCTCGATTCCGACCCTGCAATCCGCTGGCAAGTGATGCGGGACCTGATGGGTTCGCCGGGAGAAGAAGTCGCGGCCGAGCGCGCGCGGGTTGCTACCGAAGGCGCTGGAGCCGCCGTGCTTAGGCTACAGGCTGCCGACGGGCGGTGGGGCGGTGCGGCTTGGAACCGCGGGTGGAACTCCACCATGCATGTCCTCATGCTGCTGCGCGACATGGGCCTCGATCCGGCGAGCGACCAGGCACGCCGCGCGATCGGCCTTGTCCGCGACCGGGTGACGTGGAAGGGATGCGGCCCGAGGGAATGTGCAGACCATGCCTTCTTCGAGGGCGAGGTGGAGACTTGCATTAACGCGCAGGTGGCGGCTGTGGGCGCCTATTTCGGCCAGGACGTCCGGGGCCTGATCGACCGGCTGCTCATCGAACAACTGCGCGACGGCGGCTGGAACTGCGACGCCGTCAGGGGCTCCACGCGGTCGTCATTCAACACCACGATCTGCGTACTCGAAGCCCTGCTGGCTTACGAACGCGCTTTTGGAGGCAGCCAGGAGACGATCGACGCGCGTCACCGCGGGAAGGAGTATCTTCTCGAGCGCCGCCTGTTCCGCCGGAAGTCTACCGGCGAGATCATCGAGCGAGATCGCAAGAGCGGCTCCGCATGGACGCGTTTCGCGTTCCCGACATGGTGGCACTACGATGTGCTGAGGGGGCTCGAGTACCTGCGCAGCGGCGGCGCCGCATACGACGGACGGATGGCGGAGGCTATCGACATGGTTGCATCCAAGCGCGGCCCGGATAAGCTGTGGCCGCTCGAAACCAGGCATCCGGGTGCGATGCCCGTCGAGACAGACCAGGGCGAGGGCCATGCCAGCCGGTGGAATACGCTCCGCGCCTTACGCGTATTGAACTGGTTTCAGCGAGGCTGAGCGGCGCTTCCGATTAGTGAACTGTGGTGCGTGTGCCGCCCAGAATCTGTCCCCGGTTCTTGTCTCGTAAGACGACTTCGACATGGTGCCGGTTTGCCTGAAATACCCGGGTATCCAACGTGCCCGCCTGCTGCACGCTGCCGCTGCAATCGAAGAGCAAGGTGATCTCAAGAGGCGTCGTGCGGGGATAGAAACTTCCCCCCTCGAACAAAGCGATCTGCTGCGGTACGCCGTCCTCAAGCACTTCGATGTCCTCGGCACGAAGATCGCTGATGAGTTTTCCTTTTTGAGGACTCACCTGGAAGCGGACCAGGACCAGGTTGGCTTCCGTGTGAAACACAGCGGTCCCATCCGGAGGCGGTGCGCCGGCCCTCCGCTCCAATGCCTCGAGTTGCCGGCGTGTTTCCCCGTTGTCTGGATCCGCAGGCAGGAACGACAAAAACTGTCGGTATTGCTCTGCGGCGCCTGCGAAGTCCCCGCGGGCGGCGAGGATGGTGCCCAGCACGTGCCACGTTGCCGGGAACTTGTGGCCCGGGTCCAGTCTTTCCGCCTCCCGCGCGCTCTTCCCGGCGGCCTGAAAGTTCCGCAAGTTGAAATTGGCAATCGCGTTGAACTGATAGATCCGCGGATAATCCGCGGGGCGGAAGTGGATCAGCCGGTCGCTGATATCCGCCAGCGTTTTCCAATTCTGCGCGGCATATTCGAGAGCCGAGAGCTCCAGGTAGGACATGGCATAGTTCGGGTCAGCCTGAACAGCCGATTCGAACGACTTCCGCGCCGCCTGCGGCTGCTGCTCAGCCAATTCCAGTTTCCCGAGCTCGCACCAGGCTTCCGCGTAGGCCGGATAGAGTTCCACCGCCTTCTTGTAGCCACGGCGGGCGCCGTCGGTTCTCCGGTCCCGCGCAGCCTTGACAGCCGTATCAAAAGCCTTGCGGGCCTCTTTCGGGGGCGAATTGAACGCCACACCCGGTTGTCCTGCTTCCTGTTCCCACCTGCGGCCGGGACGGCCGGCAAGCCTGTCAACGCGATCAGGCCGAGGACGAGTCTGAACATCTGAGAAACTCCAGAAGACCGCCCGGGTGGGTTCTCGCCGCTCCGATCCGCACAGCCAGGCCAACAGAAACCGGCTCCGACGTAACCAACCGGCCTGGAGTTGAATCCTCCGGATGCTTGCCCCCGAATGTCGAGCAGCCTTTCTTGGGGAGCAGAGTCAGCCGTTGATGAACGGTGGCGACAAGGGAGGATGACCTGATTCGGGTCCCCGCCACGGGAACCGATATTCGACTTCACCCAGGCGAAGGCCGCCGCGAGGTCCTCAGCGGGCGCCGGAAAGGTGTCAGGCGGAAACAGCCGGTGCGACACCAGAGCGCATCCGTACCCGAGACGTGATAACTCGAGAGCGACCGGCGCCGAACTCTTGCCGCTCCCGGAATGCCAACCGCCGCCGTAGGTGTAGACGATCGTTGTAAATCCTGATTTCGCCAACATGTACAGATCCAGAATCTGCGACGGTCCGGGCGCATAGTGGATATCGAATTCTGTACGTGGCTGGCCGCAGAGACCAAGCGCGCCAGTGAGCGCCGCGAACACGGCTCTTCCCCACGGGCTCACTTTTCCACGCGCCTCAGCACGAGATTCGCGCTCGCATGATTGTCGCCATCCGACAACTGGACAGTACCCCGCAGGTCGGCGCCGTTGGCCGTGAGATCGAAGTGCATGGTTCCACCGCCCATCTTCACGTCGAAAGTCAGATGATCGCCGTCTGCCTTGCCAGTGGTGATCAGAAACTGGCGCGATTCGCCCGGCCCGGCGCTGCCTGCCAGCTTTGGGCCGTCCTGCTGCAACACGGCGTAGACCGTTCCCATCTCCGGCGAGTTTCCCGACCACTTCCCCGAATAATCCGTAGCGGCCGTGGAAATCGCGGCGAAACACAACACGGCCCACGCCGCCACACTGCATGCTGACATGAGTTCGAACTCCTTACCTGGTATGTTTAGACTGCTTTTGGGTAATGCGCCCGCAGCACCACCGCGAATGTCATCACGGCCTGCGCTACCAGCAAACAACCCACGATGAGCACGAAACCTTCGAAATGCGGTCCCGAGACGTTACGCGCAATCGCCGAAATGCCGAGCGCGCCCAGCGCCGCGGCGCCGGCCAGAACGATGAGGCGAAAGACGGGGCGGCTGTCGAGCACCAGAAACAGCAGCGTGCCCAGCGCTTCCGCCACAATCGCCGCCGCTACCGCCGTCCGTACGCCGTAGCCGGCATGCTTCAATATGTTCTCCATAACCGCGAGCCAGATGCCGGCCCCCGCAGTTGCCACAGATACCCATGTCAAAGCAGCTTTCACGGGTGGTCCTCCTGCACTTCGGATCGAGAGAAAACTGACCGACTGGCGCAGATACCAGAGATTCGCCCGCAGCGTGCCGAGCCGAGGCGCCTGCTCCTCGCGGTATTCTTCCAGGAGATCGCCTGCGACGGTTTCGCGGTCGCGCGGCGCCAGCAGAAAGACGAGGGCGCGCTGAAGCCATCGCGGCGGAGCTTGACGGGTCATGCGTTAGACTCCAGCGGCCATCGGGCACCGCGCCACATCTGCTCCAGCGCCGCCTTCGATTCGTTCAGAGCCTTCACGCCGGCCGCCGTTACCCGGTAGTAGCGCCGCACGCGGCCGCCGCGGACCGGCGTGCCTTCCTCCAGCCGCGACGCAATGAGATTCTTCTGCTCCAGGCGGTCCAGGGTTGCGTAGACGGCACCGGCCGCCACCTCGCGATCCAGAGCCGACTGCACGCCGCGCAGAACCCCGCGGCCATAGGCGTCGTCGGCGAGCTTCCATACTGCAAGAAGCACGGCTTGTTCAAAAGCTCCGAGCATCTCCGCCACAATGTCTACATTGTAGGCAAAAGCGGGGAGTGTGTCAATCGGCAAATTCAGCGGGTAGGATTCTGTTGCAGGGTGCGCGTTACCCGCAACAACTGGAAGCGTTTTCCGCGACGGCCCTTTCGCCTTTATTGTTGGGCTACCGCCGCCACTGCGAGCGGCAGCGCGAACAACCCGATGTTCCCGGCCAAGCATCAACTTGACGCGCCCGACGGTGAGATATGGCTTCGGCCGAAGACCCCTCCTGACGGCGAAGGGTAGATCAGGAACATCGACCTCGGGCGCGCTCAATTCCGGCTATCCGGCGGGGGGCCGGCAGGCGTGCTTCCGAACGTGAGCTTCCGCCGAGCGAAAGCATGAGCTAGACAAACGGCAGCGGAACCGCCTTGCTGTCGGGGTGGCGGCAGAAGGCCTCGGCCTGCGTACAGCCGCATTCGGAGCCTCGCTTGCGCGTGACTTCGACCTGCTTGGGATACCATGTGGCGGGCTGCTGCGATACGTGCGCGTAGCAGGCGGCACGACGCTGCGATTCCACTTCGGAGATGTCCACGTACTCGCGCGGCGTAAACATGGTCGTATCCTCGGCGACTTCGTAGAAATACAGCGCGTATGCCTGGCCGGCCTTCCACCACGCATCGAGCGTCAGCAGGGAAACGGCCCGGTGGTCGCGGTGACGATCGATCGGCCACTGCGTAAAGACTGCGTCGGGCTGCTCCGCGGAGAGCATGCGGGCGAAAGCTGTATATTGCTGTGCATCGATTACGGACCGGGCATCGATCTGTCCCGCGAACGCCGCCCGAGCTTTCAGGATCCGGCAGGCCTCCTGCGCTTCCGCGGTACGAATCGACGCGCAGCGATTGCGCGGCGCTGTCCCGCAGTACCCCTCGCCACGATTCAGATACAGAATCACGACCTGATGGCCGGCATCGCTGAACCGTGCTATCGATCCCGCGCAGCCACACTCCGGGTCGCCGGGGTGACCGCCGGCCACGACAATCTTCAACGATTTCGAAGGGGCTTGGGCCGAGACAGAAAACGCGGCAGACGAGGCGATAAAAACACGGCGCGAAATCGACACAAACGATTGTATTATGCGCGCGAGCCACAAATCCGCCGCCTGCGCGCCGGCATCGTGCGGCGCATGCTTTACATTTTTTTCAATGGCCTGCGTATTGACAAATAAATTTGTCAATGCTTTAATAGGCCAGAAATGCATGCTGTCGAGGTGATCGACGATCCGGCGGCCGCGGTGGTGGCGCTCGATCCTGCGAGGTCCCGTCTCCTTTCGGAGCTGGCGGAACCGGCTTCGGCGGCGACGCTTGCGGGGCGGCTGGGGATCGCACGGCAGAAGATCAACTATCATTTGCGGACGCTCGAGGAACACCGGCTGGTGCGGGTGGCGGAAGAGCGGGCGTGGGGCGGACTGACCGAGAGACTGATGGTGGCGACGGCGTCGTCGTACATCGTGTCGCCGGTGGCGATGGGGGCTGTGGCGGCCGACCCGGGTCGAATCATGGACCGGCTGTCGGCAGGCTATCTGATTGCGCTGGCGGCAAGGATTGTGCGCGAAGTGAAGGCGCTGCTGGGGAGGTCCGAGGAGCTCGACAAGCGGCTGCCGACATTGTCGGTGGATACCGTGATCCGGTTTCGGTCGGCCGCGGATCGGGCTGCGTTCAGCAGGGAATTGGCGGGTGCGGTGGCCGGGTTGGCGGCACGGTATCACGATGAATCGGCGCCGGCGGGCCGGGCGCATCGACTGGTTGTGGCGGCACATCCGTTGCCGGGGAAGGGATAGGGGTTTCAGGAAAGAATAAGGAGCGACTATGAGCGTGAAGAAAGAAGAGTCGGGACGCAGGTCGATTACGGTTGAGGTCGAGGTGACGGGGACACCGGAAGAGGTCTGGGAGGCGATCGCTACGGGGCCGGGGGTGTCGTCTTGGTTCGTGCCGACGGAGGTGAATGAGACCGCGGGAGAGTGGACAGCGAACTTCGGGCCGGGGATGGACTCCGTGTCGAGAATCACGGCGTGGGATCCACCACGGAGGTACGCGGCGAAGAGCTCGGACTTGGGGCCGGATGCTCCGCCGATGGCGACGGAATGGATTGTGGAGGCGCGCGGGGGCGGAAAGTGCGTGGTCCGGGTAGTCCACAGCCTGTTTGCCAGTACGGACGATTGGGATAACCAGCTCGAGAGCCTGGAATCGGGGTGGCCGGCGTTTTTCCGAATTCTGCAACTATACCTCTCGCGATTCCGCGGGCAACGTTGCTCGTACTTCAATTTGGTGAGCATTGTGCCGGGTCCGGAAGAGCCGGTTTGGAAGTCTCTGAGCAGCGCGCCGCTGAAGGGCACGGTGGAGATGACGAGAGACTCAGATCACGCATTTAAGCTGGTTCGGCTGGAGGCGCCCGCGCCGGGATTTGCGATGCTGTACACGTGCGGCATGGGATCGCAGGTGATGGCGGGGATCACCTTTTATTTATACGGGGAGCAGGGCGCGGCGGCGGCGGCAAGCGACGAAGGGCGGTGGCAGGCGTGGCTGAAGGAGCAGTTTCCAGCCGGGGCTTGAGGAACGGCCGGCGGGCCCGACAACTTCGCTGCCGGCTTCTCAACCGGGACGCGATCACGATCCTGGTTTACTATCGGGGAATGCCTGTCTCTGTCAACGTACAAACGGTTCACCCCCGGAAGCTGGCTGCGGTGCGGCGCGAGGTTGCGCCGGGCGGGGTCGGCTCGGCGTGGGGGCCGGCCCTTGGCAAAGTCTGGCCGTTCATTCGAAGCCAGCCAGGGCTGTGGACTGACGGCCACAACATTTTTCTCTATCACGACCCGATACAAGCGGGCGTGCCGATACTGTGCGACTTCGGTGTCGAGGTCACGCGCACATTCGAAAGGGCGGGCGAGGTATGCGCGACGGAAACGCCGGGGGGCGAGGCCGCGATCGCCGTCCACCGCGGCCCCTACGACCGCATGAATGCGGCACACGACGCGATCCGCGAATGGATGGCGGCGAACGGAAGGGAGCCCGCCGGGCACTCGTGGGAGATCTACGGAGATCCGACGCCGGATCCGGCCGACACCGAGACGACGATCGTGTACCTTTTGAAGTAGCGTTGGAGCGCCGCGGGCGAGCCGCCCGGCGTGTTCACGTCATGCTCGCCGCGCGGCCTCGATGGCAGCGACATCGATCTTCCCCATGGTCATCATCGCCTCGAAGGCACGCTTTGCCTCACCGCCGCCAGCCGCAAGCGCCTCGGTAAGCGCGCGCGGGGTGATCTGCCAGGAGAGGCCCCAACGGTCTTTGCACCAGCCGCACGCGCTCTCCTGGCCGCCATTTCCGACGATGGCGTTCCAGTATCGGTCGGTCTCTTCCTGATTGTCCGTGGCGACCTGGAAAGAAAAGGCCTCGCTGTGCTTGAACACCGGGCCGCCGTTGAGACCGAGACAGGGAATGCCCAGAACGGTGAACTCCACCGTCAACACATCGCCCTTCTTGCCGCCCGGATAGTCGCCGGGCGCATAGTGAACAGCGGTTACTTCACTATCCGGAAAGGTGGCGGCGTAAAAGCGCGCCGCGTCATGAGCGTCCTTGTCGAACCACAGGCAGATCGTGTTTTTTGGCTTCATCTTCGTGTTTCCTTGTGCTCGAGCACGTTCCCAATTGGCCGCCCCTACCGCACCTACTCTTTCGAATATATCGCCTTCCCAATGGCTTCCACCAACTCAGCGCGAACGAGAGCCGGTCGGGGGCTTCGGGCAGGCGGCCCAGCTTCGGGTTGAACGAAAATGCGCTGCTCCATCAGGAACGCGGGGATCGTGAAGTCGTGATACGGGCCCTGGACGACGGTCATGCGTCCGTCGCTGCCGGCCGTGGTCGTGGTGTCGGCGTAATGCAGGGGAGTGGCGGGTGCAAAGCTTGTCTCAGCGGACAGGATCCGGAAGAAACGCTCTGCCAATGGCCGAAACCTGCCATCGCCATCCTGCTCCGGAGGCCCTTCCAGGTATTCGCCGGTCTCGGTGTTATGCAGCGAAAAGTAAAGGGCGATGGGATGGCCGTCCCGGAAGATGCCGGAGATCGCGGCGCAGCGAGACGCCGTGCGTGCACGCTGATCGCCTTTCATCTGGCTCGTGCCGGATCGCCGCATCGAGCGTGCTGCCGCATGGGTGGTGGAAGCTACTTTGACCGGTCTGCCGAGCCAGTGGACGATCGGGGCGATGAACTAGTAGCGCGCCGGTTGGTCACGTCAATCTCGTTCACGACTTGCTGGACGTTGGGCACCCGTGTTGCAATCTGCTCGGCTTCGGTACGTTGTGCGGGAGTCTTCAGCTTGCCTTTCAAGGTCACCACCCCGTTCTTCGTGCTGTGACTCACGCCGTTCATCTTGCCGGCTTTGAGCGCCGCGTCCAGGTTGGAATCGATACCCTTGTCGATATCGGAATCAATGCTCTTGGCGACCGACGCGTTATCAGCCGGCCGTACGGCGATTTCGTCCGCTACTACCTGGTTCGCGGCAATCGGTTTGGCGATTTGCTCGGCTCGCGTCTTGTCCGCGTCCTGCGCCACCGTGCCGCCGAGCGTCACGACACCTTTGTCGCGGTTCTGCGACACACTTACATCGTTCAGCCCGGCCTGCCTCAAGGCATCGCGAACCTTGCTCTCCACGTCGGGTGCGCGGTTGGACGCACACCCAACCAACCCCGCTACGATCGCGCCTACTACAGCAATTTTCCACTCAAATGATCTGTTAGACATATGAACTCTTTTCCCTACCTGAGTGGATGAGCAAGCAATACACCAATGTCCATTCGAGCCCGGACCTGGTCATCCGGCGCGGAAGGCTGGGAGTCTTATCTTTCGTATCTGACCGTCGTCAAGCCCAGGACCAAGCTGTGTTTCAGTGGTGCTTGACCGTGGTCTTATTCGAAACGACTTCGATCAGTTGCATCATGCCGCGGTCTTCGTGCCCCAGAATGTGGCAGTGCAGCACGTACTTGCCGGTGAAATCCAGGAAGCGGTGACGAATCCTGATGTGGCCGGGAACGAATTTGTAGTCGGTATCGATGTTCGCGGGATTCGGCACCTGAACGATGGGCTTGTAGAAGCCGGCGGGGATGGCGATGGTGTCGCGCCAGACCCATTTGGGCGGCATCTTTTGAGGCTGGTCCATGATCGACGGGTCGAAGACCTCGACGACCTGGAACGGGTTGATGTGGATGTGGAACGGGTGCTGCACGGAGTTGACGCTGAGGTTGACGAGCGTCCACTCCTCGGCGTCGCCCTCCAGCATCACCTTGTCCACCACGCTTTCGCTGAACGGCTTGCCGTCGATCAGAAAGTCGGGGCGCTCCGCGTTGTGACGCACCATGCTGAAGACGACTCTACGGGTGATGCGAATGTCGGAGTCCGGAATGTCGCCGAGGAAGGCGGGGAGGACGGGATAATTGGCCGGCGGAGCGGGAAGCTTCGGGTCGTACCATTCCGTGTTTTCGCCGGAGAGCGTGCCGGCCACATGGACCTTGAGGACCATTATCCCGCGCAGATCTCCGAATTGCGGCGGCCCGCCGTTCGGCGCCGGCCACGTCGGGGAAGGCCACATCATCATGTAGTAGTCGCCGGCCGCTTGGGGCGCCTGGATGAGGAGATCTACGCGATTGCCCGGCGACATCATGAAGCTGGTGTCCGTGGAGTGGCGCTGGTAGTTTTCCCAGGCGAACTGTACCCCGTCCTGGGCGATGAGCCGGATGGCCGGATTGGTGCCGCGGGCGGACGGCGGCGGCATGGGCGGGCGGGCGCCGGAATCGAACTGGGCCACGAGCGTATCGTAGGTCTTGCTGTCGAGGAAGATGAACGTGTTGATGCCGTGGGACTGAATACTGCCGTTGCCGATGCGCCACCACTGCACTTCTCCCGGCTTCATCGAAATCATGGGCTGCAACTGCCCGTTGACGCACAGCGACTGCGGCGCTCCGGGCTGCAGCATCTGGTTGGTGAGCTCGGCAAAAAGCTGGAAGAAGAGGACCTTCTCTTTGATTCTAGGGGCCTCCGGCGTGCCGCCGCCGAGGGTGAGGATTTTGCCGTCGTAATCCGGGCTGCCGATGAGGAGGAGGCCGGACATGCCGTTGAGCAGTTGGATGGAGGTGGAGCCGTGCTGGTGCGCGTGATACCAGTGGGTGCCGGGGGTCTGTCCGGCCGCGGGGAAAGTATTGCCGCCTTCATATTTGGGCAGGGGGAAATAAAACGGATAGTAGCCGGGCCAGTATTGCGGCCACTCACCCACCTCGACCGAGTGGGTATTGGCCATGGCGGCCGCAGCGCCGGCCGACCCCATACGAGACAGGGTCTGGTTGGCGGTTCCGTACCACGCCTGAAATTTCTTCCAGGTGTCAAGAGAGCTTTCCTTCCAGTGGTTCGGGTCGGAATTGCCGGGCTTGCAGAGCGCGAAGAGGTCATTGACCTGTTTGGCAGCATCGTCGAAGCTGATGGAGTGATTGGGCAGCACGCCCACCAGCACGTTGTCGCCGAATCCTGAGGGCGTGGTGTGGGTGCCGTGGAAGTGCATGTTGGTGGTGTTGGAAAGGCGGAAGCAATCCGGGTAGCGGTCGGTGACGGTCACCGTTCCGCCGGCTTTGAGCTTGACGGTGCTGGTGGGATAGATCTCCTGGCCAGTGGCATTATGGGCCACCTCGCACCCCTGGCCTTCGCCGGTGAGGGGAGTTTCGGGGAAGCAGGTCTGATCGATGCGATTCAGAAACAGCAATTGAACCGTGTCGCCCACCTGCGCGCGCAGGGTCGGACCGGGCGAGCCGACTCCTTTCATGGTGACTGCCCTGTTTTGCTTGAGCGCGTTCAGGTCGGTGTAGCCGTGGTAGGCGCGGAGGTAGTGCGTTTTGCAGAAGAAGTTCTTGCCGGCATAGTAGCTCACATTGCGCATCTCACCTTCCACGGTGACGACGCCGCGCAGAAATCCGTCCGTGCTGCGCCTGATTTCGCCCGGGTTTAGCAGCTCCTGGCCGACCGCCGGCTGGCAGTTGGTGGAGGACTGGCACGCTTGTTGGGCTTCCGCCGGTTCGCCGGTGACGAGCGCAGAGAGAGCGAATGTGGAAGCGGCGGCGGCGAATCCACCGAGCATGTCACGCCGGCTCAGACCCTGCCTTGGTTTGGTTTCCTCTTGTGACACTTGAGCCTCCTGTTGTTGGTTAGGTCTGGGACGGAGCCTTAACGGTAATGGCTCCTCTTTCGTCCGGATGAATGGTGCAGTGATAGTGATAAGTGCCGGGTGCGGTGAGCTCAAGGACCGGCGAATAGGCTCCCGGGGCGATGTCGTCCTTAAACCACGCCTGAGCGTTGGGATCGCCGGGGACGGGAGGATCGGAGGCCGGATGGTGGCGCGCGTTCTGGTCGAGGTTGAGAAAGACGACGAACCCGCCGTCTTTGGCGGGTGTCATCTGCTGGGCGGCCGGGTTGAAGCCGGTATCGATCAGCTCAGTCTGAATGGTGATCACGTAGGGCGCGGTCACCACGCCTTGCTCACCCGAATGGAGCGCGCAGGTGTAGGGGTAGGCTCCCGGAGTCTGCGCGGTGATGAGGGTGGAAGGCTGGCCGGGTTCGATGGGGTGATCCACCCACGTGCCCTTTGCGGGTTGGGGCTGGTGCGGAACGGCGTCGTCGTTTTGGAAGATGAAGCCGCCGCCGTCGGTCGTGATATCGACCATCTGGTCGGCGGGATCGAACGTCACGACGCCGGATTGCCGCCGGATCTGGATTCGTTGCACAGAAAGACTCCTCTCCGCCAGGAATGCGCGGTCTACTTAGACAGCATGGTTGGAAGGTTTGAATATTCTTTCTTACTTTCCGGTAAGAGTCAAGGATAGATTTAGAACTCGAGCCGCATCGCAAGCTGAAGAATTCGCGGTCCGCCGGTAATACCGCCGCTGGTGGCCGCGGATGTGCCCGCGGCCGATCCCAGCGTCTGTGTGATGCGGCCGAAGGCGGCGTTGCTGAGGTCCGCCACAGGGTTCGCGAAGTTCGTGTGGTTGAAGAGGTTGAACGCTTCGGCGCGGACCTGGAGCCGCATGGCTTCCGGACGGCGCACGGGAATCGGTATGCTGCGCATAACGGATACGTTGTAGTTACGGAGGCCCGTACCGTAGTATTGGTTGCGGCCCGCAGTTCCATCCTGCCCGGCGAGGTTGGCGGTGAACCACGAGGTGTCGAACGCAGCGTCGGGTTTGCTGTTGTCCTGGGGCAGAGGAGCGCTCTTTACCAGGTTCGGCCGGTTGCCGCCGTTCGGACTATTGCCCGGCGTCGATTGGTTGAACCCGCTGGCGTCCGGTCCGCCGTTGACCACGGTGAACGGCATCCCGGATTGCAGGGTCACGACGCCTGAGATCCTCCAGTCCGAAAACGCGGCGTGCGCCGCCCGATTGCTTTTCCACGGCACGGGCGGGTCGATCACGAAGAATGCGCTAAGGCGGTGGCGGAGATCGAAGGCGGAAGGACCATGTTCGATGCGCAGGTTTCGGTTGTCCACGGGAGCTCCGGTCTCGCCGGTCTGGCTGCCGCTGCCGAAATAGGACGAGTTGTAGTCCAGCGACTTGGAGAACGTGTATGCCGCCTGGAGACTCGCGCGGCGCGAGAGCGGCCGGCGGACCGAGAACGTGGCGCCATCGTAGTGGGAGTTGGAGATCGAACTTGCCAGTTGGAGTTGTCCGAAGTGGTTGTAGGGAAAGATCTGCTCGTTGGGCGACACCGGCCCGCGCCTGGAGGGATCGCGCACGATGACCGCGGGCTGGTTGATATCGACGTAGATGCCCAGGTGGCGCCCGGCGCTGCCCTGGTAGGCCGCCTCCAGGACGAAATCGCCGGCGCGCCGCTCGACGGAGAAGTTGTAGATGTAGGCCTGAGCGCTGCGTAGGTGGGGATCGAGGGCCTGGAAATTCAGCACGCCCACCACCGGAGTGCCCGGCCCCTGGCTTCCCGCGTTCGACACGAGCGGCACAGATTGATCGAAGGCCAGGGGCCAGGCGAACTTCGCCGGCTGGGTTACGTTGGCGGTCTGCGTGGTTTGCAGGCTCATGGGCGCCGACAGCCCCATCGCGGAGGCGACGTTGTTGAAGAGGTCGTCGTAAGCGATGCGGAAGCCGCCGCGCAGTACGGTGTTGCCGGTGCGATCGGCGGTCCAGGCAAACCCGAACATGGGGGCGAAGTTATTGCGGTCGGCATAGACGCCGGCGGCGGGCAGGCGGACGGCTACGTCGTGATACACGATGGCGGCGGGACCGCGAAGGGACGGGTCGATGTCGAGAACGCGATTGGTGCCCGCGAGCATTGGGCCGATGCCGGGCGCGACGCCGGTGGCGTGGCCCTGGAGCTCCGTCGCCGCCGAGGGGCTTTCGTAGCGCAGGCCGAAAGTGAGGTTCAGGCGGCCGGAGGCGCGGAACTCGTCCTGCCAGTATGCATCCCACGGATAGCGGCGCCAGTACGATCGCGTGCTGCCGGTGCGAATGGAGGCGGTGTTGATCTGGCCGCGCGCGAAATCCGCGAAGTTGGCGAAGTTGACGGAACCGCGGGAGGAGCGGTCGAGGTTGCGGGCAAGGTCTTCGCGACGAACGTGCGCGCCCCACCGGAGCGTGTGCCTGGGAGAGCCGAGCAGGCCGATGCGGGAGAAATTGTCGAAGACTTCGAAGGTGTTGGAGGTGCGAGCCTGCGGGAAATTGGCGTTCGTTCCGAGCGAGGCGAATCCGCCGCCGATGGCGATGCTGGGCAATCCCGCGTTGCG
>DATJYW010000134.1:0-23408 GCA_035499435.1 Candidatus Acidiferrales bacterium | reverse complement strand
AGCGTCGATACGCCGCGCGCCAGCCAGGAGTGGGCGGAGTTTCGCGAGCTCGACCGCGGTCCGGTGCTGAGCAGCTTCTACTATCACTACGCGCGCCTCATCGAGATCCTCTACGGGCTGGAGAAGATGGAGCAGTTGCTGAGCGGGCCGGAAATCCTCGATCCGCACGTCCGCGCCCACGCTCGCGTCAATAACGGCGAGGGTATCGGAGTCAGCGAAGCGCCGCGCGGCACGCTGCTGCATCACTACAAGGTGGATCGCGACGGGCTCATCACGTGGTCCAACCTGATCATCGCCACCGGTCACAACAACGCGGCCATGAACCGCGGCGTGCTCCAGGTGGCGCGACACTTTGTTCACGGCAATCGGCTGGAGGAGGGCATGCTGAATCGCGTGGAGGCGGTGATCCGGTCGTTCGACCCGTGCCTGAGTTGCTCCACTCACGCCGATGGCCGTATGGCGCTGGAAGTCGAGCTTCGCAATGCGGCTGGGGAAGTGGTGGATTCGTGCCGCACACGCTGATTCTCGGTTACGGCAACACGCTGCGCGGCGACGATGGCGCGGGGTATATCGCCGCGGAGCGTCTGCAGGCGGCAATCGCCGATCCCGAGATCGAAGTGCAGGCGCTCCATCAACTGACACCCGAGCTTGCGCTCAACCTTTCGCAGGCCGCGCACGCCATCTTCATCGACGCTTCCGCCGCGGGGCGGCCCGGCCGCTACATGCGGGTTCCGCTCCACGCGGCGCCCGCCTGCGCGCAGTTCACGCACCACGCCACGCCGGAGGCTCTGCTCTCAACCGCGAGAGCGCTCTACGGACAGTGCGCGCAGGCAACGCTCTACCTGATTCCGGGACAGGACTTCGAGACGCCCGACCGCTTGAGCAGGCCGGTGCAGCTAGCGGTGGATCAGCTCGTGAGCCATCTTACGGAGTCCTTACGGACGGCTGTGCGTCAGGGGTAAGGCTCACCGCGCGCCGCTTTCGCAGGCGGGACAAACCTTGGCGTCCGCGCTCCATGTACAGGTAGAACACCGGCGTGATGTAGAGCGTCAGCAACTGGCTCACCACGAGCCCGCCTTCCACGGCCAGGCCGAGCGGGCGCCTTGCCTCGCCGCCCGCGCCCAGGCCGAGCGCGATCGGCAGCGTGCCCATCAATGCCGCCATGGTGGTCATCATGATCGGCCGGAAGCGCACCAGGCAGGCGTCGTAAATGGCCGCCGGCGGCGCCAGGTTCTGCGTACGCTGCGCCTCCAGCGCGAAATCGATCATCATGATCGCGTTCTTCTTCACGATGCCGATCAGCATGATGATGCCGACGAAGGAGTAGATGTTCAGCTCGTCGCGGAAGACGATCAGGGTGACGAGCGCACCGAGGCCGGCCGACGGCAGGCCGGAGAGGATCGTTACCGGATGAATGAAGCTCTCGTAGAGAATGCCGAGCACCATGTAGATGACCAGGATGGCCATCACCAGCAACATGCCCATGCCGGTCAGCGACGATTGATACGCCGCGGCCATTCCCTGGAATGTGGTGCGGACGGTGTCGGGCAGGTGTTCGGCCGCGGCCTGCTCGATCTTGGCTACCGCATCGCCCAGCGCTACGCCCGGAAGCAGGTTGAACGAAATCGTCACCGCCGGCAACTGCCCGAGGTGCGCCACGGTCAGCGGCGCCACCCCCGTGCGGAGCTTGGCCACCCCGCTCAGCGCCACCTGCTTGCCCCGCGACGAGGTGACGTAGAGCATGTCCAGCACGTTGGGATCGCGCTGGTATTTCGGCAGCAGTTCCAGAATCACCTAATAGTCGTTGATGACTGTATAGATGGTGGACATCTGCCGCGAGCCGTAAGCGCTGTAGAGCGTATCCTCGATCTGGTTGGCATCCAGCCCGAGTGCGTACGCCCGGTCGCGGTCGAAGTCGACCGTAATCTGGGGGCTGGATATCTGCAGGTCGCTGTTCACGTCGGTGAGGCCGGGAACCTCGCGCATTCGCTGCTCGAAATCGGCGGCGGCGCGGTACAGCACCTCCGTTTCGGGCGCCTGCAGCGTGTACTGGTAAAGGCTGCGGCTCACCATGCCGCCGATGCGTACCAGCGGCGGATTCTGTAGATACGTGCGGATGCCCGGGATCGCGTTGAGCTTGGGCCGCAGCCCTTCGATGATCTGCTCCGGCGTCAGCCGCCTCTGGTCGCGCGGCTTAAGCCGCATGAAGACCCGGCCCGCGTTGCCGCCGCTCGGTCCCCCGCCGCCGCCCCCGACGCCGGAGGAAAACGCGCCGACACTCGGATCGTCGCGCAGGATCGCCGCTACCTGCTGCTGCCTCTCCACCATGGCGTCGAAAGAAATGTCCTGCGGCGCCTCGGTCGATCCCTGGATCTGGCCCGTGTCCTGGTTCGGGATGAAACCCTTCGGTACCTTTCCATAGAGGTAGATGGTCGCCGCCAGGGTAGAGACCGCCATGAGCATCGTCAGCGCATGGTGTCGCAGCGTGATCCGCAGCGTCCACCCGTAGAAATCGCGCGCCGCGTCGAACACCTTCTCGCTGCCGCGCTGGAAGCGGTTCTGATGCTCGTGCATCGGTCGCAAAAAGCGGCTGCACAGCATCGGAGTGAGGCTGAGGGAAACGAAACCCGAGATCAGGATCGCCACGCTGATCGTGACAGCGAACTCGTGGAACAGCCTCCCCATGATGCCGCTCATGAACAGCACCGGGATGAAGACCGCCGCCAGCGAGAGCGTCATCGAGAGAATCGTGAATCCGATCTCGCGCGCGCCTTCGAACGCCGCCTCCATGCGTGTCTTGCCCATCTCCGAATGGCGCACGATGTTCTCGAGGATTACGATGGCATCGTCCACCACGAATCCCACCGACAGCGTCAGCGCCATCAGGGAGAGGTTGTCCAGCGTGTAACCCGCGAGGGCCATGGCCGCGAACGTGCCCACAATGGAGAGCGGCAGCGCCAGGCTGGGGATGATCGTGGCGGACACGTTGCGCAGAAACAGAAAGATAACCAGGATGACCAGCGTCACGGTCAGCACCAGGGTGAATTTGACGTCGTTCACCGATTCGCGGATGGACTCGGAGCGGTCGTAAAGAATGTCCAGGTGTACCGATGGCGGGATCTGCTGCCGGAACTCGGGCAGCAACTGCTTGATCGCGTCCACCACTTCGACCGTGTTGGTGCCCGGCTGACGCTGCACCCACAGGGAGATCGCCCGCGCGTCGTTGTACCACCCGGCGACCTTGTCGTTTTCGACGCTGTCCACTACCCGCCCCAGTTCCTCCAGGCGCACCGGACGGCCGCCGCGCCAGGCCACGATCAGCGGACGGTACGCCGCCGCGTTTTCGAGTTGCCCGTTGGCCTGCACCGTGAATGCCTGCCGCGGGCCCCACAGCGTCCCGGTGGGCAGGTTGACGTTGCCCTTCGCTAGCGCGTTCTCCACATCGTCGATGCCGATACCGCGCGCCGCCAGCAGGTTCGGATCCAGTTGCGCCCGCACCGCGTACTTCTGCGCGCCCATCACGTTCACCTGCGCCACTCCGTTCACCATCGAGATGCGCTGCGCGATGGTGGTCTCCGCATACTCGTCCACCGCGGAAAGGGTCTGCGTCGGGGAATTGAGCTGCAGGTAGAGGATCGGCTGGTCGGCGGGATTCACCTTCCGGAACGTCGGCGGATTGGGCATCCCCGGCGGCAGCCGCCGGAGCGCCGCGGCAATGGCCGATTGCACGTCCTGCGCGGCCGCATCCAGCGGCCGGTCCAGCGTGAATTGCAGCGTGATGTTCGTGGACCCGCGCGACGAGGTCGAGGTCATCGAGTCCAGGCCCGGAATCGTCGAGAACTGGCGTTCCAGCGGTGTGGCGACGCTCGACGCCATAGTCTCTGGGCTCGCGCCCGGAAGGTTCGCAAACACCTGAAGTGTCGGAAAATCGACGTTGGGAAGATCGCTCACGGGAAGGGAACGATAGCCGGCCACCCCAAAAAGGATGATGCCCAGCATGACGAGCGTGGTCATCACCGGCCGGCGAATGAAGATCGCCGTGATGTTCATCTCACCCTATCACCCGCCCTCATGATAACGGAATTCGAGAGCCTGATATACCGTCCCGGCGCAGCGCACAATTCCTTGCGAACAGGTACCTCCCGGATGTAACTTGTACTACATGAGACGGAAGGCGATCTTCGTAGCCGTAACGGCGATGCTGGCGATCCTCTGTTGTGCGCAGGCGGTACTGAACAATGACGCCGTGATCAAGATGGTTAAAGCCGGGCTGGGCGAAGATATCGTGCTGAGCACCGTGAAGGGCCAACCCGGGCAGTATTCCACGTCCGCGGACGATTTGATTGCTCTCAAGCAGGCTGGGGTATCGGACAAGGTCATCGCCGCCATGATCGAAAAGGGCGGTGCGGCGAGCGGCAACCCGCCAGCAGCTGCGGCAAAGCCGGCCCCCTCCGCCCCGCCGGCCGCAGCTCCCGCACCGGTGGTCGGCGAGGTCGGCGTCTACTATAACAAGTCCGGCGCCTGGGCGGACGTCGCGCCGGAAGTAGTGAACTTCAAGACCGGCGGTGCCTTGAAGACCGTGGGCACGGCGGGAATCGTGAAGGGCGACGTGAACGGACATTTGAATGGTCTGCACAGCCCCAATCAATTGAAGACCCCCGTGGAGTTGCTGGTCTACACTCCCGAGGGCACGGCCATCACGGAATACCAGTTGCTTCGTTTGCGCGAGCAGAAGGACTCGCGCGAATTCCGAACCGTGACCGGAGGGGTGTTTCACGCCTCCGGGGGCGCCACGCGCGACCTCATGCCGTTCGAGAACAGGAAGGTGGCGCCGCGGACGTATCAGATCACCCTCGGGAATCTCGGTGCCGGCGAATACGGGCTGCTGCCGCCGGCCACCAGCGACTCGTCCGGACACTCGGGAAGGCTGGGAAAGATCTACTCGTTCCGCATCATCGAGTAGGGTGAGGGGTACAATTCGTAGGTATGAAGCTACTCTCGATTGCGATTCTCATTGCGCCCCTGGCGGCGCAGACTCCGGCCCAGGCGCCGGTGAAAGACCCGCTGGTCTCTACTTCAAAGGCCATCTACGCGATCGCCAAGAACGACATCCAGCGTTCGGCCGAGAAAATCCCCGACGAGCTCTGGAACTTCCAGCCCACGCGCGACGTGCGGACGGTGGCGCAGTTGTTCGCCCACGTCGCCGACGGCCAGTATGAGTTCTGCGGCGTGGCCGCGGAAGGTAAGAGTGTGTCCAAGGAAATCGAGAAAACTGCGAAGGGCAAGGCGGATATCATGGCGGCGCTTAAGGATGCCTTCGCGTATTGCGATGCGGCGTATGCGAAGCTGACGGATGCCAACGCCGCCGAACTCGCTCCATTTTTCGGGCGGCGCTTGACGAAGCTGGGCGTAATGGATTTCAATACCGCCCATACCATGGAGCACTACGGCAACCTGGTCACCTACATGCGCCTGAAGAATATCGTTCCGCCGAGCAGCGAACGTCAGCAGTAGCGTTTTGCCTGCGCTCGACCAGTTGGACAAGCTCGACAAGGCACTCGCGTCTATCGCTCCCGAGCGGCGTTAAACCTTCGAATGGGATTGGGCGAAAAGTGAATTAACGTACTACCCGGAGGGGATGGTTGGACGGGTTGGGGATGAGAGTACCGGTATATTCATGACGTATCTGCTTTGTTATCAACGAGAAATCCACATGTAGCCACTTACTAGATTGGCGTTACGACGTTCTCATTCGATCGGCTCGACCAGGTGGTCGTCGCCTGTCTGGTACCCGTAGCGGCCTGGATCCTGGTCAGCGGACTGGACGATCTCTTCATCACTCTGGTGCACACACTGACCAGGCGGCAACGCTTTCCGTGGCCGAGCGACACGGCTCTGCGACGCAAGCCGCAACGCCCGATCGCGATCCTGGTTCCCCTCTGGCACGAAGACGGAGTCATCCACCAGATGCTGGAGCGCAACCTGGCGGCAATTCAGTACCGTAACTATCACATCTTCGTCGGCGTGTACCCAAACGATCGCGCGACGGTTCGCGAGGTAGCTGCCGTCGCCCGGCGGCATCGCCAGGTGCACGTCGCGATGCTTCCGCACGACGGGCCGACCTCGAAAGGCGATTGCCTCAACTGGACCTGGCGCAGGATGCGGGAATACGAAGTCCGCAACGACATACACTTCCGGGTGATCATGACCCATGACGCCGAGGACGTGATCCATCCCGCGTCGCTGCGCATGGTCAACTGGTTCTCGCGGCGGTATGCCATGGTGCAGATACCCGTACTGCCCCTGCCCACGCCGCCGCGCGAGTGGACTCACGGGCTCTACTGCGACGAGTTCGCCGAATACCAGACCAAGGACATCCCCGTGCGGCAGACTCTGGGCGGATTCCTCCCGGCGAACGGCGTGGGCACGGGGTTTGCGCGCGAAGCCATGGAGAAACTGGCAGAGCGGCGCGGCGGTCAGCCGTTCGACCCCTCATGCCTGACGGAGGATTACGAGACCGGTTACGAAATCCACGCCATGGGATACGAGCAGGTCTTTGTGCCGTTGGCATTGGGCGCCGGTCGAGAGCCGGTGGTGACGCGCGAATACTTTCCGAGAAAGGCCAAGGCTTCGATCCGTCAGCGCACCCGCTGGGTCACAGGGATTGCCTTGCAAGGCTGGGAGCGGCATGGGTGGCATGTACCCTGGCCGCAGCTCTACTGGTTTTGGCGGGATCGCAAGGGGATGGTGGGCAACCTGCTCACGCCTCTCGACAATCTGCTCCTGATCTACAGCGTGGCCCGGTATGATCATCTGATTGGCTGCCTGCCGCCGTGGCTGGCGGTAAGCTGCAAGGTGACCATGCTGGGCACCACGCTGCAGATGGCGGTGCGGGCGCGGTCCGCGGCGAAAATCTACGGCTGGCGTTTCGCAGCCGGAGTGCCGGTCCGCGTGGTGTGGGGCAACCTGGTGAACTTCGCGGCCACCGCGAGAGCACTGGCCGAATACGGTCTCGCCTGCTGGGCCGGCGTCGCCGTGGCGTGGAAGAAGACCGACCACGCTTACCCGGTCAACCCACAATGGGCCCCAGCACCCGATCCATTACCACATCGGTAAGCTCCGGAATTCGTACAGGCCGGTGCGCGCTCCAGCGCTCGGTGTGGCTGACGGACTCGCCGCGTGGGAGCGTCGTCATCGGTCCGAGCGTCTCCAACTCCAGGAAGTCGGCGTTGGTGAACATTTCGAACGTGCATCCGAAGTCGGGGTAAGCGGCAGGGTCCGCGGTGGCTTCGTAGCGCTTCAGGAAGAGCTCGGAGTGGAGCAGGTAGCCTCCCCAGGTGTGGCGATTGTAGGCCCCGAGTTTCTGGGGCTGGGAATTGGCAGGGTCCTGGCGCAGCGCGAGGTACTTCCGGGTCAACGTCCAGCGCGGATCGTTCAGGTGCGTGAAAGCCCACATCACTAGCGGGTTGCTCGGAGGGAGCACCTCAGGGTGAGTGCCCCGCGGCGGAAATCCATGGATGCCCCAGCCGCCCTGCGCCATCATGGTGAGCGCCCATGGAGCGAGCGCATACGGCTTGTCGCCCGCGTTGCGAATCTGATGGACTATTTCCACGGAAGTCCCCTCTTCCATGGTCACGATGAGTTTCTTCTCCAGGCCGGTGAGCGCTTCGATCGGTCCCGTGACTTCGAGCTTGCCGGCACGGACCGCAATTTTGCAGGGTGCATTATCCGGAGCATAGGTCATCACGGGATCTTCGGGCGCAATCCAGACGCGATGTCCGCCGCGGAGCTGCCACGTTTCCTCGCCGCTGCCCCCGAGCTGGTCGTCGAACTCCTTGAAAAAGTTCTGTCCGCCGGCGAAGCCGAAGCGCATGATGCGCGGTCCGATGTCGCCGGTAACGACCAAATCGATCTCGCCGTTGCTCACCAGCCAACTATTGGGCCAGCCCCGATAGTTCTGCTTTTCGACGGTGAGCATAGTGTTTATGTCGCCGCGCCGATCAGAATCAGACCCAGCGTATACCCAGCCAGCATGAGCACGAGGTACTTGCCGGTGCCCGGCGGCGCGGCGCGGAATTCGCGCCAGATGAGGAGTCCCCAGAGTGCGGCGACCAGCGTGGCGCCCTGCCCGAGCGCGTAACTGATGGCGGGTCCGGCGACGCCCGAAGCCAGCACGTTGAAGCTGAGGGCCAGCATCCAGATGCCTCCTCCCAGGATGCCGATGCCGTGAAGCCGGGCACTGCCGCGTAAGTAGTCGGCAAAGCCCAGGTGAGCTGCGCGCATGAAGACGGTATTCCAGATCAGATTGCTGATCAGCACACCGATCCCGAAATACAGCAGCGCCGCGTACGGCGTGAGCATGCCTTCCAGGATGGGCTCGCGGTTGAAGTTGGGTGAGATGGACCGCATGAGCTGCGGATAGAAAAAACCCATGAGGCAGCCCGCGACGGCGGAAAAGACGACGCCGCGCATCGGACTACGCGCTCCGGAGTGGGGCAGGCGACTATGGGCGATCGCCGAAAGGATCATCGCGAGCACGATCAATGCCACGCCGCTGAACAGGAGTCCGGCATCGCCCTTCGGCATTTGGATGTAGCTCTGCACGGTACCGATGACCAAGGCCAGCCCGACTCCGACAGGAAACGCCACGCTCATCCCGGCCGTATCGATTCCGACCACCAGCAGGATGTTCGAGAGATTGAAGATGGCTCCGCTGATCAGCGCGGGCAGAATGAAGTCGATCTTCGCGGAATGGAGATTTTCGAGCGTGGGCGACCCGGCGCCGCCGAGACTGCCCAATGTCAACGCGAACGCCAGTCCGAAGAGACAGACGCCGATCGCGTAGTCCCAATAGAAGAGTTGGAATGGCCAGTTTTCTTTTCCCGCAAGCTTCTGCGTGTTGGCCCACGATCCCCAGCCGAGCATGGTTATCAAGCAGAAGACGATAGCGACAGGTACGGTGTTGACGACGAACATATCGTGGCCAGGATGGCTGCCCCACAGTCTAGCAGGGTGCACCCGGCCTGCGCTTCGCGCCGCTAGCTTGTTGCCGTATCGGGCGCGCGCGGACGACGCAGAGCAATCGTCCGCGACACTTTGGGCAGGACGATGAGCGCGGCGCCGTACAACAGCAGCGAGAGAAACAGGGCGGCCTTGTGCTCCTGCTGGAGGTCGACAACGACCAGGCGCCAGGCTCCCAGCACCATCAGCCCGTAGCTGAGCGGCGCGAAACCATCGTACCGGGCCAGCAGCAGCGCCGAGCCCGCGATCACCGCGGTCCGCAAGGTGGCGCAGAACGCGTGCGTGGCATCAGCGCCGAAAATCGAGTGATAACCGAAGGTCAGCAGACCGGCGGCGAGTGCCGCGGAAAGCCAGACGAGCGCGGCGGCTTTGACGAGGCGTAGCGTCCGCGCCATCCAATCGGATGAATCAGCGCCGAGAGCGTAGCAGATGCCGGCCGCCGCGGCGCCTGCCCAGATCGCCCAATGCTCGCCAAAACTCCAGGTGCGCGAACCCAGCAGCAATCCAGTTGCTTGGCGGAGCGCCCCCGAAGCCCCGAGGGCCAGCAGCAGATAGATCCCGCCATGAACCTGAAGCGTGAGCCGTCCGAAGACGCCGCCCGTCCAGAACGCGGCCACGGCCAGAGCGCTCCAGGCGACCGACGCTGTCATTCCCGTGAGCAGGATGCGGCTGCCGGCCACGGCCAGCAGAATTCCAAAGGTCGAATAGGTGTAGAAGTTGCGTCCTCGCTCCTGACCGTGATCGACTACGCGGAACGCGACCAGGTAGCAGGCGGCGGCGCAGGCGAGCATCAGCATGGCGAGCGCCGGGGCGATCAGCGGGTCCTGACGCGTCAGCCGCAGGCCGCCCCCCACACTGATCAGGAACGCAATCACGCATTGCGCGGTCTCGAAGCCGGTAAACGTGAAGCCGCGGAGCAGCGTGCGCACGATTGTGCTCGAAAGGTAGATCCCGAGCAGCGCTACTTGCGCCCCCAGCAGCGCCGCGTTGGGAATCGGCGCATACGTTACTGGAAGGCCGTGCTCGTTGGTCACCAGCCAGGTGACGAGCAGTACCGCCAGGTCGGCCGCTGTAGCGGTGAGCCAGCGCTCGCTGAGCCAGTGATTGAGGCATGCCGACACCTCGACTGCGGCGGCAATGGCCAAAAAGACAAACGTGAAAGGCAGCGAGTCCCGCGTGGCAATGAGCAGCGCGCCGCTGGTCCCAAGTGCGGCGAGAGTAGCGAAGGTGGCAACGATCAGCAGGTCCTTCCGCCAGGAGACCGCGAACCCGAAGATGGTGAAAGCCACCAGCAGGAAGCCGGCGGTCCAGGTGGAGATGGTGTGAAAGCGCGCGGTGGCTTCGTACAGGAGTGGGGAGAGCACCAGCACGCTCGTGAGCGCGTGCAGCGCGGTCTCCAGGCGTTTTTCGGCCGATGTGCGCGCCGCCCAGACGAGCCAGAGCATCGCGTAAACCAGCCCGGCGCCGACTCCGATTCCGCGGGAGAAGGTGGCCGATTCCGTCAGCCAGCGAAGCAGGTAGGCGCCGGCGAGCCCGAACAGCGCGCGGCCGAAGATGGGGAAGAGAGAGTCGGCGGATGCGACCGCCAGGGGAGCCGAGGGCGCCGCTTGCGCGGCCTCGGGCGTGACCTTAGACAACCCTAGTTCAGATTCGAGACGCGCCACGCGCGCCTGAAGGTCGCGAACTTCGGCGACCAGGGCGTCCCACTCGGGTTGCGGCACGGCAACCTCCTCAGGCCTTGTGAGCCTCGCTTTCCTGCCATGGAGGCAAGAGTTTGATCAGCACGAAGAAGATTGCGAAGGGCAGGAGCATGAGCGCGATCGCCGGCACCAGGCCCTCGCGAGTCACCAGTTCCATCTTGTAGCTCGTGTATCCGAGGAAGCTCTTGGAAAAGAGCTGTCCGCCGATCACCACGTTCCAGCGCATGGCGAAGATTCCGATCAGGGTGAGGCAGCCCGCCGCGGTGTACATGGCTCGTCGGCGCTCGGCCGCGAACCGCCACAACTGGTTGGCGGCGAGCAGCGCGAGCGGAAGCAGCGTGCCCAGAACGATCTGCAGGACTACCTGCGACGTCCACAGCCGCGTGTGGACCATAAAGTCCAGGCTGCGAAAGCTCTCGTCGGCTTCGTAGGTGCGGTGGATCAGGTCGAGCATTTCGAGCGTGAAGTCGATGACGAACGTGTAGAAGAGGTAGGTCGCGATCGTGTCCACGCACGGCATGTCGATGAGCCGCCCCTTCACTTTCATCGCGGCCATGTAGAGGAGCATCACCGCGGCGATGCCGGAGACCATCGCCGAAAAAAGGAAAACAACCGGCATGAGCGGCGTGGACCACCAGGGATTCGCCTTGATGGAGCCGAAAATGAATCCGACATAGCCGTGGAGCATGAAGGCCGACGGGATGCCGATGACCGTCACGATGTAGCCGACCTTGTCGTCGATCGCGCGCGCCGCGGGGCTCACGTTTTCGGAGCCAAGCGTGAGCGCCTTATAGATGATGCGGGCGAAACCCCTGGTGGACTGTGCCATGCGCACGATATCGGCGCGGTATTCGAGCCAGATTTCGACCAGCAGCACTACGGTGAGGTACCAGAGGTAGACGAACCCGAACATCGCCATCGCCGACGAACGGTGCGGGGTGAGGTACATTTCCAGCGAGCGCTCAGGATGGCCGAGGTGCAGTTGCAGGGGCAGGGGAGCGACCAGCAGGAAGGCCAGCGCGGTGAGCAGCGCGAGCCGGTAAGTAGGCCGTACCGCCTGGACCTGGAACACGCGTTCCAGCGAGGCCAGAATGAATGCGCCTGCCACCAGGCCGGTGATGAACGGGTAGAGAACGATTAGCACGCTCCACTGCAGTTCCACTTCGTTCGGGTACATGAAACCGTCAACGCCGGGAATCATCATTCGCTCCTATCTCACCGACCCGTCCAGGTCTTTGTAGTAGACCTTTGCCTGGGTTGCCATCTGCGGTTTCAGCACGGTGACTTTGTTGTTGCGCAGGAACTCGTGTACCGGGTCCTTGGGATTCTTGAAATCGGCCAGTTGCCGCGCGCCGGTAGGACAATTCTCGCAGCAGGCCGTGGTCAGGCCCTTGGTGATGCGGTGATAGCAAAGGGTGCACTTGTCGACCGTCTCGGTGTCGGGGTGCAGGTAGCGGCAGCCGTACGGGCACGCCTGCACGCAGTAACGGCAGCCCAGGCAGTAGTCCTTGTCCACCAGCACGACTCCATCGGGACTGACGAAGGTGGCCCCCACCGGGCAGACCTGCACGCAGGGCGAATCCGCGCAGTGGTTGCAGAGCTTGGGAACATAGAAGCTCTTGAGGCTGGTTTCCTTTGACGGCGGGAATCCGTCGATGGCGCCGTCGGGGGAGCTGACCTTGGGATTGGCATAGCCTTCCGGGACCTCGTAGCGCTCGACCCAGGTCCGGTAATAGCCTTTAGGGACGCCGTTTTCGTTCGCGCAGGCGCGCACGCAATTTCCGCAGCCAATACACTTATCGATGTCGATGATCATGCCCCACCAGTGGTCGGCCATGCGGTAGGCCTCGGGGGGCTCTTCGGCACCGGTGATCTGCTCGAGCGTAGCGCCCACGCTGGCAAGCACCAGCAGCTTGCCTCCCATCTGGAACATGTCGCGGCGGGTGATTTCCATGGTTTCCCCTCAGAGGTGCGGATCGTGCGGCTTGTGGCAATCGTTGCAGGCCATCCCGCTGGAGTGCTCGGCGGAGACCACCTGCGGGAACTTCGCTGGCTTGGCGGCGTCCTTTTCGTGGCAGCGGACGCACAGCGTGGCCACGTCGGGAAGCTTGGGCGGGTTGCTGCCATCCTCGGCGTGCCTGGCTTGGGGCCCGTGGCAGGTTTCGCAGGCCACATGGGCGTGCCTGCCTTCGGCGCGGACCTTCGCCTGATCCTCGTGGCAAAGGACGCATTGCTGCTGGCCGGCGTACGCGATCGGGTGCTGGCGCACCAGATCGAGGGCGCCGGGGCGATAATGCCCGTACTGGCCGAAGGCCTTCGGGATGACTGCCTGCCGCACTACCAGGAAGAGTGCAACTCCTGCCAATAGAACGAGCGCGGGGCGGATCAGGTGCCCGGAATCGCGAAAGATCTTGCCCATTTGGCACTACAGCAAAGCAAGATGAGTACCAAACGGTCTTATGATCTGAAATATAGGATTTGCTGTGGAAGATTTCAACAAGAACTTGCATCAGCCATTCAGAATTGGGGTAAATCGCGCAATGTGGGTGGTTTTGGCCGGACCATGCTCACGAACCGTGCGGATGGAATAGAATCATCTGAGATAGGAAATCCCGTACGATCTGGGGGTGAACAGATCGGACAAAGGACCGCGCTTGAACGGCTGACCAGAGGAACACACGTCAACTTCGATCGAAGGAGCTCACATGGCACGCGCTAAGAGCAGTCAGTCATCTGAAACGAATCCATCCAAGCAGAACAAGCCCTTTTGCCGGATGCTGGCCCGGACGGTTCCCCAGTTTGGGCCGACCGTGATGGGGGATCCACGCCGCCTCTCGGCTATCATTGCTACGAACTCGAAGTGGGTCAACGGAACGGTTCTCCACTATTGCTTCTTCACCAAAGGACATTTCTCGGTGCCGAAAAAGCAGGCAGACGCAGTCCGTGGCGCATTTCGAAAATGGAAAGCGGTGGGAATCGGCCTGGAGTTCAAAGAGGTAACGAAACTCAGTGAGGCGGAGGTCCGGGTCGGTTACTCGGTTCCGGACGGCAGCTCGGCCTCCTCAGTCGGCCGTGATGTATTGAAGGTGCCGACGAATGAGCCGACGACGGTGTACGGGTGGGACCTTACTACGCCCTACGGCAGCGGCACCGCGCTCCACGAGCTTGGACATGTACTCGGCATGGAGCACGAGCACCAGAATCCGTTTGCGGGAATCAAGTGGCACGAGCAGGCGGTTTACGATTCGCTCGGGGCGCCCCCGAACAATTGGGACCACGACACAACGTTTCACAATATCCTGGAAAAGCTCGACCCGAAGCAGGTTCAGGGTTCCCAATGGGACCCGGATTCCATCATGGAATACGAGTTCGAACCGGGTCTGATCGACGAGCCCGAACAATACGACAAGAACGGCCTCACTCCGCCCGGAACGCTTTCGGCGCCGGACAAAGAGTGGGCCCTGAAGTGGTACCCGGCGATGCCAAAGGCGCTTCCGGCCCTTCATGCCTTCAAGCCTGCGGTGCTCAGCCTGGCTGCCGGCAAGCAGGCCGATTACTCGATCAAACCGACGGAATCGCGGAAGTACGTGATTGAGACGAAAGGCGGGTCGGACGCGACGCTGGTGTTGTTCGAGGACGTCAACGGCACGCCGAGATATCTCAGCGGCGACGATGACAGCGGCGAAGAGCGAACCGCGAGCATCAGCTACAGGCTATTCGAGGGCCGCCACTACATTGCCCGGCTTCGCCTGAACCATCCGGGGCCAACCGGCAAGGTATCGCTGATGTATTCGTAGGAGGACGTATCGAACGACCAGCGCATTCGCGCGTGAAGCAAGACCGCTCGCGCTTCGCGCTGCGCGGGACAGGTCGGGAACCTGCCCCACCAGGTCCCACTAGGCCAGATTCAGGACCTGCTTGACCGTGCCGCTTTGCTGGGCGATCTTCTTTTGCAGCAGCATGAGCGCGTAAATGAGCTGCTCCGGACGCGGCGGGCAGCCTGGCACGAAGACATCGATCGGGATGACCTGGTTCACCGGCACCAGTGCGTAGTTATTGAAGACTCCAGTGGAAGTAGCGCACGCGCCCATGGAGATGGCCCATTTGGGTTCGGGCATCTGCTGGTAAAGGTGTCGGATGACCGGGGCCATTTTTTGCGACACGCGGCCGGCGATGATCATCAGATCGCTCTGGCGCGGCGATCCGCGGAAAACCTCGGCGCCGAAGCGGGCGATGTCGAAGCGCGAGGCGCTCATGGACATCATTTCGATGGCGCAGCAGGCGAGACCGAAGGTCATGGGCCAGATGGAGTTTTTGCGCGCCCAGTTGACGGCGGCATCGAGCGTGGTGAAGATGACGCCTTCGCCCGCGGCCGCGGCGGCGTTGGCCACGGAGTAGTCGTCAACCTGGGTGAAAAGCTCGGGCTGGCTGCTGGCGATCGGTTTCTGCATATTTATATTTTCGCACGCCCCGGCTTGTACACTAAAGGTTTGTCTTCATTCGAGCAGCTTCTCGAGCGCGCCGCTTCCTTGCATGGAATCGACGCCGGGTATTGGGATGTCTGGGGCCAATACCATACGACTTCAGTCGAGACCAGGCAGGCCCTTCTGCGGGCGCTCGGCGTGGACGGGGACTCCCTCAAGGGGCTGGAGCGCTCGCTGGCGGAACTGGCACGCCGCGAGTGGGAGCGGCTGCTGCCTCCCTCCGTGGTCGCGGTGCATGGCGCTGCGCCGGAACTCACGCTCAATGTGCCGGCTGCAGCGCTGGGCCAGACGGCGCATTTCGAGGTGCGCCGCGAAGACGGTGGCACCGCCCGATGTAACCTTCACCTGTGGGAATTGCCCGCCGTGGCATCGCGGGAAATGGACGGGCAGACGTGGGTGCGTGTGAAGGCCCGCCTCCCGGTGGAGCTGCCGCTCGGCTACCACGAGATCCTCGTGGACGCGGGCCTGGCCAGCGGCGCGACGCGTTTCATCGTGACACCGGAGCATGCCTGGACGGATCCTCATCTGGGACACGGCGGCCGCGGCGCAGGCATTTGCGTGAGTCTCTACGGTGTCCGTTCAGGGCGGAACTGGGGCTGCGGCGACTTTGGGGACCTGAACGCCGTGACCGATTGGGCCGCGCGCGACCTGGGAGCTGGTTTCGTGGGGCTGAACCCGCTGCACGCCATCCACAACCGCCGCCCCTACAACAACAGCCCCTACCTGCCGAACTCGATCTACTACCAGAACTTCCTGTACCTGGACGTGGAAGCGATGGATGATTTTGCGCGCTCGCGGCACGCACGTGCCCTGAGACTCCGGCCCGAGACGGCGCGCGAGATCGAGGAGCTGCGCCAGGCGCCTTTCGTCGAATACGAGCGGGTGAGCGCGCTCAAGCTGCGGTTTCTGAAACTGATGTTCGTGCAGTTTCTGCGCGAGCGGCGCCGGAGGGGACCGCGCGAGCGGGAGTTCGCGGCCTATTGCGCGCGCGAGGGACTGCTGCTGCAACGTTTTGCGACCTACTGTGCCCTGGACGAGGTCATGCACCGCCGCAATCCCGACGTCTGGATCTGGACGCAGTGGCCCGAGGAGTACCAGGACCCGCAATCGGATGCAGTGCGCGCCTTCCAGCATAAGCACTGGCGGCGCGTGATGTTTTACCAGTACCTGCAATGGCAGATCGACCGCCAACTGCACGCGGCCCAAATGCGTGCCCGGGAGCGTGGGCTGTCCATCGGGTTGTATCATGACCTGGCGCTAGCCACCGACCGTTTCGGAAGCGACCTGTGGGGCCATCGGGAATTCTTTGTGAATGGCTGCCGCGTCGGCTCGCCGCCTGACGCCTTCTCGCCGAAGGGCCAGGATTGGGCCTTTCCGCCGCCCAATTCCATGCGGCACCGGGAGGACGGGTACCATCTGTACGCGGAATCCATCCGCAAGAACTGCCGGCACGGCGGTGCGCTGCGCATCGATCATGTGATGCGGCTATTCCGGCTGTTCTGGATTCCCGACGGCATGGAAGCCACCGAGGGTACCTATGTGCGCGAGCTCAACGAAGACTTCGTGCGCATTCTGGCCCTGGAGAGTGTGCGCAACCAGGTGACGATTGTTGGCGAGGATCTGGGGACCGTCGAGCCGTCGATCCGCGAGACGCTGGCGCGTTTCGGCATCCTCAGCTACCGCCTGTTCTACTTCGAGAAGGAAAACGGGGGCGGCTTTCATCCGTACAAAGCGTATCCGGCGCAGGCGCTGGTTTCTTCCACGACGCACGACCTGCCGACGCTGGCCGGCTTCTGGGTCGGGGCGGACATCGAGGCGCGGCGCAGCACGGGCCTGATCGATGACGAGGCGTTTCGCGCGCAGCAGGACGAGCGCAGGCGCGACAAACAACAAATGCTGGACGCTCTGTTTCAGGAGGACATGATGCGGCCGGACCTGCCACGCGAGGCCGAGGCCTACCCGGAGATGACCGGCGAATTGCACCACGCGGTGGTCGGGTTCCTGGCGCTGACACCCTCGGCGCTGCTGGCGATCAATCAGGAAGACCTGACCAAGGAAGTACACCAGCAGAATCTGCCGGGCAGTACCTGGCAGTATCCCAACTGGTGCCGGAAAATGCGCCTGGGCGTGGAGGAACTGCGGCAGGGAGAAGGGCGCGGGTACACGGCTATGTTCGCGGATTGGATCGAGCGAAGCGGGCGGAGGAATGTGTCTTAGAGGGCGGGCCTGGCCTGCCCGCGTGCGTAGCGCGCCTGCGGTGCGGGGCAGGCCGGGAACCTGCCCACTTACCGGTCCATAGGCGGGCTGGGTTTGCCGCTGGTCGAGTTTCGCGCCTTCGCCGGGTCGAAGACACGCGTGTCCACTGGCACCAGCTTGTAGGGTGCCGGATCGGGCTGCGCGGCGAACATGTCGCTGAGGTCGGTGGCGGTGGCGTCGTACAGATTGAGCGGCGGCGCTCCGAGCAGGCGGAAAATCGTTTTCAGCAGGCCGGGAAAACTGGAATTGCGGTGCGAGACGTATCCGTGCCTGATCCACGGGCCGGCCGCGATCAGCACGGTGCGGTGAGCGTCGATGTGATCCACGCCGCTCTGCGCATCGTCCTCGGTAATGAACACCACCGTGTCCTTCCATGCGGGCAGCGCCGAAAGGAATTCCAGGATGCGCCCCAGGGCGTAATCGTTGTCCGAGACGAAGCTTTCGCCGTAAGGGTAACCGTCGTCCGGCCGCGCGCCCGTCATGTGGTCGTTGGGCAGATGAATGAAGGTGAAGCGCGCCAGGCCGCGCTCGCGGATTTCGCTGATGAACTGCGTGGCGCGGAACTGATCTGTGATGTTCATGTTGAAGCCGGGATAGTTGCGCGAGGTATTGCGGTAGAGGGGATCGGGCATGGGGACGTTGGTGAGGAAGCGGGCACCGGTGGGCGCGAGGTCCTTGCCCTCGTCGATACCGGCCAGTTCAAAGCCCTCGCCGAAATTGCGAAAGGGAATGTGGTGACGCTCGAGGTGGTGCCACAGCGTGCCGCCTTCGATCTGCTCCTCGGGGTGCACGGAGGAAGCGGATCCGGCGAAGAGCAGGCGCCCGGGAGCCGGCCCCAGACGGAAGTCCTTCTTCTGCTCGCCGTACGAGGCGGCGAGCGAGCTTTCCGTCCAGGCATTGGGCGGAGAGCCGACCAGCCAGTGGTGGCCATCGACACTGACGTCGCTGTCGGTGTAGAAATTGTCGGAGATGGCGAACTGGCGGGCTAGGGTGTGGTGGTTCGGCGTGACGTTGATGTCCTTGAGCGAGAGGCGCTGGCGGCGTCCGTCGGCGAACCCGCGCGTGCCGAACCGGGCCAACTCGGGCGCGCCCATGGAGCCCGGCATATCCCCGAAGACTTCGTCGTAGGTGCGATTTTCCTTGACGATCAGGACTACGTGCTGGATCGCGGACGGCAGCGGGGGATCGGGGGCGAGCTGCGCAAGAAATCCACACGACTGGTATACGAATCGGGTGTGGCCGGCAAGCTCGTCCGCGCCGGGCAATCGGAAAATCGAGACAGTCCCGTGACGTTTGTGGATGGTGCGATAAGAGGAATCGCCCATGACGGCATTCGGGCCCTCTCCGAAGCCTCGGCCCGACGCAATGAAAACCGTATCGTGGTCCAGTGCGACGCGCGTCGGAAACCACCCTGCGGGGAGGTGGCCGAGCACGCGACCCTCTACCGGGTCGATGATACCAACCGCGTTGATGCCAGCTTCGGCGACAAGCAGCCAGCCCGTTTGAGAGTGAAATGCGAGGCCGATCGGCATGATCCCGCGATATTGTTCCAGGCCGGGAATGCGGATCGGAATATCGGAGGCGACCTTGAGTGTCTTGGCATCGATCACGGTGATCGAATCGAGATTGGCGTTGGAGACAAAGACCCGGTCGCCCGCGGCGGCGATGCCCGAGGGGCTGCTGCCGGCGAGGGTAGAGGCCGAGAAGGGAAGTCCCGTTGGAATGAAGGTAATCACCGCCGGCGAGGCGGGTTTGGAAACGTCAATGACGCAGACCGAATTGGCCTCCCGAACGGTGGGCTCGCCGAGTCCGGGCACGCGTACGCTGCCGCGGGCGGTGGCGCGCTCGGCGCCTGCCACCGACTCAGCGCTCGGAAAACCGAAGGCGGGGAAGGGAATTCCCGTGTCGCGTGCGTTCTTGGGATCAACGCCCGGAATCACCTGGTACTCGAACATTCCGATGTTGGTGACGAAGAGCCGGCGGCGGTCGGGTGAAAGCGCCAAAGCAAAGGGGAGCCGGCCGGTCTTCACGGTGGAGATGATCTTGCGCGAGCGGGTATCGATGACCACCACCCGGAAGTTGGCTTGGTCTACGGCGTAGAGGAGATTGCGGTCCGAATCCAGGACCAGGTCACCGCTGTAGGAGTCCTGGTAACCGTTTTGGTTTAGATCGATGGTCCGTCGGCGGTCGCCGTTAAAATCGAACCAGGAGATGCGGCCGGAGTTGCCCTCGGAGACGAACGCCGTGTGCTCGGAGGCAAAAGCGATCCCCATGAACACTCCACGCCATCCGAAAGTCCCTTCGTCGTCATCCGCCGGGCTCGCGCGGTCGTCGTCGCGCGTGCGGGCCAGCAGACGGCGTGGTGACCACTGGCCCGACCGCTCCTGTTCCAGGATCGTAAGGGAGTTCTGACCGGGACCGGTATCGGCTGTGACCAGGGTTTTCCCGGATGGGGCGAGCGCCAGCCCAAAGGGGCCAGCTCCTGTAATAAATGTCTCACCCAATGGCCGAATGACACGTCCGCCCGGAAGGACCGAGCCGGTTGGATGCTGGTGGGCCGGCCGGATACCCGCTGGACTGGCAAACGACTGAGCCTGCAAGCCGGGCTCCCGAACGATAAAAATGAGCAGGCAAAGACAGCAGGTCGTCCGCACTTTTTTCATGATAAGCCGTTCAGCCCGTTTCTCGCCTCGTCCTCGCCAGGTATGCAGGCTTTACAAGGCCCCGCCAAGACAAGGTAAATATTTCAACCGTAACCTATGCCAATTCTCTGCGTATATCAAAATCAGAGGGTCTGTACCCTTATTGACAGTGCTATGCATTACAAAACCCGCCGTCGTAGGGGTACATGGCGAGGGGGTGTACCAATTGGTACGATACCTGCTGAAATCCAGTGAACGGGAATCCCCAATGTGGTACTCGGTCAAGGCAGCGGCAATTGTTACCATCCTCGCCACGGGGATTTCGCACTCAGTAGCAGCAGAGCAGGCCGGCAAGAGCAACGCCAAGAAAACAGAGCAAAAGAAATCGGAAGCTTCCTTGTCGGGTTGCGTGGATCAACAGGAAGGGCAGTATGTTCTGGTGGACGATCATGAACTCAAAGTGATCGCCAACCTGGAAGCTGAGGGTTTTCCGACAGAAGGCTTTGCCAAACACATGGGTGAAAAGGTGACCGTCCAGGGAACGCAGAACCCGGGAGGGACCCGCCCGGTCTTCAAGGTACGTCATATCGAGATCGTAAGCGAAACGTGTGCGCCGCAACCTTCTGCCGGGGAGAAAAAGTGACTCAGTCTTAGGAGGAGACATTATGGCATCCGGTACATTCGCAACACCTAAACCGCTAGAAGATCCATTAGCTCATTTGCCGTGCTCGACCATCGTGGAGTACCGCAAGGGGCAGATTATCTACAGCCAGGACCAGCCTTCGACGACGCTCTACCTGGTCATCGATGGTAAGGTCAAGGTCTCCCGCGTGGCAGATGACGGCCATCAGGTCGTAGTCGACATCTACCAGGCGGATGAGTTTTTCGGGGAGTCGGCGTTTCTCAATCTACCCCATCGCTGCGAGCAGGCGACGGCGCTGGAGAACTCAAAGCTGATGACTTGGACCACGGCGGAGATTGAAGACATTGTGACGAAGCGGCCCCGGCTCGCGGTGGCGTTGCTGCAGATCCTGGTTCAGCGGACCGTGGACTTCACGCATCGCATCGAGAGCTTCAGCCTGGACAACATCGCACGGCGGCTGGCGCGGTCGCTGATCCGGTTCTCGGAAAGACTGGGTGTCCAGGAGCAGGACGGGTCGGTGCGCATGGCGCCGTTTACGCATGAGCTGCTTTCGCAGTACGTGGGCACGTCCCGGGAAATCGTGACCCACTATATGAATCAGTTCCGGCGCCAAGGGTACCTTCGCTACTCGCGGAAGGGCATCGTGCTCTATCGCGACGCTTTCAAGGACTGGCTGCGCCAGGGAGCGTAGAAGCCTCAGAAGGTGATCCTGGGGGCTTTCGAGCTCCCCGCGGAGTTTGAAAGAGTGACATCGCAGGCGGCGATACGTGCCGTATCGCCGGTCACCGGGAAAACCGCGTGGAAGAGGAAGCCTCCGCCCACTTGGGAGGTGGAAAAATAGGTGCTGAACTGTGCCGTGGCGTCTGCGCGAATGGTTCCGGGTGCTAGTGCGTTGCCTGCCGCATCATAAAAAGTGAACGAGAGCGCACCCAAAGTGCGCGTATTGTCAAAGCCGCTCACCGCGACATCCACCGACGATGCCGAGCGAGTGCCTTGCGCCGTGGCGATGCCGGCAGGCGAGGCTGGTATGGCCACGCTGAGCTGGTCGCTCGACGACCCGAGTTGAGTCGTGAATATTATAGTTCCCGCCGTGGTGCCGGTCTGAAAAGGAATACTCACCTGGGTATCGCCGGGCGCGACCGGGTAGGTGGCGATGCGCTGCCCGGAGGCGAACACCACGGTTGGATCGCTGGGGCCGCGAAAATCCAGGTTCAGAGCGCCCGTTGCACTGCTCTTGGCCGGTGCATCGAAACGAATGATCACCAATCCCTGCTGTGCGCTGGCCACCTGTTTGAGGTCCACGGTGAGGAACGGCTTAGGCAGGGGCGGGTCGATTCCAAGCCCCGTAAGGGTATAGGTGCGGCCGCCGACGCTCAGGGTTGCCTGGCTGGGTCCGCTCGCCGCTGGCGAGTAATTAACGAGGAACTCTCCCGACTGTTGCGGCTGGTAGGCTTGCCCCGAGGGCAGGGTCCCGGCGAAGGAGAAATCCGTGCCTTTAATGGCGATGGCAGGCACGATGAGCACCTGCGGGGTCTGGTTGGTGAGGGTGAAGCGCTGTTGCACCGAAGTGCCGCGCACCACGCTCCCGAAATCGAACGTGCCGGATAGGGTGAGGCTGGGCAGGACGGTGGCGGTCAGCAGGATCGAGACTCCGTCGGAGCGCAGCGCCGCACTGTAGGTCCCGGTATCGGGGGACCGGAACGAAACCGTGAAATCCAGGGCCGCCTGAGGCGCGAGCGTCACGGGCAGGTTGGTGCCGGACAGGCTGAAGCCGGCGCCACTGATGGTCAGGGTGGTCACGGCGGCCGGCGAGTTCGACGTGTTGCGGAGCCTGAATGGCGTGGTCGAAACCTGGTTCGCGTACACCGAACCGAAGTCGTAGAGGGACGGTGCGGCATGCTCCGAAGTGCTATCTACAACGTAAAGCTGGAGTTGTCCCCATGCCGGAGCGGCGAAAAAGAGCACGAGCAGGGTCTTCATGGCTTGACCACCGTGATCGCCGGATTGCCGATATTGAAAGCGGGCGGGGCAGGCGGGGGCGCAACCGGTGTGGGCGAGGAACTGGCGTGGCCGGCGAGCAGGGCTGCCAGCGCCCCTCCGCCGGCGGCGGCTCCGATGACCAGCCAGCGCTTGCTGTGGGAGGTCGAGGCCGACGCGACCGAGCCTGGCTTAGGTTCGGCAATGTACTGGAAGGAGACGGTGCCGGCACGCGCCTGCTCTTTCGAAGCCACGATGCGGATTTGGAAGCGGCCAGGGTTCCGGTTCGCCTGGAAGGTGTGGATGGTGGCGCGGCCGCGGGAATCGGTGGTGGCCACGTCGGTGCGGAGGCCGCTGGCGAACGTCCCGCCCGGGCCTTCCTCGGGCAGATGAAAGCTGACGGCCGCGCCGGCGACCGGCTTGCCGGTCTCGTCCGTGACGTCCACGGTCAGCGGCCGGGAGGAGTGCGAGCCGGGCTGGTGAACGGCGCCTTCGCCTTCCACAACCTGGATTTGCAGGATGGCCACCTGAGCCGGGGCAGCCAGGGCCCAGGCGAGCCAGATAGACCCGAGTTTCCGCACCGTAACCCACTAGTAGGGCGGAGCCACCCGAATTATCAGCTTTTTCTCATCAGGACGGTAGTGACGTTGTCGGGTCCGCCGGCGTCCTTGGCCGCCTGGATCAG
>DATJYW010000133.1:0-14637 GCA_035499435.1 Candidatus Acidiferrales bacterium | reverse complement strand
CGCAGCGTCCAACGCACGGTGCGCTCGTAGGCATCCAGAACGTGGCCGAAGCCGCGGTTGAACCAGGCGTTGAAGCGGCCTCCCCACGTGCGAGGCTCGGGGGCGGCCCCGCCATCGGATGCGGCCGGAGCGTGATGAACGCCCTTGAGGAACTTCGCGCAGAAGAGCGGGATCACCGTCATTGCCACGACAAAGGACGCCAACAGAGACAGCACAAACGCCAGGGCCAGCGAGGAGAAGAGGAACTTGCTGACGCCATACAGGAAGGTGACCGGGAAGAAATCGACCACGTCGACCAGGGTCGCGGCCAGCACCGCCAGGTTCACCTCGGCGCCGCCGACTTCCGCGGCCAGCGCCGGGGGCGAGCCCATCTCCAGGTGGCGGTAGATGTTCTCCAGCGAGATCACCGAATTGTCGATGACACGCGAGAACGCCAGCGCCAGGCCGCCGAGGATCATGGTGTTGATGGTCCCGCCCATGAGGGACAAGACGACGAACGTGGCCAACGCGGAAAGCGGGATGGAGAGCAGAACCGCAGCCGTTGCCCGCATGCTACCCAGGAAGATCAGGATCATCAGGCTGGTCAGAACCAGCCCGATCAACCCTTCATGCCCGACGGTCAGGAGCGCTTCCTTCACGAAAACCGACTGGTCGAAGACCACGTTCCGCACGAGGTCCGCCGGCATGTCGAACAGCTTCCCGATGAGGTCCCGGACCCCGTTCACCACTTCCAGCGTGTTGGTATCGCCGCCCTGTTTCATGATGGGGATGTAGCAGGAGCGCTGGCCGTCGACGCGAACCACGTTGTACTGGATCTGACTGGCATCCTTCGCCTCGCCGACGTCGCCGAGCGAGGCCCAGCGCGAGCCCACCGTTTTGAGGGGAACCTGGTTCAGTTCCTCCACCCGCTTCACCATGGCGTTGGAGTACACGTAGTAGTCGTTTATACCGACTTTGACATCGCCCGCGGGGAGGATCAGGTTGTTCTGGTTTACGGCGTCCACCACGTCCATCAAGCTCAACTGGCGGGAGAGCAGCTTGAAGGGATCGACGTATACCATGACCTGGCGGTACCTGCCGCCGAACGGAGGCGGAATTTCCGCACCTTTTACCACGGCGATCTGATTGCGGATCTGGAACTGCGCCAGATCGTGCAACTGCGTTTCAGTGAGTCCCGCGCCCTTAATTGTGACCAGGCAGACAGGGAGGCTGGAGGCGTCGAACTTCAGGACCACAGGCGGCAGGGTTCCGGGCGGGAGACGCTTGAGATCGGCCAGCGCCAGGTTCGAAAGCTCGGTCACGTCGGCATCCGCGCTGGTGCCGGGCTGAAAGAACACCTTGATGATGCTCACACCCAGGAGCGACCGCGACTCCATATGATCGATACCGCTGGCCAGCGTGAAGAAGCGTTCCAGTGGATCGGTGATATCGGTCTCGATGTCCTCCGGCGGCATTCCGGAATAAAAGGTCGCCACCACGACTTCGGGCAGATTGATGGCCGGGAAGAGGTCCACGGGCATGCGCAAGACGGAGGTTGCGCCGATCACGGCCAGCACCAGGCAGACGACGACGATGAAATAAGGATTGCGAATCGAAAAGCGCGGCATGCCCGGCTAGCTCCCCGCCTCACGCGCTCCGCGCCGGTATACGATCTTATACGCCGCCGGCACGATGAATACGGTGAGCAACACCGACGCGCTGAGCCCGCCGATGATGGCGCGCGCCAGGGGCGCGTATTGCTCACTGCCCGTACCCATTTTCAGCGCCATCGGGACCATACCGATGATGGTTGCCAGCGATGTCATCAGGATGGGGCGGAGGCGGACGCGGCAGGATGTGATCACGGCATCTTCTACCGTCATCTCCTGCTCCTCGAGCCGGTGCGCGAATTCGACGATCAGGATGCTGTTCGAGGCGGCGATCCCCACTAGCATCAACACGCCCATCAGGGACATGACGTTGAGCGTGGTGTGGGTGAGCGGCAGCACCAGCATCACGCCAATGAACCCCATGGGAATCGCCAGCATGATCAGGAAGGGATCTTTGAAAGACCGGAACTGGGCGACCAGGATGAGGTAGAGCAGCACCACCGAAAGCGAGAGGCCGATGGCGAAGCTATGAAAGGACTGGTTCATGCCTTCGACCATCCCGCGGAGATTGATCCGGAGGCTGGCCGGGAATTGCGATCTCAGGCTGTCGATGAGATTGGTGATCTCGGAGGACACCTTGCCGAGGTCCTCGCCAGAGGGTGTAACGTAGAGATCGGTCACGCGCTGGATCTGGTAGTGCGAGATCTGGGTGGCCGTCTCGGTATTCTCCAACTTCACCACGCTGCCGAGAGTGGTGGGTTCGGTAAGCCGCGGCGAGCGCAGCGGGATGCTCTTGAGGTCGATGAAGTTGTGGATCGCGGGCTGCCCGTGTTCGAAGTATTGGACCGTGAGGAAGTAGTCGTTGCCGGTCTGGTGGTCCACCCAATAGTTGGGGGCGATCATGGTGTTGGAATTGAGCGCCGTAATGACGTTGTCGACCACCTCTTTGGGGCTGAGCCCCAACTCGGCCGCGTGAACGCGGTCCACGTTCAGCCGGACCGCGGGGTAGTTCATGTCCTGCGGGATGTACACCTCGCCAACGCCAGGCAGCTTGCGGATGCGCGCCGCCAGGTTCTGCGCCACGCTGTAGGTTCGGCCGAGGTCACTGGCGGAAACCTGCAGGTCAATCGGAGCGGGCATGCCGGTGTTGAGTACCGCGTCCACCATGGAGCCGCTGGAGAAGAACGTCCGGATGTTGGGATGGCTCTCGTTGATGCTGCGGCGCACTCGTTCGATGTAGTCGAAGCTGCTGACCTTGTGCGATTCGTTCAACTCCACCTGAACCGTGGCAGTGTAAGGTCCGGCATTGTTGGTGTACAGCGCCGAGAAGTCGGGGACAATGCCGATGTTGGAGACCACCATGTGGAAGTCGGCCGGGTCAACGATCCGTTTGATCAGGTCTTCCACCTGTTGTACGTACCGCTCGGTGACCTCGATCCGCGTACCGGTGGGTACCTTGAGGTTGACGGTGAACTGTCCGGCGTCGGTGCGGGGGAAGAAGGCCACACCCATCGAGCGGTATAGAGCGAGGCTCGAAACAAACAGGAGCGACAGAGCCGTCACGGTCAGAACCGGCCGCCTCAGCACCGTGCGCACGGCGCGCTCGTAGAAGTCGAGCAGGCGATTGAACATGCCGTTGAACCAGGCATTGAAGCCGCGGCCTTCGTGTGCCGCCCCGTCCGAGGCATGATGCGCGCCCTTGAGGTACTTCGAGCAGAACAGTGGAATCACCGTCATGGCCACGAAGTAGGAGGCGAACAATGAAATGGCCACTGCCAGCGCCAGCGCCGAAAACAGGAACTTGCTAACGCCGTACAAAAACGTCACCGGAAAAAAGACCACCACCGTGGTCAACGTGGCGGCGAGTACCGCCAGGCTGACCTCGGCGCCGCCCTGTTCTGCGGCCACCACCGGGGACGAGCCCAATTCCAGATGGCGGTAGATATTCTCGAGCGAGATCACCGAGTTGTCGATGACACGGGAGAAGGCCAGCGCCAGCCCGCCGAGAATCATCGTGTTCACGGTGCTGCCCATAAGGGAGAGCACGACAAACGTCGCCAACGCGGAAAGCGGGATTGAGAGGAACACCGCGGCCGTCGCGCGCACGCTGCCAAGAAAGATCAGAATCATGAGGCTGGTGAGCACCAGCCCGATCAGGCCTTCATGCCAGAGCGTCTCTATAGCCTGCTTGACGAAGGCGGACTGATCGAAGACCACGCTGGGGACGAGTTGCCGGGGGACATCGAAGAGCTTCCCGATCATGTCGTGGATGCCGTTCACAACCGCGATGGTGTTGGTATCGCCGCCCTGCTTCATGATCGGCAGGTAGACTGACCGTTGCCCGTCCACGCGCACGATGTTGTACTGGATCTGGTTCGCGTCCCTAGCTTCGCCAACATCGGAGACCGACACCCAGCGGGCGCCGGCGGTCTTGATGGGAACACCGTTCAACTCCTCTACCTTGTGCACCAGGCTGTTGGAGTAAACGTAGTAGTCGTACGGACCCATCTTGACGTCGCCGGCCGGAAGAATCAGGTTGTTCCTGTTGATGGCGTTGACCACGTCCATCACGCTCAACTGGCGCGAGAGCAGCTTGTAAGGGTCGACGTACACCATCACCTGGCGGTACTTGCCTCCGAAGGGCGGCGGAATCTCAGCGCCTTTCACCACGGCGATCTGGTTTCGTATGGTGAACTGGCCGATATCGTGGAGCTGGGTTTCATTCAAGCCCTCGCCCTTCAGCGTCACCAGGCAAACCGGCAGGCTGGATGCGTCAAACTTCAGCACCACCGGCGGCAGCGTGCCCGGCGGAAGGCGCTTCAGGTCTGCCAGCGCGAGATTGGACAACTCGGTGACGTCTGCGTCGGCGTTGGTTCCCGGCTGGAAGAAGACTTTGATGATGCTGACGCCCAGCAGCGAGCGGGACTCCATGTGGTCGATGCCGCTGGCCAGGGTGAAAAAGCGCTCCAGAGGATTGGTGATATCGGTCTCGATGTCCTCCGGCGGCATGCCGGAATAGAACGTCGCCACCACTACCTCGGGCAGGTTGATGGTAGGGAACAGGTCAACCGGCATGCGCGCAAAGCTGGTGATCCCGATCACCACCAGGGCGAGGCAGATCACGATGATGAAGTAAGGATTGCGTATGGAGAATCGAGACATGAGAGCCTGCCCGCCGGGGCGCGAAATTTACGGCGTCTTGTCGCCGAGGAACTGCAACGCCTCGACCTGCTGCATCTTCACGTGCTGGCCTGCCTTCAGGCCGCTCCGATCGCTCACTACCACACGATCGCCTTCATTTAGCCCGCTCAGCACTTCGGCATCGTCGGCGGTCTGGAGACCGAGAGCGATATTCCGTTCCTGAAGCGTCTGGTTTGGATCAACCAGGAAAATGGTGGCCTGGCTGCCATTCTGGCTGACCGCCTGCAGCGGGACCACTAATGCGGAGTTCTTGTGCTCCAGAGACAAGGCGGCCTCCGCGTATAGCCCCGGGATCAGCACGCCAGCCGGGTTGGGCACATCCACCTCCGTGTGCATGGTGCGGGTGTCCGCGGTCACATCAACGGAGAAGCGTTTCACGTTGCCGGGAAGGACCCGGTCGAGCGACGGCACCCGCACCTGCACCGGATCTCCGATCCGGATGTACTTTACGTAAGATTCCGGCACCGGGATGACGAGACGGAACAGATCCTCCTGGGAGAGCCGCACGAGGGGTAACGCTTGCGTGCTGCTACTCGTTCCCGCCTGCATGAGTGTTCCGAGGTTGGCGTACCGCTGGGTCACGACGCCCGAAAACGGCGCGGTGATTTTGGCGTATTCGAAGAGCACGCGGTCGTGCTGGTCCTTCGCCTTGGCTACCTCCAACTGGCTCTTGGCTGTTTCGTACGCCGATTTTCCCGCTTCCACCTGTGCTTCCGCGGCCAGGTCCTTTCCCTGCGAATCGTCGATCTCCTGTTGCGCGACCAGGCCCGGCCTCTCTTTCGCCACTCCGCTTAATCGATTGGCCTGCAAGTGAAGCACATTGTGCTGTGCTTCCAGGCGGTCCAGCTCGTGCTGCGCGTGAACCACCTGGGTAGTCGCGGACTGGATGGACGCCTGATCCTGCTGCAGTAAGACCTCCAGTTCGGGTATCTCGAGCACGGCCATCAGTTGGCCCTTCTGCACTCGTGTACCGTAGTCGACCTTGAGGTCCTTCACGTAGCCGGCTTCTTTGGCGTAGACGTCGATCTCCTGAAACGGGACCAACTCCGAAGACACGGTAAGTTGCCGCGTGATTGGCTTTCGCTCGACCGGCGCGACACCCACAGTGACCAATGACTCCTGCTCGTCGTCCGTTCCGGCCCGCACTGCCGCCGGGCGAGAGCACGCGGCCAACGCCGCCAGCAGCGGCGCCAGCATGATGCAGGCATGGGTTCTCACTTGCATAGATTTCTACTCTTGGCTTGGGCGAGTTTGGCAGCCAGAAGGTCGACCGAAAAATCTTTCCGCTCGGTAAGGCAGAACAGGTCCCGGTCATCTCGCAGCACGTCTTGGGCGAGAGACTCCAGCCTGTCGATGCCTTCCGCCGGAATTACGTGCACCCCGTGCAGGTCTGCATGGAGGAGATCGCCGGGGCCGATCCGCAAGCCGCCGATTTCGACAGGCTCCCCGAAGTCCACCACGTGGGCGTAGGCGTGCGAGACCGAGAAGCCCCGGGCGAATACCTGGAATCCGATCGCCTCGATTCCCGGAACATCGCGCACCGCCCCATTGGTCACGCAGGCTACGCATCCGAGCTTACGTGAGATGCGGGCATAGGCTTCGCCGAACAACGCGCCCGTCCCCGCCGCGTGGTCCGCATCGTGGACGACCACGATCTTCGGCCCGGCGACACCGGCAACATACCTCCACCACTCAATGTGTTCGTAATAGCACTTGTCTCGAACCGGTGGCATCGAGGACCGCATTCTGCCGGTCACTGCAAACCCGATGACCGGCGGCATTTGAGGAAAGATGCAGGACATCTTGCCGCTCATGAAGCCTTCATTGCGGGGACGGATTTCCAGACGCTCGATGGCATTCGACAAGGTACATGTGTCAAAACGCCTTAACCTGTCGAGTAAGTCATAAGGATGTTCGGGCTTTGGCATTGCACTTATCAGGACCTGCACTGCAAGTACCCTCCAATACTAGAAAGCCGTTCGATCGGATCCTATACCGGCCTTGGAGGAATTCGGTTTCAAAATGGATGGAGGGCAGAAGCCGCCAGATTCATGCCGTGCGACGCTCTTCCCAGCGCGCCGGACGGCGACACAGATTCCGTTAGCCCGGAAACATGTGCCCGGCGTCACTAACTAGAAATCGTTCCAAAATTAATAGATTAGTGGGATAGAAAAGGTGGACTTCCGCGCCTAGAGTTGAGTCAATATGAATCGGATCACTTTGCTGTGCACCTGTTTTCTGGCTCCATGTCTCGCTTTTGGCCAGGTCGAGACCGACGAGATCCACCACCACAACCTCGCGTTCGGAGTTGGCCCGGCAATCCCCCTCGGAAACTCGACGAATTACCTGAGTACGGCGCCGTTTATCCGGCTCGGATACGGGTATCGTTTCAACCGGCTGTTCCAGGCGGACCTAGGCCTGCAGCTCGCCTTCGGTGCCGCCAACAACCAGAATGCCGTGATTACCGATGTCGGCACTGTCCAGAGCGGAGACCACGAGTTCATGGTTCCCCTGGGCGGCCGCATCTACATTCCGCAGCCGTTTCATCGCATGCAGATGTCCGTAGGCGGCGGCGGCGTCTATCTTCATTACTCCGAGACAGTGCCGTCAAATGGCTATTACGCCCCAAGTTGCTATAGCTGCACGACGCGCGGCGGGTGGGGCGGATATGGAATGGCCAATGTGAGCTATTTCCTCGACAGCAACCACAACTTCCGCGTCGGTACCACGTTCCAGTACATCGCCGGGTCCACTAACGGCCAGGCGGTTGCGAATATCCCGGCGGTCAAGACGACCGACCACTGGATGAATATCGCGTTCGACTTTGGTTTCAGCTTTTAGCCCTGTCGGGCCGGGTGCAGCGATGCCGCAGAAAGAACTGATCGCAGTGCCGGAAACCGCCGAGGCGCCCGAGCCACCCAAGGAACCTGGGAAGCCAGGCCTGCTGCGGGCCATTCGGGCGATTTTCTCAGGGGCCGAAATGTCCGAACTCCGAAGGAGGGCCGCACGCCGCCGGTTCGTAATGGCCGCCGTGCTCGGCACGCTTTCGGTGAACTTCCTCATGTTTCTTCGTTTCTTTTTCCCGCGGGTGCTCTACGAACCCAAGACCAAGTTCAAGATCGGCTACCCGTCGGACTTCGGATTCGGCGTGGACACCAAGTTCCAGAGTACTCATCGCATCTGGGTAGTAAGGAACACCGAGGGTATCTTCGTGATCTCCGCGATCTGCACGCATCTTGGCTGCACCCCCGACTGGATCGCCAGTGAGAACAAATTCAAGTGCCCCTGCCACGGCAGCGGATACGATTCCGAAGGAGTCAACTTCGAGGGCCCGGCGCCGCGGCCGATGGACCGCGCCCAGGTCGAGCTCGATCCCGACGGGCAGATCGTGGTCGATCTCGGCCACCTGTACCGCTGGCCCAAGGGAGAGCGCTCTCAGTTCGGCGACCCTGGCGCGATCCTGAGAGTCTGAAGCCGTGCCGCACCGGGCTGCCTGCTCACTCGATCTCAAACGCAATGAACTGAAATCTGCCATCCCGCTCGATCTGCAGAACCACGGCGTCCCCGCGATGGAACTCGCCAATCATGCCCCGGAAAATCTCCAGGGAAGACACCTGCAGATTATTCACCGCATGAATGATGTCTCCCGGCCGGAGGTCGATGAATTGCGCTTGGCCCTCGGGAGATTTTGCCGCCACAATCAGTCCGTATTGCCGCCGTAAGTCCGGCAACAGGCTGGCGACGCGCTGGTCGATTTCGATGCACAGGATGCCCAGGCGGGGCACCAGGTTCCGCTCCAGGGATACCATGTCGGCGAGAGGATCCCAGGGAGCCGCGTGTTCCTGCACCTCCACCGTCAGCATGATGCGGGTGACGCCGCGCTGGATCTCGAGCCTGATCTTCTCGCCCTGGCGCCGCCGGTTGACGTCGTCGTCAAACTGCCGGGCCGCCTCGATCGAGTTTCCGTTCAGGCTCAACACCACGTCCCTGCGCTTGAGTCCGGCAAGATCGGCGGGGCCCTCGGGCTCCACGTCTGCCACCACGACCCCTTCCTCGGTGGTCAGGGAAAGACCTTTTGCCATTGACGGTGTAATATCCTGGACGAACATTCCTACCGTTCCGCGCGAAACTCTCCCGCGCTTTCTCAGTTGTTGGTACACGTTGCGAACGACGTTGCTGGGTAGGGCGAAGCCCAGCCCCTCATTGCCGCCGGATTGGCTGACGATGAACGTGCTCAGTCCCACCAGCGTGCCGCTGGTGTTCACCAGCGCTCCGCCGCTGTTCCCGGGATTGATCGTGGCGTCCGTCTGGATGTACAGAATCGGATTCTCGTCGTTGATGGCACGCCCCGGGGAACTCACTACGCCGATCGAAACCGAGTTGTGGAAGCCGAGCGGACTGCCGATGGCCAGCACCAGGTCGCCCTGCCGCAGCTCGTCAGAGTCCGCCAACGTGAGCGAAGGCAAACTGGAGCCATCGGTCTTGAGCAGCGCAAGGTCCGAGTCGCGATCGATTCCCACGATTCTCGCCTCCGCCACGTGCGGTCTCTGAGGCAGCTTCGCATCGAAGGAATGGGCCGCGGCCAGGAGGACCTTGACGCTGATCGCGCCCTGCACCACGTGGGCATTGGTGATGATGTAACCCGCCGGGTCCAGAATCACACCCGACCCGCTGGAATGCTGGCGCGAAATCTGATTGCCGCGCCCGCCGTCATCGCTCGACCCGAAGCCGTTGACTACGACCTCCACTACAGCGGGCGCTACCCGCCTCGTCAAATCGCGGATGGACCCGCTCAGCTGCACCAGAGCATTCTTCCCGGCCGGGGATACCTGCCCGAAGCTCAGAGCTGCCGCAGCCGGTACAAGTGCCATCACGGCGGTCACACGTCGCAACATAGCCGTCCCTTGCAGGATCGAAGTCGGGTCCTTCGATTTTTTTCCATCCCTACATAGCGCAGGGGATTGGAATCGCGAGCCACGCGCCGTATTGTGGAGACATCCATCAAGCATGGGTTGATGAACAGACCGCATAAGCAGCACTTCCCCCAGCGCCGGCGGCGCAATGCCCGTTTGTGCCGCCGGCGATCTTTGATCCGGCATCCGAATCCTCACGAGCGCGCCGCGTTTCCGGTTACTTCGCGCGCCAGAAGCACGATCATGGCCAGCCCGAACAGCGGGCTGTCAATGCCGGCGAACAGAGTCGCAATGAGGTAAACCACTGCGGAAAGCACAACGATCAGGGTCCAGACCCACCGGTCCAGCTTCACGGACGGGACGTTGGTGCCTGAATGTTGTGCCCTCTCTGCCGATCCCGGGCGGAACCCAGCCGGTGCCTGCACACCTGTCGTCATAAGGCAGGCTCACGTGGTGCCGCAGCGCTCGCGACAATTGCGCCGGCATGGCTCTTCGGATCCAGCCGGGGCGGCAGAGGGAGCCAGGCACGAATCAAAGTACCCCTCCCAGGACCGGAGTCGATGATCAACGTGCCGCCAAGACCTTCCACGCGCTCCTGCATTCCAATCAGTCCTACTCCCTTGCTGCGCGTCGGCTGAAATCCCCTGCCGTCGTCCTGGATCACAACCGCGATTCCCTGCCCCGGGGCGCTCAACTGGATCTCCACGGAGTTCGCGTTGGCGTGGCGGCACACATTATTCAACGCCTCCTGGGCGATTCGGAAGATGCACGTTTTATGCTCATCCGGCAATTCCCGCGGCAGCTCGTCCGAACTGACGCTGATTCGCACTCCGGTGGCCCGGACAAGCTGGGCGGACTGCCACTCGATGGCCGCCACGAGCCCCAAATCATCCAACATCGACGGACGCAGGAGCAGCGCCATGTTGCGCACCATGGCAACCGAGCTCTCGACCAACTCGCGGATCAGGTCCACTCGCGTCGTGAGGTCCTTCGGATAGGGCGCCAGCGCGCTCGCCAAGTCGTGGAGTTCGAACTGCACGGCCGACATGGATTGCCCGACGGCATCGTGGAGCTCGCGCGAGATGTTCTTGCGCTCGTTCTCCTGCGTGGCGACGAGCTGCATCGACAGGCTGCGCAGCTCCTGCCGCGCCTGTTTTGCCTCTGCCAGATGAGCCAGGGTCTGTTGCTCCAGTTGCAGAATCCGCGCCGATGCCACCGCCGCCATGACGAAGCCCAACAGGAACATCACGGCCAGAGCAACCGCCAACTCGTTGCGTAAGCCCGAGAATAGCCCGATCAGACGCTGGTCGCGCCGCAGGAGCTGCTGCCGGTTTACCGAGCCGATCGTATCGGCGATGCCCAGCGTGCTCGACCGACGGGGCAGGACTTCGTCGTGAAGAAACCGGTATCCATCCTTCTTTCGCTGCCCGGCGTTCCACGCGAGCGCCGGGTCCAGGACTCGCCAGTACTCCTGGATTTCCCGCCGCAATGCTTCGTACAGCGCCTGGTCCGCATCGCCCATCTGCGAGCTGTGCGTTGCCAGCAGCGACTCGATTCGCGCCCGCGAGTTTTTCAAGGCCTGCCGGTTCTGTTCCGCCTGGTCGGGCTCGGGCTCCAGCAAGAAGTCGCGTATGTATGTGCCCGACAGATAGATCGCCGAACGGATCTCGTCGAGCCTTTGCACGCGGTCGACAAAATCAGCCAGGATGTTCTCGTTGCTCGAGCGCAGTTCTCCGAGGACCCGGATGGAATTCACTCCCAAGAGAACCAGAAGGATCAAAAGAACTCCGAATCCGGAGGTCAGCACCCTTCTGGTCGTCAGAAAGCGCCGCGCCATTCCGGCGACGGAAGATGTGGGGGGCGTCGTGATCACAAGCGCACCGTCCCGGCGTGGCCCCGCTAGTCGCCGTGGGCGCAGCCACTGCGCTGCGACGCCACAACTCCCTTCCGAATCGCGTAGAGAATCAGTTCCGCCAGGCTGTGAAGATTGAGCTTCTGAAAAATGTGCTGGCGGTGGCTGACGACAGTAGTCGGGCTCAGATTCAGAATATTCGCAATGTCCTTGTTGGCCTGTCCTTCGGCCAATAACTGCAAAATCTGGCGCTCCCTCCCGGTCAGCAGATCATAGGTGTCCTCCACGTTCTTACTGCTCAAGTACCGGACGTAATCGTCCGCGAGGATCCGGCTGACCTTAGGGCTGAAGAAGGCCTTTCCCTGGCTGACGGCCCTCACCGCCTGGACGATCTCGGATTCCGCGGCGCTTTTCAGTACATATCCGCGGGCGCCGGCCTTGAGGGCGTTGACCAGGTAACATTCATCGGTGTGGACGGTGAGTATCACGATCTGCACCTCGTGGAGTTTTTCGGAGATGATCCTGGCAGCTTCGATGCCGTTGAGCGCCGGCATCCCGATATCGAGGATCGCGACATTCGGCATCCGCCGCTCGGCCTCTTCAACGGCCTCCCGGCCGTCGCAAACCTCGGCGATCACTTCGAATCCTTCCTGACGTGCCAACACATTCCGTAATCCGTTGCGGATCAGGGAATGATCGTCCGCGATGAGAATTCGCACTGCCACAGAATTCATCCTAAGCATCGAACGCGGACAAGGGACATACTGCAAACGAAGGATATTGTTCGGACTTCGTAAGGTAGAGTCCGGCTGCTCCAGCGTGACGGGGGACAAGGGGATATTAGAGCCGGCGCGGACTCGGAAGGACTACAGGGTAAAACATATCCAATAGATTCCAATAGTGTTACCGACAGGATGCGATTCCGCATCTGCATCTGGCATATGACGGCAGGCGCTGTCAAAGGTCCGGGCAGGTCGACGGCTCGAGTCGGCATCGCCGTCAATTGCGTAGCTTGCTCTGCTATGCGGCAGTCAGCCAGAAGTGGAGCGACGGCGCGCGGCAGCTCGACGGGTACTCATACGATTGCAGGATAGGAATCGTACCGCTTCGAGCACTAAGCTCAACATATCCGGTCCATGACGGGAGGCGTAGGGATGAGGAACGCGGCTCTGAATGCCAGCTCTGGAAAACAGCCTGCTCGAGCTTGCCTGGGAACTGTCCTGGTGGTGGAGGACGAGCCCGCATTGCTCACGCCGGTGTCTTCGGCGTTGGCGCAGGCGGGGTATTCCGTTTTTGGCGCATCCAGCGCCGAGGACGCGCTGGCAGTGGCGGCATGCCGCGGCGACATGATCCAGGTTCTGCTCACCGACGTGTCCATGCCCAGGATGGGAGGCCTGGAACTGGCAGGTAAGCTCCGCCGCCTCCTGCCGCACGTCAAACCTATCTTCATGTCCGGGAGCTTCGGCCCTGACATTGCGTCCGAGACACCGTTCCTGTTCAAACCTTTTCTGCTGCGCGACCTATTGCGGGCGGTGCAGGACCGCATCCCCGGGGCCGGGCGGACGATCGAGTGTCGTCGTCCGGGTTGAGGTTTTTGTCGCGTACGACAGCCGTGGGCTGCCGGACCACGCCGCGCCTACTTCAAATTACGTGAATCGGCACAAACGGAGATGAGCTGTTGGGAGCTGGCGGGGACGACGGGGCTCGAACCCGCGACCTCCGACGTGACAGTTAAGGTCCACAACCGCGTTTTCTCTTTTGTATCTATCACTTACGGTATTCCACGGGACCAACCACGGGTCCAATTCGGCCACGAATCGCGACGATTCTCCGGCAGGATGGACCCGTGTCTCTGCCAGGACATCCGGTTTAGACTCATGGCGTTGGGAGTATGGATACCATGGAAGCATATTTTCAACGTGTCGTTGCTACACGTCGCTTTCAAAAGCGAAGTGAGAAGGATTTTAAAAACTCCCTATAGGAGCAAGGAGAATTCCCGCGACCGGCGCGCAGGGGGGCACGCACGTTGCGCCCGGCTTGGCCATGTGGACGCCCGTGGTAGCCAGGAGAAGCAACAGCCCGGAGAGAAGCGCAAGAGAACGCACGTCGAGAGCAAGACCGCGCATCTGGCCACGCCGTATCTGGCCTCGACGAACGCCTGGGAGACGGTCAAGGCGGCAAGAGTACTGGATGAAGAACGGAAAGGAAGGAGCGGGAATGACCAAGACGGAGCAATTGCTCAATGAATTAATCGATTGCAGGATTCAACGTCGCCGGTTGGATGCGCGCGTGGCGGAATTGCGAGGGCGGTTGGGGTTGGACAAACCAGCTAGGAGGCATTTGAGCGCCGAAGGACGCGCCAACATCGCCGCCGCGCAAAGGGCACGATGGGCGGCGAACAAGAAGGAGGCGCGACAGACCGCCACGCCGCACGCTACCGCGCTCAAGAAGTGGTGGGCGGCGTTCCGCGCGGGCAATGGTCCCCGGCCTGGCGCTAAGGAAGGATCGACGCGTGTCGCGAAACCAGAGCGTAAGAAGGTGAAGTGGACGCCTGCCATGCGCCGGGCGGCTGCCGAACGCATGCGGCGCGTGACCAAGGAGATGGCTAAGAAGCGTGGGGCGGCCAAGGCGGCTGCTGCATAGTGGCGGGGAGGGCGGCATGACCGACCGCATGGCCGAGTTAGACGCGTTGCGGGCGGCACCGTGGGCACGGCCAGAAGTATTGCGCCGACTGCCGAGAGGCCGCGAAACGCGAGTACAAGGGAGGAAGCGGCATAGCGCGCTTCATCGGCGATTCGAATCGTAGATGGCCACCCGGTCCATCGCGGGCTTGACGGCCAACGCCTTTACACCCATTACAATCCCGACGAAACCCATCAGCGCGGCCAAAATCGTGTGCCCTTCTGCGATCCATGCCGTCATGATCAGTGCTAGCGCGCCTGTTGCCAGCCCGAACGCGCGAAGCCAGGGTGCGAGCTGTCGCGCCTCCCCACGAAGGAATTCTTTGTCTAAACCGCCCGCAGAGAGTAAGACGGCTGCCATGATGGATTGAATCGTGCAAAAGAGAAAGGTCGAGAAAAAC
>DATJYW010000132.1:0-14660 GCA_035499435.1 Candidatus Acidiferrales bacterium | reverse complement strand
GCAGGTCACGGCCACGGGGATGACCGCCGCGCCAGGCCGGAACAATCCCACCACCGGGTTGGCCGCCAGGAAGAAGACGATGCCAACGATGGTCAGGAAGATCATGTTGTAGAGGCCGGCCAGCCAGACGGCGCGTTCGCTGCGCTCGGGCTGGCGGGCGCCGAGATTTTGTCCGACGAGCGTGGCAGCGGCAGAGCAGATTCCCCAACTCGGCAGGATCGTAAACAGGATGATGCGGACGGCCAGCGAATAGCCGGCGACCGCGGCGGCGCCGAAGCCCGCATTGAATCGCGTCAGGGTCATCCAACTCGCGGTGGAGATGAAGTACTGCACCACGGCCGTCCGCGCCACTTTGAGAAGCTGTCGGAGCACAGGCCAGTCGAAGCGCAGGTGGCGCCGGGCCACTGCGATCCGCGAGGTCCCGCCGAACAGCACGTGGAGCTGATAAAGGACGCCGATGGTGCGTCCCGTGGTGGTGGCGACGGCCGCGCCGGTGACGCCGAGCCTGGGGAACGGTCCGAGCCCGAAGATGAAGCAAGGGTCGAGCGCGAGGTTGACCAGGTTGGCCATCCAGAGGGTACGCATGGCGATGGCGGCATCGCCGGCGCCGCGGAAGATGCCGTTGATCAGGAAGATCATGACGATCGCGAAATTGCCGCCGAGGACGATTCGCGTATAGGTGGTCCCGATGCGGATGGTGCCGGGCGTGGCGTGCATCCAGGCGAGCAGTTGCGGAGCGGCGAGGGCGCCCGCGATGCCGAGGATGATCGTCACTACGATGCCGCAGGCGATGCCCTGCACGGCGGCAACGGCGGCTCCTTCGGAATCCTTCTCTCCGATGCGGCGCGCAACCGTGGCGGAAGCCGCTGTCGCCAGGCCCATGGCAACGGCGAAGACCAGCACGATGAGCGCTTCGGTGAGGCCGACCGCCGACATCGCGTCCGGCCCGAGACCGGCAACCCAGAACGCATCGACCACGCCGAACAGCGATTCCATCGACATTTCGAGAATGGTCGGGATGGCGAGCAGGGCGATTCCCCGGCTCAGGCTGCCCTGAGTGAAATCCTGTCCGGTTCCGGCCAGCGCTTCGCGCAGGAAGCGCCACTTGCTTTGCGAGGGTGCTTCGGCGGCTTGCATGAGAACCTCTGGCGAGATGCGTCTCGCGGCGGCTGACGGGTGGAAATCGATGCGCTACCGAGGGATTCGGGAGCACGGGGTCCGTTGCGGGGATCGGGCCAATTGGTAGAGAAAGCAGCTTAGGCCGCTTGCGCTACGAATTGGCGACGATGATTCGGACCGGGCTAAACATAGGAGTACCTACTGGAGTGGAGTATACCACAACTACCGGTTGCCGCCGGTGATCAGGCGCGCGCCGCGATTGCGGGTGATGTAATTGTAGACCCATTCGGTGAGCACCAACAGCCGGTTGTCGAACTCCACCAGGTACATCAGGTGCACGAAGACCCAGGTGAACCAGGCGAAAAAGCCGGCGATATGGAGGAAGCCGAAATCGGCCACGGCCTTGTTGCGTCCGATGGTCGCGAGGTTGCCCTTATTGAAGTAGCGGAATGGCCTGTGGACCTTGCGGCCGGCGGCGCGCTCGCGAATCAGGCGCGCCACGTAGCGGCCCTGCTGCATGGCGACGGGCGCCACGCCGGGGAGCGGCTTTCCGTCCTGCTGGAAGCTCGCCAGATCGCCGATCACGTGGATCTCGGGGCGGCCGGGGACGCTGAGATCGGGCTGGACGAGCACTCGTCCGGCTTTGTCGATGGGCACGCCCGCCCGATCGGCGAGCACTTTGCCGAGGTGCGACGCCCGCACACCGGCGGCCCAGAGCACCGTTTTAGCGGCGATGTGCTGGTCTTTGGCGTCGAGGTGAACGGTGACTCCCTCCGGTTCGACGCAGGTCACGCGGGCCGACGTGCGCACGTGGACGCCGAGGCCGGTCAACTGGCTCGCGGCCTTGGCGGAGAGATCCGGGGGAAATCCGGGCAACACGCGGGACTCGCCTTCGATCAGCACAATCTGCGATTCGCGGGGATTGATGTGACGGAAATCGTGCCGCAGGGTGTCGTTGGCGATCTCGCTCAGCGCGCCGGCCAGTTCGACGCCGGTCGGGCCGGCGCCGACAATCACGAAGTTGAGCCAGGCGCGGCGGCGATCGGGATCGGGCTCGCGCTCGGCATGCTCGAACGCGGCGAGGATGCGGCCGCGGATCGCGGTTGCGTCTTCGATGGTCTTCAGTCCGGGAGCGAAGCGCTCCCAGTCATCGTGGCCGAAGTAGTGGTGAGTGGCGCCCGTAGCAACGATCAGCTCGTCGTACGGCACCTCGCCGTCGCGGAGGATGACGCGTCTTGCCTCGGGCTCGATGTCGATGACCTCGCCCAGTATGACCTCGGTATTGCGGTTCTTCTGGAGCACGTAGCGCAGCGGCGAGGCGATCTCTCCGGGAGAGAGCGCGCCGGTGGCCACCTGATAGAGCAGTGGCTGGAAGAGGTGGAAGTTGCGCCGGTCGATGACCGTCACGTCGACGGGCGCGCGCTTCAGAGACTGGGCCGCGTACAAGCCGCCGAACCCGCCGCCGACGATGACCACGCGAGCACGCACCAGTTCTAGGATGCTTCGCGCACGCCGGCGGATTCCCGAGGCGACTGGACCGCACTCTTGAGCTCGGCTCCGGGGGCGAATCGCGGGACGCGTTTGGCTTGAACCTGCATTTCGCCGCCGCTGCGCGGATTGCGCACGCGGCGCGCTTTACGCTGCGTCACGCCGAAGCTGCCGAAGCCGGAGAGCGTGACTCGGTCTCCGCGCGCCAGGCTGGTTTGAATCCCAGACAGGAGAGCTTCCAGCGCGCGCGCCGCCTGGGCCCGCGTGATATTGGCGCCGAGCGCGATCTTGCCGACCATATCGCGTTTATTCACCGGAGCTCCTTATATGGCGGGAAGTTTTATCAAGCCCGGCCGCCGGTGTCAACCGACCTGGGGCGGATCGGCGAAAAACGACCGTCCGCCCCACGTTGATGCTATACTGCCGGTTCGGGGGCATATGACCCAAGGTACGGTGCAGCTCGTCGCGGGCATTCTGTGTGTGATCCTGATTGCCATCGTCATCCTTCGCCGGAAGGGCAAGAAATCCAAGAGCACAGACGACGAGTTCTAAAGCCGGGTGCGCGCCTGGCGCTCGCCGTTTGCGCCGGTGCCCTCTCCTGCTCCGCTGCTCCTCAACCTCTTCTTTCCGCGATTCGCCAGCATTTGCGCGAATATGTCGCGCGGCTACCCGATTACACCTGCCGGGTCACCATCGAACGCTCGACGCGCCGCTCCTCGAGGGCGGAGTTCAGCCTGGTGGATCGTCTGCGTCTGGAAGTGGCTTACACCGGCGGCGACGAGCTGTACGCCTGGCCGGGCAGCGCGGCATTCGAGCGCAGCATCGAAGAGCTGCTGCCGGCGCACGGGCTGGTTTCCAACGGCAGCTACGCGGGCCACGTGCGAACGCTGTTCCGGCGCGACGTGGCGCGCTTCGGAGAGCCGCGCGCGGAGGACGGCGTAATCCGGCTTGACGCCTCCGTGCCGCCGGCGCTCAGCGGGCTCGCCCTGACGAGCGGCGCCGGCGGCGTTCCCGCCGGCATCGAGGCCACGATCCGCCTGGACCCTTCGAGCTACGACCTCGATCGCCTCGAGGTGCGCGTGTCGACGCGGCTGGCACAATCCGTGGAGACGACCACTTATGCCCACGTCAAGATCGGCGAGGTCGAATTCGTCCTGCCGCAGACTTCCGAGTTGGTCTTGATCGGCAGCGACGGGATGCAGTTCCGGAACTTCTCGCGATTCGATCAATACCACCGCTACACGGGGACCGCGACCATCCGGTACGGACCCGAAATGGCCGCGTCTCCGAGCGAGCCGCGGCCGCCGGAAAAGAAAGAGACGGTCCGCCTGGCCGCAAAGATCGCGGGTGTGCTGGATGCGCCGATCGGGACGGACGCCGCCATCGGCGACCCGTTCACCGTTACGGCGGACGACGGCGGGAAGCTCACGGGACGCATCAGCGACATGCGGCGGGTGGGCAAGGAGAACTGGGACGCAGAGCTAACTCTGGAGGGCCGCGTGATGCGCAAAGTACGGCTGCCGGCGGCGGCGGGAACCAAACTATCGTTCGGGAAGATGTAGCACTTCGTTCATCGAGCCCTGGCGGTAGCCTTCCAGATCCAGCGTGACGTACTGGAAACCGAGGGCGCGGAAGATGGCGGTGAAGCGCTGGGCCATTTCGAGCGTGAGGGCGCGGGACATTTCGTCGCGGGCGATCTCGATGCGCACGATCTCGCCGTGGAAGCGCACGCGGAACTGGCGGAAGCCGAGAGACTTGATCTCTTCTTCGCCGCGCTCGACGGTTTTGACGTTTTCGATGCTGACCGGGGTGCCGTAAGGGATGCGGGAGCTGAGACACGCGGAGGCCGGGCGATCCCAGGTGGGGAGATCGGCCAGACGGGAGAGCTCGCGGATTTCGGACTTGCTCAGGCCGGCGTCGGCCAGGGGCGCGGCGACCCGGTGCTGTTTGGCGGCGTTCTGCCCGGGGCGGTAGTCGCCGAGGTCGTCGAGGTTGACGCCGTAGACGATGTGCTGGTAGCCGCGGCGGTGGCCGACTTCTTCGAGGCGGGTGAAGAGCTCATCCTTGCAGTGGAAGCAGCGGTTGGCGTCGTTGCGCAGGTAGTCGGGGTTATCGAACTCGCGGGTCTCGATATACTCGTGGGGAATGCCGAAGCGGCGCACGAAGGCCTCGAGGTCGCGCTTATGCGATTCCGGGAGCGAGGCGGAATCGGCGGTCATGGCGATGGCGTTGGGACCAAGCACGCGGTGGGCGGCCCAGGCCAGATAGGCGGAGTCGGTGCCGCCGGAGAAGGCGACGATCACGCGCTCGAGCGACGTCAGGTGAGCAAAGAGCTCGCGCTCTTTGTCGGCCAGGGCTGCGGGGGTGGTGAGATCGACCAGCATCGCTCTAGGGATATTGTACTGGAGTGCGGGCCGGGAGGCCCGCGTTACTGAACCGGTAAGGTGCCCTGGTCGTCGCAGGAGCCGTTAGTGTCTTCGGCGTCGGGGATGACGCTGGCGGCGGCTACCAGGTCGCCTTCTTCGAGGGTCACGAGTTTGACGCCCTGCGTGGAACGGCCGGCCTGGCGGATGGTGCCGGATTCGATGCGGATCATCTTGCCGTTCTGGCTGACGATCATCAGGTCGGAATCCTCCTTGACTGAAAGCACCCCGACTACTTTGCCGTTGCGTGAGGTCGTCTTCATATTGATGACGCCTTTGCCGCCGCGGGCGGTGAGCCGGTAGTCTTCGAGCGGGGTGCGCTTACCGAAGCCGTGCTCGGCGATGGACAGGATCAGGCCCTCCTTTTCGACCACTTCCATACCGATCAGGTAGTCGCCTTCTTCGAGGTTCATGGCACGGACGCCGCGCGCCTGGCGGCCCATGGGGCGGACGTCATCCTCGTTGAATCGGATGGCCTGGCCTTGTCGCGAACCGAGGAAGATGTAGTTCTTGCCGTTGGTGATCCTGGCCGAGATCAGCTCGTCGCCGTCATCCAGCGAGACGGCGATGATGCCGCCGGAACGCGGGTTATCGAACTCGGTGAGCTCGCTCTTCTTGATGACGCCGTGTTTGGTGACCATGACGACGTACTGGTCGGGGACGAAATCCTTTACGGAGAGGAAGGCCTTCGGGGTCTCGTCGGGCTGCAGGTTGATGAGATTGGAAATGTGCTTGCCTTTACCGACGGTGGTGGCGTCGGGAATCTCATACGCCTTGAGCCAATACACGCGGCCGCGCGTGGTGAAGATGAGCAGGTAGCTGTGGGTGGACGCGACCAGCAGGCGCTCGACGAAATCCTCGGCGCGGGTGCCCATGCCGATGCGGCCTTTGCCTCCACGCGTTTGGCGGCGATACGTGTCGCAGGAGGTGCGCTTCAGGTATCCGCCGCGGGTGACGGTGATGGCGACGTCCTCGACGGCGACGAGGTCTTCGAGGTGGATCTCTCCTGTGTCCTCGATGAGTTCGGTGCGGCGCTCGTCGCCGTACTCCTTCTGGACCTCACGCAGCTCCTTGACGATCAGGTCGCGCAGGACCTTATCGGAGCCGAGAATTTCCAGGTACTCGGCGATGCGGCGCTGGATGTCGGCGAGCTCGTCGAGGATCTTCTGCTGCTCCATTCCGGTGAGGCGTTGTAGCTGGAGCTCGATGATGGCCTGCGCCTGCCTCTCGGTGAACTGGAAGGCGCCGATGAGGCTTTCGCGCGCCTCTTTGGGATTCTTGGCGGCGCGGATGATACGGATGACTTCGTCGAGGTAGCGGAGCGCCTTCTGGAAGCCGAGCAAGATATGCTCCCGCTCGCGGGCCTTGCGCAACTCGAACTCGGTGCGGCGGCGGACGACTTCGACGCGGTGATCGTTGAAGTGCTTGATCATGTCGAGGAGCCCGAGCTCGCGGGGCTGGCCGTTCACGATGGAGAGCATGATCACGCCGAAGCCGATTTGAAGCTGCGTGTGCTTATAAAGGTTATTGAGGATGACCTCGGCCTGCTCGCCGCGCTTGAGGGGGAAGACGATGCGCATGCCGTCGCGGTCGCTTTCGTCGCGGGGCTCACCCATTCCCTCGAGGGTCTTGTCGTTGATGAGGCTGGCAACGTGGGCGATGAGCTTGGCCTTGTTGACCTGGTAGGGGATTTCGGTGACGACGATCTGCTCGTGGTCCTTACCGACGCGCTCGATGGCGGCGCGGGCGCGGAGCTTGAGCTGGCCACGGCCCTTGGTGTAGGCGTCGATGATTCCCTGGCGGCCGAGGATGAAGCCGCCGGTGGGGAAATCGGGGCCGGGCACCATCTCGATGATTTTGGCGAGCGGTGTATTGGGATGCTGGATCAGTTGAATCGCGGCGTTGATGACTTCGGTCAGGTTGTGCGGCGGGATATTGGTCGCCATGCCGACGGCGATGCCGGCGGAGCCGTTGATGAGGAGATTGGGAACGCGCGTGGGAAGGACTTCGGGTTCCTGTTCGCTATCGTCGTAGTTGGGCTTGAAATCGACGGTCTCTTTGTCGATGTCTTCGAGCAGGGCGGTGGCGATGCGCGAAAGCCGGGCCTCGGTGTAGCGCATGGCGGCGGGCGGGTCGCCATCGACGGAGCCGAAGTTGCCCTGGCCGTCGACGAGGGGGTAGCGCATGCTGAAGGGCTGCGCCATGCGCACGAGGGAGTCGTAGATGGCGGAGTCGCCGTGGGGATGATACTTGCCCATGACTTCGCCGGTAATTTTGGCGCATTTCCGCGTGGGGCGGTTGGGAGCGAGGCCCATCTCCTGCATGCCGAAGAGGATGCGGCGGTGGACGGGTTTGAGGCCGTCGCGGATATCGGGGAGGGCGCGGCCCACGATCACGCTCATGGCGTAATCGAGGTAGCTGCGGCGCATTTCGTCTTCGATGTTGATAGGAAGGAGGTTACCGGCGCCTCCGCCGGCCATTCCGGGGAGCGGGGGCTGGCCGCCGGAAGGAGGCGCAGGGGGGCCTTGCGGTGGAAGTTCCTGGTCTGCCAAAAGTGACTCCTTGTGAGGACTTAAGTTCCATTTTAGCAAGAATTTAGATGATACGGTAGGGGAAATGGAACGGGTCTGCCCGAAAGCTGGGCGTTACGCAAGGGCCGCAGATGGCGGGATGACCTCCTGGCGGCCATTTTGAATTTGTGCTGGAGCGCGTTCCATACACAGCCACCAGTCTGGTTTGCTGTCGAACGTTAGCAAGCTGCCTCAAGAAATGCCCAAAGATAACTATGACAACGGAGGTTTACTAACCAAGGGTAACATCAGGTTACTGACGCTTCAGTACGACCGAGACAGTAGATAGCCCGGAGCGTTAACTTTCGTGTCTTGTTATTCTTAGGCCTTTAACTTACTCTCAAAAACGGACACGCCAAGTCCACCACAAGGAGCACACAGAATGAACACTCTTCGCAGATTTTGGAACGACGAATCCGGTCAGGACCTGATCGAATACACCCTGCTGATGGCTTTCGTGGCCCTCGCTTCGGCGGCACTCTTCCTGGGCGCCGGCGGCAGCATCAAGGGCATCTGGTCCACCAGCAACAGCCAGCTCGCCAGCGCGAACACCCAAGCGAGCTAATTGCCGGTGTCTTGATCCGGCCGGGACGCGCCGCAGGGGCGGAGGAGTCCTCTGCGCGGGCGGCGCACAACCACAACCTTCATCATTGACCATGATGAATCAACCCGGGCGGCTAAGTCAGCGATGACGAACCAGGCCAGGCGACCTGGTTAGCCGAGCGGTTCGAGCAAGCAGCTATCTTACACCGGCTGCATATCTTCGGGGAGCGGCCCGAAGACGGTGCGGCGGGTGGAGAGACCACAGGCAAGGGCCATGGCGGCGTCTTGAGCCGGTTTCGCGCGCGGCCGGCAGGACGCCGCCGCCAGCGAAGCCCCCCGCCGATCCCAATCCAAGCCCGCGTTCCTGCCGGGCTGGTACCATCAAATTGAATGGCCGGCATTTCGCGCAGGGCGCTGCTCCTCTCGGGTTTCGCCCTGCCGCGCCTCCTCCCGCAAAGCCTGAAGGGCGCCATTTTTCCCTCCGACGCCGAGCGCTACTCCGATCCTTTGACCGAGCTGGACGTCTATCGTCTCACCAAGCCAGACTACAACAGCCTGATGACCGGATATTACAACCGCGGCATCGCGCGCAACAGCGGTTGGATGCTGATCGCGTGCGACCGCACGGGCGCTTTCCAGCCGTTTCACCTGGATCTGAAGAACGGGGAGATGCGCCAGCTTGCGAAGACGGAGGACCTGGATAGCGCCACGCTGACACTGACGCCGGACAATCGTTCGTTCTGCTTCTTCGCGGGCCGGTCCCTGTACATCGCGGCCGTGCAGGGAGGCCGCGAGCGGGAACTCTACCGGATTGCCGACGGTTGGGAACGTGCACCCGGCATGTCGGTGGGACCGGACGGAACGCACGCGACCTTCGTAGAGAGCAAGGGCGAAGCGTCGCGTCTGCGGATGGTCACGCTGGGGCAAGGCGCAGCGCGAACGGTGTTCGAATCGCCGTTCGTGATGAGCCACGCGATCGCGCGTCCGATGCGCGCGCAGATTCTGTACCGGCAGGGCGGCGACTCACTGTGGCTGGTCAACCAGGACGGCGCGCAGAATCGCAAGCTCAAGACGGCTCCGGGAGGTATCGGATCGCCCAACTGGTCTGCGGACGGGCGGACGGTGCTGTATCTGAATCTGCCGGAGGACAAGCGCCAGTTGAACAACCTGCGCGAACTGACGCCGGATACAAATACCGACAAGCTGCTGGCCAAGACCAGCCAGTTTGCGTGCTTCGGGGCGAATCGGGATGCGTCGGTGTTCGTGGGCGCCAGCCGGAACGTCTCGCCGGTCTTGTTGCTGCTGCTGCGTGTGACGCAGCGCGAGCGCACGCTCTGCGAGCACAAGGCCAGCGACCCGGCGGCGGTATCGCCGGTATTTTCGCCGGACAGCCAGCGGGTGTACTTTCAGAGTGACCGCCACGGGAAGCCGGCGATCTATTCGATGCACATCGAAAAACTGGTGGAGAAGACGGACGACGAGGCCCACGGATAGGCTATCCGGCGCGGAAGAGGACGAGAACCTACGCCGAGAGAGCGGCGGCCTGAGCGCGCATGGCCTGCGCGAAGACGTAGATGGTGAACAGCGGCTTGGGTTCGCCTTTGCCCCAGCGGTTGACGGCCCATTTGACGCGCAAATACCTCACCTCGGGTTGGCCGGTGAGATCCACCAGGATCTGATAAGTGCCGCAATAAAACTTTTGCGGAAAAGCGGCGATCGGTTTTGCGCCCCATTCCTTCCCATCGGCGGAACCCTGGATGGAGAGATCAATGCTCTCCTGCTCGATAATGCGGGTAATTCCGAAAGTGAGAATCAGGGTTTCTCCACGGTTTTCGCCCAGGTCCACGACGGGCCCTGTGCCGGCTTCGCGTACCGTGGTTTCTTCGATCAGAAACTCTGGAAGCATGAGCTTTCCCAAAACGACGACAACTCGGATGGCTTACTTAAAGTTTTCCCAATTGTCGGCTTGCCAATTCTAGAGTCTCATATTTCTTGCAAAAACAAAAGCGAACTTGTTGATTTCCGCCCCCTGGCCGTGAGTAAAAACTCGATCCCGGGACGGCCGCAAGTCCGATAGCGCTAATCATATGATTTACGAAATCGGTATCGCTGGGGAATCCGAAATCCGAGATATCGGTCATGACATAATAGGCGCCGCGCGGAACGAAGCATTTGAAACCCGCGGATTGCAGGCTGCTCACGATATGATCGCGGCGCGATTGATATTCGCGGGAAAGGCGGGCGTAATAATCCGAGCCGTGTGAGAGCGCGTACACGCCGGCCTGTTGCAGGGGGGCGGCGGCGCCAACTGTTAGGAAATCGTGTACTTTGCGGATGGAATCAGTGAGGTCGGGCGGCGCCAGCACCCAGCCGACCCGCCAACCGGTCACCGAATATGTCTTGGACATGCTGTTCACCAGGATGGAGCGCTCGCGCATGCCCGGGAGTGAGAGGATGGGGATGTGAGCGGCGCCGTCGTAGAGGATGTGCTCGTAGATCTCGTCGGTGATCGCTAACGCGTCAAATTCCTGGCAGAGGCCGGCGATGAATTCCAGCTCCTGGCGGGAGAACACCTTTCCGGTGGGGTTATTCGGGGTGTTCAAGACGATGGCCTTGGTGCGCGGCGTGAAGGCGGCGCGGAGCTCGTCGGGATCGAAGGTCCAGTCGGGCGCGTGCAGGGTGACGTAGCGGGTCACTGCGCCGCAGAGCTGTGTATCGGGATTGTAGTTTTCGTAAAACGGCTCGAACAGGACCACTTCATCGCCGGGGTCGAGCGTGGCCATCATGGTAGCAATCATGCCCTCGGTGGCGCCGCAGCAGACGGTGATCTCGCGTTCGGGGTCGAAGTCCAGGCCGTAGGTGCGCCGGTATTTGGCGGCGACGGCCTCGCGAAACGGTTTGGCGCCCCAGGTGATGGCGTACTGGTTGATATCGGCGTCGATGGCTTCGTGTGCCGCACGCTTCAAGTCTTCCGGGGCCGGGAAATCCGGAAAGCCTTGAGCCAGGTTGATTGCACCGTGGCGGAGGGCCAGCCGGGTCATCTCCCGGATTACACTTTCGGTGAAGCGGGCGATGCGCTGGCTGCGGAAGCGGTCACGCGTGGCTGTGGCTGGAGAGGACACCCTCTGAGTATATGCCGGTGGGCCGCCGGCAAGTGGAACCCGCAGGCGGCCCGGTGTCAGTAGAATGGTTACTTGGCCGTACGATATCAATCAAAAGTACCGGGAACAAGTTTTCGTTGGTTATTACGGTAATGCTGACGTGGTCTTCCTGCGGCGGATTCAACCGTACTTGTGGGTTGCCAGCGCGGTGGCGGTAGCCTACACGGCTTGGGTGTTCACCGGCCGTCTTTTCGAGCATAAGAAGCTGGAGCAGCGTGTGGGGCGGAGCACGCCCTCGAGTCCGGAATTCGACCGGATGTACGGCGGGGACAAGCTCCGCATCGTGCAGTTCTACGCGCGCGACGGCGAGGTGGCACCTGGAGGGAAGACGCTGCTGTGTTACGGCGTGGCGAACGCCACGGCGGTTTGGATCGAGCCCCCGGTTGGGGACATCAATCCCGCGGTGAATCGCTGCGTGGAAATCGCGCCGGAGCGAACAACGAGTTACAAGCTGACGGCGGAGGGTGCCGGAGGCCTCGCGCAGGCGATGTCGGTGACGGTGCGGGTACGGGTCAATCGGCGATGAGGCGGATTTCGCCGATGCCGCCATGGACCTCGACGCGGATCTTGTTGTCGGCGCGGTCCCAGGACTCGCTGGTCCAGTAGCCGCCGTGATTCTGGAGTCCGTGAACGTTAACGGCACCGATGCCGCCGTGGGCCTCGGCATAAATCGCGGCATCCGCGGGCAGGCGGACAGTGGCTTGGCCGACCCCGCCGTGGATGGTCACGTTGTAGCTGTGTTTGACCGGCCCGCGCAGATCCATATCGAGCTGGCCGACGCCCATGTTGACTTCCACGCCGCGGAGCTGAAGGCTGGCGAGGTCGAGCCGCGCCTTACCGGCGCCGAAGTGGACTTCGAGATTCATCGGGACCTTATTGCCGAGCTGCAGATCCCATTGATACTTGTTGTCGCCGATGTAGGTTTCCCCGGTGTTGGGCTGGCGGATCACCAGGTGGCCTTTTCCGCCCATGGTGTTGTAACGGACCTGCGGCTTCCAGGAAGGGACGTTGTAGGTGAAATCGGCGCGCAGGAGTTTTTGGGAGCTGTCGGTGACGCGCAACTCGCCGGCGCCCATGTGCAGCTCGACGTGGACCTGCTCGCTGGCATCGGGTTCGAGAGTCTGCGACGAATATTCCACCGGGCCGCGGCTCTCATGGTGGATGACGCAAGCGCCGAGCCCGATCAGGCCCGGCAGCAGAACGTATTGGGCTTTCATGCGTTTCTCGGGACAAAGATACGAAAAACGGGGGTGGGAAGTTCCATGAGGGCTCGGGGGGCAAGGGCCTGTAGAATGTAGGCATGTACTTACGCATCGCCAGAGGGTGGGTCCTGCCCGCTCTGATCGCCGCGGCCACCACTCTGCTTCTCGCCCAGGATTGGCAGACCGCCACGACGCTGAACGGGGTGGAGCTTGCGGGGCTGACGCCGGCGCGGAAGGCGATCGCGCTGAAGGCCATGCGCATGATGGGATGCTCGTGCGGGTGCGACATGAAGGTGGCCGAGTGCCGCGTGAAGGATCCGAGCTGCTCGTACAGCAAGGGGCTCGCGGCATCGATTGTCGATTCGGTGCGCGCGGGCAAGAGCGAAACGGACGCGATCGAGGCCGCCAAGGCGACGAAGTGGGCGCATCGGCCGGAGCCGAAACTGCTCGACGATCCGGTGCAGATCCCGACGCAGGGCGCGCCGGCGACGGGTCCGGCGAATGCGCGCATCACGCTGGTCGAATTCAGCGATTTTCAGTGCCCGTATTGCAGCAAGGCGGCGGTGCAGATCGCGGCGATTCTCAAGGCGTACCCGAAGGACGTCAAGCTCATCTTCAAGCAGTATCCGCTGGACAGCCATCCGCAGGCGCAGATCTGCGCGCAGGGAGCGCTGGCCGCGCACCAGCAAGGGAAGTTCTGGCAGCTTCACGATCTGATGTTCGCCAATCGTTCGAAGCTCTCGCGGCAGGCGATTCTGCTTTGGGCGCAGACTACGGGCGTGGACATGAAGCGCTTCACAGCGGACCTGGATTCGCCGGCGATCAAGAAGGCGGTGGCGCGGGACGTCGCTGACGGAGACAAGGCGGGAGTCGAGGGGACGCCGACGGTGTTTATCGATGGGCAGAGATATAACGGGGACCTGGATCTGGCGAAGATCAAGACAATTCTGGATAAGAAACTCCACTAGCGCGCCTGCGGCACGTGGGCAGGCCAGGAGGCCTACACGGCGGGACTGAAGTCCCGCGCAGGCTGAAGCACTGCCCCACGTGGTTTGGCATCGAGTCTCACGGCCAAAGCCCTATCGCCGCTTCTCCGCGCAGATTCGAACGATGCGCGTCTTCTGCATTCCGAAATCGGCCACGGCCTCGGTGTCCTCGTAGCGGACGATCCGGAGATTCTGAAAGAGGCGGGTCAGCTCGTTGTCCGCGAACCCGTCAGGTGCGTTCCCGCTATCCTGGTGGAAGTATTCGGCGACCACGATCCCGCCCGGCGCGAGAGCGCGTATGACTTTCTCCGCATTCTCGCGAATCTCGACGTAGCTGAGGAGGATGAGATCCCACTTCGCCAGGCCCATATCGAATCCGCTGTCCCTCGCGACGATCGCGTTGATTTTGATGCCGGCCTTGGCGGCAGTTTCGCGGGCCAGGGCCACGGCCTTATCGGCCGGATCGTACCCGGTCGCGTCCCAGCCCTGCTGGGCCAGCCACAGGGTGTTGCGTCCCTGACCCATCCCGACATCCAGGGCGCGGCCCGGCTTGCGGCCTCTCACCATCTCCACGAGAAAGGCATTGGGCTGCCAGTTGATGTTCGGCGAGGCTGAGGTGAGCACCCGGTTCCAGCGCTCGATCTCCCAGTGCTCTCCGTCCTTATCGATGATGCGGAGCTTGCGCTCGATCTCCGGCGCGGCTTCGCCCTCCGCCTGAAGCTGTTTGCGATAGATCGCCAGCCCTTTGGATTTGGTGTCGTCGCGGTCGAAGAGTCGCTGAATCTCGGGCGGCTGATCGACGAGCCAGTATCTCCAGAGTTCGTATGCCTGCTCGTCGGGAGGGAGCGACGCGATCCGTTTCTTGAATTCCTCGAGGCCGCCAGGCTGTGGTTGCGGCGCCTGGCCGCGCAGGCAAAGCGCAAGCAAGAGGACAACGAATGCTCGCATGCCAGATACGAGTCTACACCCGCGCGTACCGTCGTAGCCGTCCTTCTTCTCAGCTTTCGACAAAGCTGCGCAGCCGGGCGAGAGCGCTGTCCCACTGCCGGGAGATCTGGTCGAGATAGCGGCGCGCGTCCTCCAGGCGCCGCCGCTCGAGCTCCCAGATGCTCTCGCGCCCGTTCCGCGTGCTGTGGACCAGCCTCGCGGACTCCAAAACGCGCAGGTG
>DATJYW010000131.1:0-5052 GCA_035499435.1 Candidatus Acidiferrales bacterium | reverse complement strand
TCCGGTCCGACTTCGGACCAGCGCAGCCCCGGGTTGATCGCCTGGCGATTGTACCGCTGGAAGGTTTGAATCCCCATGCCGGGATTCACCAGCACGTCGTCGATCATTTTCGGACGCACCACCACGGACTGCGCGGCGGCGGCGACGGTCAGGAAAAATATCGGCAGTTTTGTCATTGCAGCCAAACTGTATCCGACTTCATTCAGCGACGCAATGTAGACTATTCCCAGAGACCAATATGACCATGGATCGCAGAATCTTCCTGCTCGGCTCGGCGGCTTCCGCCTATGCTTTTCAATCCGAGAAACCCGTTGGCACCGGGATGATCGGCGTCGGCAATCGCGGATCGTTCCTGCTTCAGGGCGTGCTGCACCAGCCGAATGCCAAGGTGATTGCCTTGTGCGATATCAAGCCCGACCGGTTGGACAAGGCGGCAACCGCCGCCGCCCGCGACAACCCGGCGACCACCGCCGACTGGCGCCGGATCATCGAAAACAAGGATGTGGATGCGGTGTTCATCGCGACACCGCCGAATCTGCACTCGGAGATGGCCATCGCCGCACTGAGGGCCGGGAAGAACGTCTACTGCGAAAAACCGATCGGTATTACACCGGCGCAGGTTCGCGCGCTTCTCGATGCCGCCAAGGGGTCGGGCAAAGTGTTCGTGGCCGGCCAGCAGTTGCGGTCGATGAAGCAATTCGGGGAAACCGTGGCCAAGATTCATCAGGGCGCGATCGGCGAGGTGATCATGGTGAAAGCCCAGCGGCACGCCCCGGCCGACCTCGATCATGACGGCACATCCGGCGACTGGTATTTCGACGTCGCCAAGTCCGGCGGATATCTCATCGAGCAATCCGTACACAACCTGGATCTCTGCAACTGGGTGATCGGCGCTCATCCCACCCGGGCCTGCGGTTTCGGCGCCATCGTGTTCTACAAGAACGACCCGCCGGGACGCACCATCTTCGATTGCGGCAGCATCACCTTCGACTATCCGGGCGGCTTGAAGATGTCTTTCACGCAGAACGTGTTTCACCCCGCGTCCATGCCCAACGGGGGCCAGTATGTCTACGTGTACGGCACCAAGGGCGGCGTGGACCTGACCACCGGGACCATGTATCCGCCCGGCAGGGGCGCGCAACCCGTGGTTTTGTCTGCCAAACAGCAGGAAGATCAGTTTGCCCACATCGCTATGTTTTTCGATTCGGTTACCAAGGGGACTCCGCCGCCGGTCGATGTCAAAATCGGGGCCACGGCGGCGCTCACCGCGATCCTGGGTCACCAGGCGATGGTGCAGGAGAAGGTCGTCACATGGAACGACCTGGGTGTGGAGGTGTAGGCGCCATGAACCGGAGAGAAGTTCTCGCGCTGCCGCTGGCCGCCGCGGCGTTTTCGGCGCCCGCACAGACCAGTCCGCGCTTTATCAAAGGAATCTGCTCGATCATCTTCCCCAAAGAAATGCCCCGGGCCGAGTGCTTCGCCCAGGCGAAGTCCGCCGGGTTCGATGCCATCGAACTCGCGATTGGCAACGATCTGTCCCTCGACATCAGCCACGACGACGCGCGCCGCCTGGCGGATGCCGCCGATAAAGCAGGTATCCGCATCGCTACCCTGTGGGTCTCCGAACCTCTCCACGAGAATCCGTTGAACTCGCCGGATCCCGCAGCGCGCGCAAGGGGGGTCGATGCCGTCCGCAGGGCGATCGCGATTGCCACGGACCTCAACTGCGGCGCCCTGCTCCTCTATGCCGTCCGCCTCGGGAACGGGGCCAAGCTCGAGGTCGGTTCGCAGGATACCTGGGACCGCTACACCGCGGAGCTCACGAAGGTCATTCCCGACGCGGCGAAGGCGAAGGTCCTGCTGAATCCCGAGAATGTGTGGAACAAGTTTCTGCTGAGCCCACTCGAAATGCGCTCGTTCGTCGATCAGTTCCACAGTCCCTGGGTGGGCACGCACTTCGATGCGGGGAACGTCATGCAGTACGGATACCCGGAAGACTGGATCCTGACCCTGGGAAAGCGCATCAAGCGCATTCACTTCAAGGATTTCAAACTGGCCGGCCGGGGCGAAGCGGCCCACTTCGCCGATCTGCTCGAGGGCGATATCAATTGGAAGGCGGTGATGGCCGCCCTGGTCGAAACCGGCTACAACGGTTTCATCTCGCCGGAGATCGGGCGCAACGCGCGGCAGACGGACCAATTGAAGCAGGTCTCGGCGGCGCTGGATAAAATCCTGGCGATGGCGTGAAGGCTGCCGCGCCGAGCTCTATTCGCCGGGGAGACACGGAGCCTCGGAGTCCGGTCGGACTAACGGCCCCTATCTCTGGCCCTGAAATCCGGAACCTCGGATTTCATAAAGTCTCTGCGCCGCAACACGCAACAGCGCGGTCATTATTGCACCCACCCATCGCATCAGCGACAGATAGCGAACGGGCTGTGGTAATATGCCGAGCGTTGCGGGTTGGAGGCAGCAATGAAGATTGGCCTGTACAGCATCACCTACCGCGGCGTCTGGTATCACGGCGGGGCGGTTGGCCTTTTTGATCTGGTTCGCCTGGCCAGACAACAGGGCTGGGAGGGTTTGGAGCTGGATACGGAGAGGCCCCACGCTGCTCCAATGGACCTCTCCGCCGGCGATAGAATGCGCCTGCGCGATCTCGCCGGCGAAATCGGAATCGAACTCTGCGCCGTCTCTCCAAACTGTGATTTGTCGAGCCCCGTACCCGTCCAGCGGGAAGCGATGATCTGCTACGTGCGGGAGTGCATCCAGCTTGCGCGGGACCTGGGCACGCCCGTCTGCAAGGTGTTCGCTGCGTGGCGCGGAATCACTCTTTATGACGGCCTCGCGACGTACGATGACACGTACGGCTATGACCAGTACCGCTACTGGAAGGGCGACCGGCGTCATTTTGTTGTCGAGTCGATGCGCGAGCTCTGCAAGGTGGCCGAGGACCACGGAATTGTGCTTGCGATGCAGAACCACGGTCCCGACATCGTGAACCGCTATCAAGACGTACTTTCCCTCATTGAAGAGGTAGGCTCGCCGGCATTCAAGGCGTGCATGGACATCAACATCGAGCCCGAGGCCGATTCCCCAGTTCATGCGCGGGAAATGGCGGCAGCCAGCGGGCGCCTCCAAATCCATTCGCACATGAACGGCGAGTTCGCCAGACGCCGTGATGGGACTTGCGAGTTGGTGGCCGGCGGCTATTTCGACAAGCAGTTCTGGGGAAGACAGGTGGCCTACCCGGCCTACGTTGACGCGCTTGTGTCGGCCGGATACCAGGGCTACGTAGATTGGGAGTTTTGCCATCCGGCGCTGGAGAATGGAAGGCCCGCCGGTATCGACTACGTTCACAGCCAGACGGGAATGGCCTTCGAGTACCTTTCGGCCCTGCGTGCCAGCGCCGAGCGGAAGGCCCAGGTAACGACAGCAGGCTAGCGAAGCACCTTGCGCCGCGGAGCAGCGCGCGCGACGCCTAGACCCTGTTCAGGACTCTCTTCGGGAGGAAAAAGTCGTCCTTTTTCAGGTTGCATTTCCTGGCTACATACTTGCAGAAATCGAGACGTCCGGCCCTCTGATCACGGGTGTCGGAGCCAAACGTGAATTTCAGCCCACGCTCTTTCGCCATATTGATGAATCTCTCATGCGGCGTATGGGCGAGATCGTTTATTTCGACTGCGAGATTTTTCCTTTTCAGGGCCGCGACTATCCTTTCCATTCTTGCGTCCGTCCACAGCGTATAGTAGTCGCGCGCAATGCAGACCGGCAGGAAGAGCGGCCATCCGAATATATTCAGCGGTTCATTGTTATCGATGACCTCCAGGATATGAGCCATGTACACATCCATGAACTTCTGCGGATCATCGACATACGTGTCGAAATTCCATATGCGCAGCGTCTCTGCGTAGCCGTTGCCATTGGGAATGGTCTGGGCATCCATCAGAACGTAATCCAGCTGCTTGATTGTTTCCGGCGAAAAGCTTCTGGACCATCCCGGACTCATCGGCTGCAGACCGCGGTAGACCGGGTAAGGCTTGAGCGACTCAATGAACTCTCTCAGGCCTGCGTCGTCATATACGCTGCCTCCGGGATTCACCATGATGCCGAACTGGACACCGGTTTTTTTGGAGATCTCCATCACCCGGTCGATAGTGAAACTTCCAGTGAGGTGAACGTGAAGGTCCACCAGCGGAAACTCGTTGCCGGCCGGCGCCCCGAAGCTGCGGGAGAGAGGCAATGCGGTCAGCAATCCGCCTGCGATGCCGGAGTTTTTGAGGAATGTTCTGCGTTCCATGAGGTTCAGGTCCTATCGGCTGCTATCGGAACTGGTAAAGCCCGCAATTTTCGTTTCGGACTTCCTGGTCTTATTAAGAGTAAGCCAAGGCAACAAAAACCGCCAGCGCCTGGTCTGCGAGTTCAGCCTGAAATCCCGAGCAAGCGCGCGGCGTTTTCGCCGTACACCTTGCGCAACATCTGCTCGCTGAGTCCCAGACCGTAGATCCGCCAGCGGCCCTGGGGCGGGATCGAGGCCGGTGCGTAATCGAAGTACTCGTCCTCGGTCTCCAGAAAGCGGTAGTAGATCTGGTAAAGCGCGTCGCCGAAGGTCTGCTGGGGAGTGCTCGTGCCCGCGCTGGCGTCGGTGCCGAAGAGGATGCGGTCCTGATACTTCTCGAAGAACCGGCGCGCCATCCGGGGCTGGCGGCCGAGCTCGCCGATTCGCGCGGCGATATCGACATGCATGTTCGGATGGGCGTCGAGGCACTCCGACACGTAGGGCAGATTCTCCGCGTTCGCCACATGGAGGCAGACGAACTGCGTGCGCGGATGACGGCGCATGACGTTGCGGCGCGCTTCCTGCAATTCGCGGTCGCTCGGGAAATCCTTGCCGTGGAAGGACCAGCTCGGGTGGGCGTGTAGCTCCTCCCAGCGTTCGTTGAAGCGGTCGATCGGCAGGAAGAAGGCTTCCGGATCGGAGGTGTGGATCGCCACCGGCATCTTCAGCGATCCGACGGCCTCCCACATCGGGTCGAAGCGCGGATCGTCGATGCG
>DATJYW010000130.1:0-7154 GCA_035499435.1 Candidatus Acidiferrales bacterium | reverse complement strand
CCCATGGAGGCTGCCGACGGAGTGATCGATTCGCCACGTGAGAAATTCCTGCTGGACCTGTCGAACCTTACGCCCGGCGAGCACCTGCTGATCGTGCGGGCGGCCGACAGCGCGAACAACACCGGCACGGTCAAGGTGATCCTGAAATGAAGGACACGATCGCCAGATTCGAGCTTGTACTGGCCACAGCTCCCCGAAAGCTGGTCGACATTTCGGAAGCGGACGCGTCGCGCAAGCCCGATCCCAAGCGGTGGTCGAAGAAAGAGGTGCTCGGGCACCTGATCGATTCCGCGGCCAATAATCATCAGCGGTTCGTACGGGCGCAGCTTGTTCCACGCATCGATCTGCCCACGTATGAACAAGAATTCTGGGTGGAGCGGCAGGGCTATTTGACCGAGCCCTGGCCCGACCTGGTCAATTTGTGGCTGCTGCTGAACCGGCACCTGCTTCACGTCGTGCGTGCGATGCCGGAGGATGTGCTCGGGCATGAAATCTGCATTGCGGGGAGGCCGCCGGTCACGTTGCAGGCGGTGATCGGCGACTACCTCGGGCACATGGACAATCATCTCTCGCAGATTTTCTCCAGTCCGGCAAAATGAAGAACGGGGCTTCCTGGCTGGTGGTCAACACCATCCGGTATTCTCTGTATCTCGTCGAAGCCATAATCCTGGTGGCGGTATTCGAGGTCGCGTTGAAGGTGCCCGAGTGGGGCCACCGGACCTGGGATGCGGTGGAGCGCCGGTTCTCCGCGTTGGCCCGCCGGCGCTGGTTGGCGGTGATCGTGACCGGGCTTGCGGCGCTTGCCGCGCGGGCCGCCCTGCTGCCGCTGCTTCCGATTCGCGTCCCGATGATCACGGATGAGTTCAGCTACCTTCTGGCCGCGGACACGTTCGCCTCGGGAAGGCTGACCAATCCGGCCCATCCGATGTGGCGGCACTTCGAGAGCATGCACATTCTTCAGCAGCCGACCTACATGTCGATGTACCACGCGGCGCAGGGGCTGATTCTGGCGGCCGGCAAACTGGCCGCGGGCCATCCGTGGTGGGGCGTGTATGCGAGCGTCGCGGTCATGTGCGCCTTGCTCTGCTGGATGTTGCAGGGCTGGCTGCCGCCGAAGTGGGCGCTGCTCGGCGGGTTGATCGCGGTTCTTCGCCTCGGACTCTTCGGATACTGGATCAACAGTTATTGGGGTGGTGCGGCGGCGGCGATCGGAGGCCTGCTGGTCCTGGGTGCCCTGCCGAGGCTGATGCGCGGCAACAGGGTGGGGCATTCCGTCCTGATGGCGGCGGGTATGGGCATTTTGGCCAACAGCCGGCCGTATGAAGGCCTTGTGCTCAGCCTGGCGGTGTGCGCCCTGCTCGCGTTGTGGTTGTGGCGGCGGGGGCAAATCGGTAGGACGCTCTTGCGAGTCGCGCTGCCCGGTATTGTGACGCTGGCAGTGGTAGGCTGTGGAACGGCTTACTATTACCGGGCGGTCACCGGCAGCCCGCTCCGCATGCCCTATCAGGTGGTCCGGAAGCGGTATGCGCCGGCCCGGATTTTTCTTTGGGAGCGGCCGATTCCGATTCCGGTTTATCCCGATGCCGCGATGCGCCGGTTCTACGTGGGTTGGGAATTGCCCCAGTTCCTGGAAGCCAAGACTCTGCCGGGGCTGGTAAAAAACTCGCTCGAGAAAGCCGTCGAGTTCTGGCTGTTCTTCCTGGGGCCGGCATTGGCCCTGCCGCTGATCTTCCTGCCCCGAATTGTGCGAGATCGGCGCGTGCGGCCGCTGGTGGTGGTTTGCGCGGCCGGGTTGGTTGGGTTGAGCCTGAATACCTGGTTTTATCCGCATTATGTGGCGCCCTTTACGGGTGCGCTTTACGGCGTGGTGCTGCAGGGGATGCGCCACCTGCGGGTGTGGCGGCGCAATGTCGCCAGCGGCCTGTTGGTTGCGCGCTCGATTCCGGCCGTATGCCTGGGAATGGTGCTTCTCAGGGTGTGCCTGCAGCCGCTGAGTTTATTTATGCCGGCGGATTGGCCGATGACCTGGTATTACACGCGGCCGGGGGATATGCGGCGGGCGCACGTCCAGGCCTGGTTGGAAAACCAGCCGGGTCTGCAACTCGCGGTTGTGCACTACGGGGCGAATCACAATCCGCTGGAGGAGTGGGTGTATAACCAGGCCTCGATCGACTCGGCCCGAGTGGTGTGGGCCAGAGAAATGGATCAGGCCAGCGATGAGGCATTGATGCGATATTTTCGCGATCGACGGGCATGGCTGGTGCAGGCCGACCTGGATCCAGCAGTGGTGACGCCGTATCCGCTGCGGCGGTAGCGCGCGCGGCGTACTATTCTGGGGCCATGGCACTCACTCGCCGCGCTTTCCTGGGCGCGGTTCCCGCCGCGCTTGCCGCTCAGGGAGCCACGCTGGATAGACGGGCGATCGTCTCACGTCATAATCCCGCGCTGCGAGGCTTCGACCCGCGCTCGCCGCTCTCGGTCGGCAACGGGGAATTCTGCTTCACGGCGGACTGTACGGGACTGCAGACGTTTCCACTGCTGTATGAGAAGGCGCTGCCGCTCGGCACGATGTCGCAATGGGGGTGGGAGACTTCGCCGGGCCGGCCTCCCGGGGAGTTGCACTTCGCCGAATACGATACCTACGGGCGCAAGGTCGGATACCCTACCAACTCCGCGGGACAGGAAGCACTCTTCAACTGGCTGCGCGAGAATCCGCATCGGCTGAACCTCGGTCGGCTCGGTTTCGCGATCGACCGGCCGGAGGATGTACGGGTGATCCGGCAGACGCTGGACCTGTGGACCGGCATCCTACGAAGCGAATTCGAATGGCGCGGCCGTCGGGTTCTCGTGGAGACCTGTTGTCATCCGAAACTCGACCAGGTTGCGGTGAGGGTAGAGGGCGGGCCGCTAGCGGTAGTGTTCGACTTTGCACACCCGGTCCGGATGACGGGCGGCATGGAGCGGTTCGCGGTGGCGTTTCGCGATCAGGGCTCGGAGACAGCAGGTCCGGAGGAGACTTTCTCGGCATCGGCGCGGCACTGGGCGCGGTTCTGGTCGTCGGGCGCTGCGATCGATCTCTCCGCTTCACCTGAACTGGAACGCCGGGTGGTGCTGTCGCAATATCTGACCGCGATTCAGTGCGCCGGATCGCTGCCACCGCAGGAGACCGGGCTCACGTGCAACTCGTGGTTCGGCAAGTTCCACCTGGAGATGCACTTCTGGCACGCGGCACACTTCGCGCATTGGGGGCGCGGGGACCTGCTGGAGCGCAGCCTCGGGTGGTACAACCGCATCCTGCCGAGCGCGCGCGAGAAGGCGCGGAGCCAGGGATACAAGGGCGCGCGCTGGCCGAAGATGACCGACCCAAGCGGCACCGACAGTCCTTCGCCGATCGGTCCGCTGCTGATCTGGCAGCAGCCGCACCCGATCGTGTTGTGCGAGCTTACAGTGGGCCGGACGGCCCGGGCGGCGCAGTTCCGCGACCTGGTTTTCGACACGGCGGAGTTCATGGCGGACTTCGCGCATTTCGATGCGAAGACCGGCCGTTATATCCTCGGCCCCCCTGTGATTCCGGCGCAGGAGAACCATCCGCCGCGCGAGACATGGAATCCGGCGTTCGAGCTGGAATACTGGGATTACGCGCTCGAGCTCGCGCAACAGTGGCGCCTGCGCGCCGGGCTTGCGCGCGAGGCCAAGTGGGACGACGTGCGCAGCAAGCTCTCAGCCCTGCCGGTAAAGGACGGCGTCTATCTCGCGCACGAGAACTGCCCCCAGACGTTCACCGAGCGCAATCTCGATCACCCTTCCATGCTGGCGGCACTCGGGGTGCTGCCAGGGCGCAAGGTAGACCGGGAAACCATGCGGCGTACACTCAGGAGGGTATTCGCCGAATGGCGGTGGGAGGATACCTGGGGTTGGGATTTTCCGATGGTGGCGATGACCGCGGCCAGCCTTGGGGAGCCGCGGCTCGCGATTGACGCCCTGATGATGGATACGCCCAAAAACACCTGGCTCCCGAACGGGCACAACTGGCAGCGCGCCAACCTGCCGTGCTACCTGCCGGGCAATGGCAGCCTGCTGCTGGCAATCGCGCACATGGTGCGCACGCGGGCCTTCCCGAAAGAATGGAACGTGCCGGCCGAAGGGTTTTGACTCACTTCAGAATCTGCGTCCAGTCCATAGCTGCGGCGGTCTGCTGCCCGATCCGCACCAGGTCGGGGATGGCCGATGTGTCCGCCATATCGATATCGCGAGGCAATTCCGGGTTGAAGTTCTGCATCAGGCCCGGCCACTGCCGCTCAACGGCTTCGTCCACCCAGTCTTCGGAGGTATCGACGAGGGTGCTGGTGACCCATTCGATGACAGCGATCAGGCCTTTGGGGGGGTCGTCGGATGCGGGGTAGAAGCCGGTGCCCAGCGAGATGAGGCGGCTGGCTCGGGGCACGAAATCGTCGTATTCAAAAGCTTCGACCGCGGCCTGGTAGGCCGGATTGGCGGTGCCGCCCACGCCGCCATCGAAAAAACGAATGGTCCTGCCCTGGATGCCGTCGATGCGCCAGTGATCGAAATAGGTAGGCGCGCAAGCCGAGGCCACCGCCGCGTCCACCAGCTTCACGCCTCCGGTGGTCCTGCTGTTGCGCTCGTTGTCTTTGACGAAGAACCAATTGTGGCCGTTCATGGCGGTGGCCGAAATCATGATGCGAACGGGGGAATCGTTGACGGTCCAGTTCGCGGCTGGTCCGAGATTTCGGGCCAGCACGTCGCGCAGGTTGGTGGGGTCGAACGTGAAACCTTCGACGCCACGCTTGGCGTCGCCAACAACGCCGGAGGGAGTGAAAATCTCGTGGGACTGATCGGTGTAGACTTTGAGCAAGTCTCGCGCGGGAACGCCGGCGGCCACGGAAGCCGTGAGCAGGGCTCCGGTGGAGGTGCCGGCGCAAAGATGGATATGATCGCGTGTCAAGCCGCCGAGTTGTTCTTCCAGCCGGATCAGGCAGCAACAGGGTATGATTCCACGGATGCCCCCGCCGCGGATCGAGAGAATATTTCGCATGACGCGAGGAGTATACCATCCTGCGGGCAGCCGCTACAGGTTATAAACTGGCCTGGACCAGCCTTCTCCGCTTCGGCGCGGAACCGCCGTAGATGCCGGCCACGTGTAGCGCGCGAAGCCGTGCGGCGGTGTGTTCGCGCGCGCCCAGGAGGAGGGGACGGCTCCACTTGACCAGGTGGGCTGCTTCGGCCAGCGATTCGGCCGTGAGGCCCGAAGCGGCAAGCGCGGTGGTGTATTGCTTCCACAGATCGAGCGCCTGGGCATAATCCCCATGTTCAATCCCTTCCCGGATGGATTGCGCTGTTGCACGGTTCATAGCGGCTTCACTTGTACTGCCCATCGGCTGTCTGCATTGCGGAGAAAAGACCATTCAGATAGTCGTATTGCTGCTCCATGGACGCGATCAATGCGTCCGCCGCCGACATCTGCTCCTGCATCTGCGCCGTCATGTCGTCCACGCGTGCCTGCTGATCGGAAATTTCGTTGCCGATGTTGGTGATCTGCGACTGAATATCGGTTTCGGCCGAAGGGATGAGGCCTGTGGTCGAGTCGGTCACGCGGTTGAGAAGATCGGTGGCGGACTTGAGAAATCCTCCCGAGCTGGAATCTCCCAAAAACTGCACGACCGCCGATGGATTGGTGATGTCGGTGGCCATCAGGTTGAAAGAGCTGAAGGTGAGATGACCCGTCTTGTCGAGGTCCAATCCGAGGCTTGCGAGACCGTTGACTCCGCCCGAAGAGGAATATGTCGCAAGCTGGCTCAGGACTTGGGACAGGTCGTTGACAACAGGATTGCCGGCCAGAGCACTGGTGGATTGTCCGTGTTGTTGATCCACGGCGTCGACCGCATTGTTATAGGCGGTGGTGAACGCGGTCAGGGCATCGCTCAACGCAGACGTGGACCGGGTTACCGTGATGTTGACGGGGGTACCCGCGCTGGCAGCCTTCAGCGTGACCGTCAGCCCGTTGGCAATCTGTACCGAATCAGAGGAGCTGTAGACGCCGGCGCCCTGGCCATCGACGATGTAATTGGCCTGCGACCCCGTGATCTGCTGCGTCTGGAGGCTTGTGCTGCCGTCCAAAATGTCGGGTTTGGAATCGCCCAGTGTGGTGGCTTCGAGCGAAATGCGAAAGTCGGGTGTGGAGGCGGTGCCCACGTTGACCACCGCGGCATGTACCTGATCGCCGTACTGATTGTTGATGGCGGCGGCCACGCTGGCGGCGGAGTTGTCGGCGGCTTTGATGGCGTAAGTCTGCCCATTCAGCCTGAGCTGGTAGGCGTGGGTTGCCGTGTCATTCACCCAGGAGCTGGTTGTGATGCTGGTGGCTTGGGCTCCGGGATCAAGCACCTGGACCGAATAGTTGCCTTCGACGGCGCCGTCGCCCACGCTGACGCTCAGCTTGGTGGGATCCGAGACGTCGGCCTGGTAAGAGGACCCGCCCAAAGCGTCCTGGATACCCTGGATGGCAGTCTGGAGCTGATTGAACACGTCGCCCAACGACTTCATGGCGTCGGACTGGCTGCTCAACGTGTTCTGATCATTGGTCAATTGGGTGATGGGCAGTGAGGCAATCGCCGTCGCGCGGCTGATGACGTTCTGAAAGTCCTGCGAGAAGCGGCTGGTGCCGTTGAAAATCGTGCTGGAAGAGCTGCTGGTAGCGCTACTGGTTGTTCCCATAAAAGCCTTCCGGGCTCTGGCGCGCTGCGCGCGCGGGCAGGCGGGAGGCCTACCCCGCAAAGAAGATCGTCGGTTTCAACCCGATACTTTAGGAAGAATGCCGGCGAGAGAGGTTGGGCACCTCTCCCGCCGGGTTAGGGTTTAGGTTTAGCCCCTCAGGAGTGCGAGCACCGCCTGAGGCGCGGAGTTGGCCTGGGCCATGGCAGCCATGGAGGCCTGCTGCAGTACCTGGGCCTTGGTCAGGTTCGCCGCTTCCGCCGCCACGTCGGCGTCACGGATGTGCGATTCGGCGGCGCTGAAGTTGGAAATCTGCGACTGCGCCAGGCCAATGGCGTAGTTCAACTGGTTCTGGCCCTTGCCGACCGCGGCTTGGGCGCTGCCCAGTTTCTCCACCGCCTCGCCGAGAGCTACTACCGCCTGCT
>DATJYW010000129.1:0-24705 GCA_035499435.1 Candidatus Acidiferrales bacterium | reverse complement strand
TACCACCTGGTATTTCCAGTTCTTCTTCTACACCATGGGCGAGACCCAGATGGGCGCGTACAAGTTCTCGAGCTGGACGTTGCACATGGCGAGCATCATCATCTTCAGCACTCTGTGGGGCATCGCGCTGCACGAATGGCGAGGCGCCAGCGGCAGGACCAAGGCGTGGCTGACCGTGAGCATCTTCGTGCTGGTGCTCTCCACCTGCGTCGTGGGGTACGGAAATTATCTGGGGACACTGAAGTAGCCTACGCCTCGATCTCGGTGTAGATGGTCCCCGTCTCCGCGGATTCCAGGCCGAGGTTGAATCGCATCGCCACGGCAAACGCCGCAAGCGAGGCGCGCGTGACCACTCCGGCGGTAGCCAGCAGCCCCCCGGTCACCGCAGCAACCATCCACACCGACCGGAACACCAGCCAGTACTGAAGACCCACGGCGATCGAGATCGCCAGTGCGCCGCCCATCATGATCCCCATGAAGTAGACTCCGCGCGAGGTCACCGGCTGTTTCGAAAAAGGGATGCCGTCGATGAGGCGCAGCACCATCCCCAGATAGAGCGACGCGACCGACAGGCTGAACACAACCCAGAGCAACACGTGAAAAAGCGGCCAAAGCCACACGAGAACCCCGAGGAGGACCGCGTGCGGCACTCCGATCATCGCGAACCACAGCAGTCCGTGGACGCCGCGCGCAAAACCGGCGAAGACGCCCGAGGGGGCCAGCAGGAATACCCAGGCTCCCTTGTGATCGCTGCCGTAGACGATCGAGATGGCGACGAGGAACAATGCCACGCCGAACAGGTGCGGGACAATGTGAACCGCGCTGAACCGGCCTGAAAACGGGTCGATGGCTCCGCCCTGGCCCAGCATCACGCCGGCCGAAATCATGAGAGGTACGATAGCGATCAACTGGCGGCGGAACGCCCAATCGCGGCGCATCAGGCGCGCCGTATAGGCGAAACCGGCCCGTGCCGGCGGACCGCCGAGCCGGCGGGCAACGATGTCGCTGGCCGGGGATCGCCGCGATTTCACGCGCCCGCCTCCGCCGCCGTGCACCAGGCCCGAGACACGGATCATGTAATCGCCGGAGAGCGCCCGCACGCCTGTCACCACAATGGCGGCGGCGAGAATCGGCAGGGCGATGGCGAAGTACAGTCGCACCGCGCTTCCTTCAGGCATCCAGACCGCTATCCGCGAGGCGGCCACGCTCCAGACCTGCCCCGCGAACATGATGCTGAGAAACGGCAGCAGCTCCACAATCTGCGCCACGGATTTCACCCGCGGTGCCGGAAAGAAGCGCAGCAGCCATCCGAAGAGTGCGCAGGCGAACAGACCGGTCAGCAGGCCGGCCAGGTAGGTTGCGGCCAGGTGGATCAGCGGATAGTACCAGAAGGGCTGGTTGAGCATCCAAAATGAGGCCAGCGCCGGTATCGCGTTGACGGCTGGTGCCAGGTACCCGACCACGCGCAGCAGGTGCGTCAGCTTGGCCGCGGTGTAGGTCGCGCCTTCGATCGGCTGGTGCGCCAGAACCAGCGCTTCCACCGGATTGACCAGGCTGTTGCCGGCTTCCGAGATCAGAATGCACCCCAGCAGGAGGGCCGTGATGAGTGCAAAGGCCCCCAGGAGGGTCGGGGCCGAAGGTGGATGGCGCAGAAACCCGACGCACGCCAGTCCGCCGACGAAGACGAACATCCAGCTCGAAATCTTGAGCGTGACCCCGTCGCGTCCCAGGTGGTTGAGGATCTCGCGGCGATCGGCGAGTTCCGTGAAGAGATCGAGCAGAAGCCAGTAGCGCGCGGCGTCGATTCCGGCCGCGGCCAGCATCCGTTCGGCCGCGGGACCGCGCAGCAGGCGTTTCATGACCGCAGGGCCGAAACGATGCGGCCCACTCCCGGGTCCACGTTGGCGGAATTGGTCAGCACGCGAAATACGTCTTCCAGCGTGGTTTGTTTGGTGGATTCCTTCAACCCTTCGGCGGAGCCGTCGGCAATGAGCCGGCCCTGGTGGATGATGAGCACTCGATCGCAGATTTTCTCCACCACGTCCAGCACATGCGAGCTGTAAAGGATGGTCTTGCCTTCGGCGGCGAGCGCTGCGATCAGGTCCTTGATGAGGATGGCGGCGTTGACGTCGAGGCCGGAGAGCGGCTCATCGAGCAGGATGAGGTCGGGGTTGTGGAGCAGCGCCGCGGCGATGAGAATTTTCTGGCGCATCCCCTTCGAGTATGCGTCGAGGCGCAGGACGCGGTCGCTGGACAAACCGAAGGTCTCCAGGATGCCGGCGATACGCGCCTGCAGCGTGTCCTCTTCCACGCCATGGAATCGCCCGCAAAGCTCAAGGAACTCCTGCCCGGTGAGAGTCTCGAAGAGCATGGCCGCTTCGGGCACGTAGCCGATGCGCTGTTTGACATCGATGGCGCACTCGGGAAGCGGCAGGCCGGCCACGCGCACGCTTCCGCTGCGATGGGCGTGGATGCCCGCGATGATCTTGATGGTGGTACTCTTGCCGGCGCCGTTCGGCCCGAGCAGGCCCACGATCTGGCCGCGCTCCAACCGGAACGAAATCTCGTGCAGAACCTCGACGTGCCCGTAGGAGAAGACGACCTGGTCGAATTCGACGATAGCGTCATTGTATCCTGTGGATTCGCCATGACCAAAGTTCACATCCGTTTCCGCCTCCAGAAACCTCTCGACGACGCGACGCTTCCGCACCTGGCCGCAGCGCACGCCATCTACGGGATACAGAAACTGAAGCTCGCGCCGACGCTGGACGCCGTGGAAGTCGAGTACGACGCTACGCGGTTGAAGCCAGCGGACGTGGTGCGAGCGCTCTCAGAAGCCGGCGTGCCGGTAGAGCGGTAGCTAGCGTTCTCAGGCTGCGCCCTGTGACGCGAGGATCTTTCTCCTCACAGCCGGAGGGAAATCCACGAACACGAATTGGCTCTTGTGGTATAGATAATCCTCGCCGCTCTCGTCGACGATCCGCACCAGGTCGTCTTTCGCGGCTACCGGATCCGCAATCAGGCGATAGACCTTCCCCGAAATCAGTGAGGCTCGATAGCCGCCGTCGTCGATGCAAACCGCAAATGGCTTTCCCGGTGCTCTCATGTTGCCGCCAAATAGCGCTTGATTTTCATGTCCCTCTTGCCGATTCCGTGGGCTTGGTACCAGTGTAGCTCGACGCAGCGGATAGCGCCGTTCGGCAACCTCACCCTGGCGATTCCCTTCATTTTCCTCCACCGGCCCTGGCCGTAGGCCTTGTTGAGATACTTCCGAACGCGCACGCCCGGTCCGGCCGCAATCACCGAGATGTTGGAAATGAGGCCAACGACTTCAAACTTCATCGCGGTGCCTCACCCCGCAATCGCGTGGTCCGCTGCCGCATCCTCGCCGCGCCAGATCCGCCGCGACGTCCAGTCTTCCGCGGGCCCGCTCCAGAACGGATCGCCGGGCGTCAGCCCGAGCGGCAGAAACGCGGCCGCGCACAGATACAGGCTTCCGGTCGAGATGTAGCTCTCGCCCAGGTGCGGCTGGTGGCCGCAGAAGCCCACGGTCAGCCAGCCGTTGGAATCGAATGTGCCCGGTGCGTCGAGCAGGCGGCGCATGACGGCGGTCAGCGCGGCCCTCACCCGCGGCGGCGGGAGCGGCGCTGGCAGCTCGCCCATCAGCGCGATCTGCGCCAGCACCTGCATCGCGCCCGTGCGGTAGCAGATCGAGCGGCCGATCGCCGGAAACGTGCCCTCGGGCGAGATCAGGCGCTCCTGAATCGCCGCATAGCGTTTGGCCCGCGCGAGAATATCGGGATACATGCCCTGCCACGCCCGGCTGTAAGGCGCGATCGCCCGCAGCGTATCGAGCAGCATCGGCTGGATCACGAAGCTGTTGTAGTAGTCCCAATGGAGCCGCGGACCGTCGCCGTAGAAGCCGTCGCCCACATACCACTGCTGGTGCGCGCGCACGGCGTAATCGATCCGCATGGCGTCGTAGCGCTCGCCCATCGTCGCCAGCGCCGCCTCGACCGTGGCCGCGAACAGCAGCCAGTTGTTCTGCCCGGGCGTGATCACGCGCGATGAGATCAATGCCGCAGCCAGGTTTTTCTGGGTCGCCGGGTCCAGCTTCTTCCACAGCTCGTTCGGCGCGCGCAGCAGCGCCTGGGCCAGGAAGCCGCAATCCACCAGCGGCTGCGAGCCCTCGTGGAAATTGAGGAAGTCGGGCGACGCCGGGTCGCAGGCGGAGTGGATCGCGCGGCGGGCAAGGTCCGCGTATCGCTGTTGCAGATCGCGCTCGGGGCCCGAGTCCAGCCCGGCCTCGAGCCAGGGTGCGATCCCGCTGAGCAGGCGCCCGATGGCTTCCAGGTGCGTGTACTTCCGGCGGTCATCCACATTGCCGGTCACGGACTCGACCGGCATGTTGCGCTTCAGCGTCCCGGCGGCCAGGTTGGTCAGCACGGGCTCGGCGATCTTGGACATCGTGCGCAGCCAGTATTGCCGTTCGTTTTCGGTGCCCTGCCCGGAGGCTTGCGCGGCGGCGAATCCGGAGAGAGTGGTCTGCAGGAAGGCCCGTCGATGGTTCATCGGCACCCAGTGTAACGGATCTCGCCCCCCATCAAACTCTCCCGTCACCCCCAAACGCGTCGCCGTAACCCCCCATATCCCCCACGTTATACTGGGGTTTAAGAACAAACCCAGACGCCCATGGCTGAAATGAGCATCATCTGGCTGCGCGTGGCGGCGGCGCTGTACTCCATCGGCCTGCTGCACGCGATCCTTACCCTGGTGCGCCGGCGCGAGCATCTCTTCCGCGTCGCGCTCGGCGCCTTCACCCTCGGCAGCGTCTTCCATTTCGTGTCCATCGTCGAAGAAGGGGTCGCCGGCAACCACTGCCCGATCACAAATTTCTACGAGACTCTCTCGATGTGTGCGTTTCTGGTGGTCATCATCTATCTCGGCGTCCACCTGCGCTACAAGGTCGAGAGCCTCAGCGTCTTCATCTTTCCCCTCGTGTTCGTGATGGCTCTGGTTTCCACCTTCGGCAACCCCGTCGGCGGCTGGTCCAGCCCGCTTCTCAAGAGCGCCTGGCTCACGGTGCACATCGTGCTCGTCCTGCTCGGTATCGCGGCGCTGGTGCTCACCTCCGGCGCTTCGCTCCTGTATCTCTACCAGGAGCGCGAGCTCAAGGCGAAAAAGCCTAGAAAATTTTACTATCGTCTGCCCGCGTTGGGCACCCTCGATGAATTGATCTCGAAATTCATGGGTCTCGGATTCGTGCTGTTTACACTTGGCGTCATCGCCGGCAGCACGTGGGCCTTCATGTCGCTGCAGGCCGACTGGATCCGCCAGCCCGCGATCGCCATTTCCTTCTTCACCTGGGGCGTGTACCTGGCCATGATCTGCCTGCGCGTCACCGTAGGATGGCGCGGGCGCAAGGCCGCGATCATGACCCTGACCGTGGTTGGCTTTTCCGCCCTGACCTGGGCCGCTCACGCGCGCCTGGGCTCGATCCTCTTCAAGCCATGAAGCTGCTGACCACCGGAGTGAGCCACAAGACCGCGCCCGTCGAAGTGCGCGAGTGCCTTGCCTTCCGCGAAGATTCGCTGCCGGCCGCGCTCGCCGATCTCCGGTCGCGCGCGGGCGTCAGCGAAGCGGTGATCCTCTCCACCTGCAACCGCGTGGAGATCACGCTCACCACAGACGATACCGCCGATCCGCAGGCCGTCGTCGACGGCTTCCTCGCCGACCACAAGGCCGTCTCCGCCGATTCCATCGGCCCGCACCTCTACCGCCACGAAGGGCGCGACGCCATCCACCATCTGTTTCGCGTGGCCGCCAGCCTGGATTCGATGGTGGTCGGCGAACCCCAGATTCTGGGACAGCTCAAATCGGCATACGCCGTAGCCAAGGAATGCGGCTCGGTGTGCGGCTGGCTGGAAGGGCTGCTGACGCGCGCATTCAGTGTGGCCAAACGCGTGCGCTCGGACACCGGCATCGGACAGATGGCGGTCTCCGTCAGCTATGCCGCGGTCGAGCTGGCCCGCAAGATCTTCGGCACGCTCGATAACCGCACGGTGATGATCGTCGGCGCGGGCAAGATGAGCGAGCTGGCCGCGCGCCACCTGCGGCGAAGCGGCGCCTCGCACGTCTTCGTCACCAACCGCACGCACGAGCGCGCCGTGGAAATGGCGGAGCTGTTCCAGGGCACACCGGTCGAATACACCCGCTTCACCTCGCTCCTGCCCGAGGTGGACATCCTCATCGCAAGCTCCGGCGCGCCGCACTACATCCTCCATAAGGACGAGATGCAGCGCGTGATCACCGCGCGCCGCAACCGGCCGATGTTCCTCATCGATATCGCGGTGCCCCGCAACATCGAGCCCGCGGTCAACGACCTGGACAACGTCTTCCTCTACGACATCGACGATCTGCAGGAGGTGGTCAACTCCAACCTGCGCGAGCGGGCCAAGGAAGCGGATCACGCCGAGAAGATGGTCGCCGAGGAGGTCGAGCGCATGATGGCGCGGCTGAAGGTGGCCGAGGTCACCCCGACCATCGTGGGGCTCCAGGAGCAGCTCGAGCAGATCCGCATGGGCGAGTTGGACAAGGCCCGGCGGCGCTTCGGTCCGTTCACCGCGCAGCAGGAAGAAGCGCTGGAAGCGCTCACGCGGGGTATCATCAATAAGATCGCTCACGGGCCGATTTCGGAGCTGCGGTCGCAGGCGGGCAAGCCCGACGGCGCGCACGTGATCGCGGCCATACGAAAGGCGTTTCATCTCCAGGATTGACATGCTGGTAATTGCATCGCGGGGATCGCAGCTCGCATTGTGGCAGGCCCGCTGGGTGGAGACTCAACTCCGCGCCCTGGGACACGCGTGCCGCATCGAGATCATCCGGACCACCGGAGACAAGATCACTGACGTGCCGCTCGCGAAAGTCGGCACCAAGGGTCTGTTCACCAAGGAAATCGAAGAGGCTCTTCTCGACGGGCACGCCGACCTCGCCGTGCATTCGTTGAAAGACTTGCCGACCGAGCTGCCGGCGGGCCTGGTGCTGGCCGCGGTGCCGGAGCGCGAAGATCCGCGCGACGCGGTGCTGGGAAAACGGCTCGCCGATCTGCCGGCGGGCGCGAAAATCGGGACGAGTTCGTTGCGCCGCGCATCGCAGCTGCGCAAGCTGCGGCCGGACCTGGCGATCGAATCGGTTCGCGGCAACCTCGACACGCGCATTCGCAAGCTCGATGAAGGGCGGTACGATGCGATCGTGCTGGCAGCCGCCGGATTGAAGCGCCTCGGGTGGGCGGACCGGATCGTGGAGATCCTCGACCCGGATCGGATGTGCTCGGCCGTGGGGCAAGGCGCGCTGGCGATCGAAACCAGGTCGACCGGCGCCGGCTTCGAAGCCTGCCGCGCGCTCGACCACACAGCCACACATGCAGCAGTGCGTGCCGAGCGCGGCGTCCTGGACGCTCTGGGCGGAGGCTGCCAGGTGCCGATCGGCGCTTATGCCAAGGTGTCGGACGGGCAGGTGAAGCTGACGGCGATCGTGGCCTCGCCGGATGGCGAGAAGCTCATCCGCGGCGAAGATCAGGGGCCGCTCGCCGATGCCGCGGCGGTGGGCGGCAGGCTCGGCGCCGAGTTGCTGCGCAGGGGAGCGGACAGAATTCTGGAGGCAGTGTACGGGTAAGTGAAGGGGAGAGTCTACCTGGTCGGCGCAGGGCCCGGCGATCCCGAGTTGATCACCGTGAAAGGGCGGCGCATCCTCCAACAGGCCGACTCCATTCTCTACGATCACCTCGCCCCCCACGCCCTGCTCGATCTCGCGCCCGCATCGGCCGAGCGCGTCTACGTCGGCAAGAAAAAATCCGTCCACCAGTTCACGCAGGAGGAGATCGGCACCATGCTGGTGGAGCGCGCGCGCCGCGGCCTGACCGTGGTGCGGCTGAAGGGCGGCGATCCGTTCCTCTTCGGCCGCGGCGGCGAAGAGGCCGAGGCACTCGCCGAGGCCGGCATTCCATTCGAGATCGTTCCCGGCGTCACCACCCCGCTCGGCATCGCGGCCTACACCGGGGTCCCGCTCACGCATCGCGAGCACACCAGCGCCGTCACGTTCGTCACCGGGCACGCCGTGGACAAGATCGACTGGGACAAAGTCGGCCACGCCGAAACCCTGGTCATCTTCATGGGGCTGACTACCTTTCCGCAGATCGCGCGCGAGCTGATCGCTCGCGGACGCGCGCCCGGTACGCCGGCCATGGCGGTCCGATGGGCCACCCGGCCCGACCAGGAGACCGCCATCGGCACGCTGGCCACGTTGCCCGCGCTCACCGCCGGCATGAAGCCGCCGGCCACGATCATCGTGGGCGAAGTGGTCCGCCTGCACGAAAAGCTCGACTGGTACGGCCGCCTCCCGCTCTTCAGCAAGCGCATCGTGGTGACGCGCGCCCGCGAACAGGCGGACACGCTGGCGGCGCAGTTGCGCGCGTTGGGCGCGGCGGTGATCGAGCTGCCCACCATCGAGATCCGGCCGCCCGCCGATCCCGCCCCCCTCGAGTCCGCCATCGCCGAACTGCCCTCCTACGACTGGCTCATCTTCACCAGCGCCAATGGCGTGAAGGCGTTCATCGAGCGCCTTCCGGACCTGCGCGCCCTCCGCGGAAAGATCTGCGCCATCGGACCGGCAACCCGCGCTGCCGTCGAAGCCCTCCACCTTGTGGTCGATCTCATGGGCGAACAGTACGTCGCCGAGAGCCTGGTCGAAGCTTTCGCGCGCGAAGCACTCGGCGGCAAGCGTGTGCTCCTGCCGCGTGCCGCCGTGGCTCGCGACCTCGTGCCGGTCGAACTGGCCCGCCGCGGCGCGCAGGTGAACGTGGTGGAAGCCTACCGGACCGTCGCGCCGGACGATCTGTCCGGCAAAATCCACGACGCCTGGACGCACAAGCCCGATTGCATCACGTTCACCAGCTCGTCCACCGTGAAGAACTTCGTGGCCGCGGCCGGCGCGGCGCCGCTCGAAGGCGTGAATGTCGTCTCGATCGGCCCGGTGACCACACAGACCGCGCGCGATCTCGGCGTCGCGGTGGCGGCGCAGGCCCGCGTCTACACCGTCGAGGGCCTTGTGGAAGCCTTGGTTGGGTTGTACACTGAATCGACTTCATGAGAGCGCATTGGAGGACGCTAGGTGCTGACGCGCGAGCAGGCCTGGGACATCGTCTGCGAGTTCACCAAAAGCGAAGGCCTGCGCAAGCACGCGCTGGCGGTTGAAGCCTGCGTGGTGGCCTACGCCAGGAAGCTCGCCGAGGACGAGCCCAAATGGAGCGTCACCGCCCTGCTCCACGACTTCGACTGGGAGATCCACCCGCAGGCGCCGGACCATCCCATGAAGGGCGAGGCCATCCTGGCCCAGCGCGGCGTGGACGACGAGATCCGGCGCGCCATCCTCTCGCACGCCAATTACAGCGGCGTGCCGCGGGTGTCGGCGCTCGAGAAAGTGCTGTACGCGTGCGACGAGCTCGCCGGATTCATCACCGCGATCTCGTACGTCAAGCCGGGCCGCACGGTGCACGAAGTCGATGTGGCCAGCGTGAAGAAGAAGATGAAGGACAAGGCCTTCGCCCGCAGCGTGAACCGCCAGGACATCATCGACGGCGCGCACGAGCTCGGCGTCCCGCTCGAGGAACACATCGATTTCTGTGTCAAAGCCATGCAGGCCCGCTCCCAGCCCCTCGGCCTCTAGCCGTGGGGCAGGCTTCAGCCTGCGCGGGACTTTAGTCCCGCTCTCTTCCCTTGGCAGCTCACCAGCGCCGCAGCCGGCGGTTGGCCGGTTCTTCGAGCACCGCGTACACCGCCGCCGAGGCCGCAATCACCATCGCCACGTACAGCGCCGCCGAGAAGCGGTGCGATTCGCGCAGGTACCACCACATAATCGGCACGTGCAGGATGTACATCGCGTAGCTGGACTTGCCCAGGTACACCAGCACGCGCCCGCCGAGGCCGCGGCATCCGATCGCCAGGCCCACCAGCAGCAGCCCGTTGAGCGGCCGCAGGACGCTGTTCAAATCCACCGGCAGCCAGCGCTCCCACGCGATGGCCGCAGCCACGCCGAGGAAACCGGGGACATAGAGCCACCACGCGCGCACCTTGCCCTGTACCAGCTCGAAAGCGCACGCCGCGGCGATGCCCATCAGGAAATCGCTCAGGTGCACCAGGGGCTTGATTCCGTCGGAGATTCCCGCGGCCCACATGACGCGCGTCAGGACGCAGGCGACCGCCGCGGCGCCGAGGGTCATGCGCCAGCTCAGGCGTCGAACCAGCAACGCCCCCAGCACAGGGAACACCGCATAGAAGAACATCTCGCAGGAAAGAGACCAGGCGGGCGTGTTCCAGTTGACCGGGATCGGCCCCAGCCATGCCTGCGTGAGCGTCGCGTGCGCCGCCAGGTAGCCCCATTTTCCGGGCGTCGCGTCTGCGAGGATGAACGGTGCCACCGCCAGCAGGCTGAGCAGATAAACGGGGTACACGCGCGCGATGCGGCCCCGGTAGTATTTCGCCAGCGCCGCTCGTGTCCAGGACGCATTCCAGTAACTGCGCGTGAGAACAAACCCGCTGAGCACGAAGAAGGTGGTCACCGCCTGGTATCCGCCGCGGATGAGCGCAAAGACCGGCGCGGGTAGTACGGCGGAGAGAGTCGCGCCGAGCTCCTGTCCCGGGCCCGTAAGGTGGTGCAGGATCACCCATAAGGCAAGGAAAAAACGGAGGCCGGTCAACGCGGGCATGTCGCGGCGCACGGCCGTCCGGACGACGGGCGGGGCAGTTGCGATCAGGGTTGCGATAGGCTCAGTGTAACAGCTCGGCTCGTGGGGCAGGCTTCAGCCTGCGCGGGACTTTCAGTCCCGCTGGCTCGGTTGGCAGGCTCCCGCCCCGCAGCGAACTTCATCTCGCTACACGTAGATCCCCGCCACCTCGTAATCCACCACGCGCGGCACAGTGAACTCAATGACTCCGCCGGCCAGTCGAAAGCGCACGTCCTGTTCCGCCCGCAGCAGCTCCACCCGCTTTACCCGCCGCCCTCCCGGCAGCCGGACCGTCACCCTCTGCTCGCCGATCGGATAATAACGCCGCACCCAGCCGCGATGCATGTTCGGATTCGTGTAGTTGAGAAGGTGGATCGCCATGCCCGCCTCGGTTTCCCAGGCGAAGGTCTCGATCACGCCATCGCCTTCGACCTTCACCGACGCCTCCGGACCGGCGACCCAGCGGATGGCATTCTGTAGCAGCCGGCTGAGATCGGTGTGTCCGGACCGCCAGAGCGTGCGCTCGATATCGCCGGGGAAATATGCCAGGCGGCTGCCCCCCTTCTCGCGCAGCACGGCGGCAGGCTCGTTGGTGCGCGCCGGGTCGGGATAAGCCAGCTCCGGCGGATAGGCCACGAAGCCCGGGACTACGGTCAGCACCGGATCGTCCACCGGGGCAATGGGCAGGCGGTTCTCGGCGCCGGGAATCCAGTGCGTATCGGAGAAGCCCGCGATGACCGGGTGTTGCCGCTCGATGCGCGCGTAGAACGCGTTGCCCGTAGTTCCTTTGATTTCGCCGGCCTTGTGGATGCCGAAGACATCGGCCAGCCCGAAATCACCGCGCCGCTGGTTGCGCTCGGTGTACATGCTGGTCTCGAACGTCGCCAGCAGAGAACCGCCCGCTCCCGCGTACGCGCGCAACGCGGCGCACTGGGAATCGCTGAGCAGCGCGGTGTTGGGGAGCAGCAGCGCGCGATAGCGCTTGAGGTTTTCCGGCGCCAGATTGTCCTCGTGCACGAAATCGAAGAGGAAGCGGCCCTCCAGAAGCGCGTAATAGAGCCCGTCCATGAATTGCGGCGTCGCGGCGCCGCGCGGCGGTGAATAGAAAAGCTGCGTGCGCTGCCCCATCACCACGCCGATATCGGCGATCGAACGCCGGTTGATCCAGTGCGGATCGTGGCGCGCCGTCCACTGGAAAAACTTGCGGCCTGGTTCCAGCCAGCGGCGGTCCTCCCCCATGCCGGTCTCGCCGCCGATGAAGTGCCAGTAGGGCGCCATGCCGCTGGCCAGCGTCTGGTCGAGCCACATCTGCGCTTCCTCGGAAGATTTGGCCGCGTTTCGCCACCGCACGCCGCCGGTGGACCAGGCGCCGGTGACGTTGGTCGCCATCTTGCCCTTCTGCACCGCCGCGCAGGCGCGCCCTTGCAGGGCACAGGCCCAGATGGGAGTCTCGTCGCCCCCGCGGCCCTGGTTGTCGCACTGGAACCACTGGCAAATCTCGCCGATCTGTTTCAGGTTGGGCGTGGCGCGGATGCCGCCTCCCAGGTTCGCGAAGTAGATGTTCGCGTGCTTCTTTTCTTTGGCAATGCCGTCGTAGAGCCCCCAGAGGTAAAGGACGCGGTCGTTGAACTCGGCCCAGTACTCCACCGTGCCCGGGCGCGGTAGACGGCGGCACTGGTCGCAGTAGCACGTCGGGAAAGCTCCCAGCGGCGGCCAGGCATTGGTGAAGATGCCGTCGATATCGTACAGCGAGTTCACTTCGCGCATGATGGCCGGGATGTAGTCGGTCATGTACGTGGAGAACATGCACGTGCGGAACAGCCGCGCATCTTCGGTGTGATGCAGTGAATTGCCTTGCTGGTCGCGCTGGAACCACTCGGGGTGCGCGGCTACCGCGTCTTCCCAGTTCAGGTCCGGGCTCATGCGCGCGATCACGTGCATGCCGCGCTTCTTCGCGGCGGCGCAGCACTCCCCGAAGAAATCGCGATCGCCCAGATACCGGCCCTTGCGATGGAAGGGCACCTTCGTCTGGTAGAACGCCAGGATGCCGGTGACGCTCACCAGCACGGCGTCCACTTTGAGGCTGGCCCAGTAATCGGCCCATTCTTCCACGTTGAGCGCGACGGGGTCGTGCTCGGTCATGTTCACCTGGCCGACGCGGCGAATGCCGCGGGGAAAGTCAACGGGCGCGGCAGCGGCCGGAGCCAAGGGCGCGGCCAGCCCCATTTGCAGGAGAGTACGGCGGTTCATCACGCACCATGCTACTCCGCGGCGAAGGTGGGTGGAGGACGAAAGAACATCGTCCGCCCCACTCTCAGCCCCGGAAATACAGGTACGCACCCATAATGCATGCCAGCACCAGGCAGGAGCCTAAGACATCGCGTCCATCCCAGCTCGCCCGCGTCTTGTGCTTGTCTTCCTCCGTAGCGGTGCCGAAGGTAAGGCTCTGGATCTTTCCATAGTCCGGCTCGGCGGTCATGTAGCTCACGCCGATCATGACAATCGCCGAAACCAGCGTGATCAGCACGCTGAAATACTGAAAATAGACATTGTTCACGATCCACAGGAAGCTGCCGGCCGGATAGCCGTTCTCGTATCCCGCCAGGCCCAGCGTCACCGGCGTATCGACAATCATGCGGAAGATGCCCAGCGCAAAGCCGGCGATCATGGCCCACAACGCGCCCTGCGCGTTCATCCGCTTGATGAAAACGCCAAGGAAGAAGACGACAAAGATGGGCGGCGCAAGGTAACTCTGCACGGATTGCAGATAGCCGTACAAACCCTTGGCATTTTTGATTACCGGGATCCACGCCAGCGCGATGAAGACCATGATGGTGGTGGCGATGCGTCCGGTCCGCACAAGCTGGTGCTGCGTGGCGCCCGGGCGCATCTTCTCGTAGAGATCGACCGTGAACAGCGTGGAACAAGCGTTGAACACGCCGGCCAGCGACCCCATCAGCGCCGAAAGCAGGCCCGCCACCACCACGCCGCGAATCCCCGGCGGCAGCAGGTACTGCACCATCATCGGGAACGCGCCGTTGGAGAGCGCGGGAATCGCCTGGCCGTCGGGCCCGATCATCTGGCCCAGCTCCGGCACCCTGCCGCTGCGCGCCAGAGCGTAGCAGACCATGCCGGGGATGAGGAACAGGTAGACCGGGAAGAGCTTCAGGAACGCGGCGAATATGGAGCCGCGCCGCGCCACCGTCTCATTGGGAGCGCCCAGCGCGCGCTGCACGATGTACTGGTCGGTGCACCAGTACCAAAGGCCGATGATCGGCGCGCAAAACAGCATTCCCAGCCACGGAAAATTGCCATTGAAGTACCACGCCTGCCGCACCACGTGTCCGGCAGTGTTGGTCTCCATCACCGGCGACCACGTGCTCTCGACGCCCGCGGGAATCAGCGGCTTCCAAAGGTTGAACATGTCGGACCCGCACCAGTGGCGCAGCTCGCTCCACCCGCCGAGCCGCACCAGGCCGTACCCGGTCAGGAGCGCCGAGCCGGTGATCAGCACGATCACCTGCACCGCGTCGTTGTAAGCCACGGCCCGCATGCCGCCAAGCGTTGTGTACAGGCCGGTCAGCACGATCACCAGCACGGAGCCGATCCAGAAGCTGTCGATGGTGGTGCCGCCGATCGTCAGTTGCATCTCCGGCAACAGCGTGCCGAACACCACGCCGCCGGCGAAGATGCCGACAGCGATCTTAGAGATCACGAAGGTGATGAGTGAGACGATCGAGAGCACGTAGCGTGACTTCTCGCTGAAGCGGCGCTCCAAAAACTCCGGCATGGTGAACACCATCGACCGCATATAGAAAGGTACGAAGACCCATGCCAGCACGAGCAGGCACCACGCGTGCAGCTCGTAATGCGCGAAGGCCACCCCCGTCGTAGCGCCGGACCCGGCCAGTCCGACGATGTGTTCGCTGCCGATATTCGACGCGAAGATCGACGCGCCGATCACCCACCAGCCCAGGTTGCGGCCGGCCAGAAAGTAGTCCGCCGCATTCTCCTTGCCGCGCCGCACCACCCACCAGGCCACGCACAGGAGAATGCCGAAATACAGCCCGATCATCACCCAATCGAGCGGCGTGATATGAGACCGCACGTTCATCGTGGAAGGCACCTCATTTTGTTTTAAGTCCGAACTAATATAACACCGCGCATCCGGCGCTTCTGCTACGCTACCTCCGATGAACGCCGCGACGCTCGTTGCGGAAATCGAAGCACGGGTCGAAGCCATGCCCGTTCGCAGCGCTCCGGAGTTGCGCGCCCTGCGTCGCGAGTACTCCAAACGCCTGCGAACCCTTCCCGCGTCTGACGTGGTTAGGATCGCTGCCGCACTCATCGCCAATCGGCGCGTGCACCGTTTCATCGGCGATGAGTTGATCGCGAACCGCGCCGACGCTCTGGCCACTCTCGATCGCCGCCTGCTCGAACGCCTCGGTTCCGGCATCTCGAGCTGGGATCAGGTCGATTGCTTCGCCTGCTATCTGTCCGGTCCGTCCTGGCGCGAAGGCCAGGTCGCGGACGAGACCATCGTCGAGTGGACGCGCTCCAAGGACCGTTGGTGGCGGCGAGCGGCGCTGGTAAGCACCGTGCCCCTGAACGTCAAGGCCAGAGGGGGTCATGGCGATGCGCGGCGCACGCTCCACATCTGCAGCCTGCTTCTCGACGACCGCGACGACATGATCGTCAAGGCCCTCTCGTGGGCGCTCCGTGCGCTGGCCGCGCGGGATCCCGAAGCCGTGCGCCGGTTCGTCCACAAACACGAAGAGCGCCTGCCGGCATTGGTCATCCGCGAGGTTCGCAACAAACTCGCGACGGGTCGAAAGAACCCGGGACCACCTCGGCGATGAGCCTCTCCCTACACCACCCGCTGCCGTTCCGCGTCCCAGCGCATCCTTCTCCCGTTCTTTAGCGACAGGTTCGCCATCTGCACCACCAGCGCCGCCTGGAACGCGATCCTCATCGGCGCGGTGGGCGGCTTGCGCGTGCGGACGCACTCCAGGAAATTCTGCACGTGCAGGTCCGTTGCCCAGCCGAACCCCTTCTCCGACTTCTTCTCCACGGCCGGCGTGTCCTCGGCCCCCTTCATGTACACTCTGAGTTCCTCGCGCCCGATGTCCATTCGCGCCTTGTCGCCATCGAGCTGGTTGAGCTGATCGTTCCGGCTCTTGTACTGCATCGCGGCGTAGTTGATGCTGAACACGCCGATGAAGTCCTCGGCGTATTCGGCGGTGGCCACCACGCTCTCCGGCTGATCGACGCCCGCCTTGTGCGGCTTGCCCGCCGCCGCCGTCACCGCGGCCGGATATCCCGCGCCCATCAGCATGTGGATGCCGTCGAAAACGTGCGCGCCCTGGTCGGCCAGGATCCCTCCGGCATAATCGCTGTAGTAGCGCCACTGGCGAAACCGGTTGGCGTCGAACGGACGCCGCTCCGCCGGCCCCTGCCACTGCTCCCAGTCGAGCTTGCCATCGAGCTTCGTCGCCGGTGTGCCGCCCAGGTAATTGTTCAGCCACCACGAGCGCACCATGCGCACCGCGCCGAGTTGGCCGCCAGCGACAATCTTGCGCCCCTCCAGGTACAGATCGAACGAGCGCCGCTGCATTCCCACCTGGATGATTCGGTCCGTCTTCTTCTCGGCCGCGACCAGCGCCACCCCCTGCTCCGGCGTCTGGCACAGCGGCTTTTCGACGTACACGTCCTTACCCGCGGCCAGCGCGTCGAGCACCATCTGGTAGTGCCAGTGCTCCGGCGTCGCGATGAGCACCGCCTGCACGTCCTTGTCCGCGAGCAGCTCCTTGTAGTTGCGGTACATCCTCGGGTGTGTGCCCGCGACCTTCGAGGCCGCGGAGATGGCGTTTTCCAGGTTCGGCTCGTAGACGTCGCAGATCGCGGCCACGCGCAGCACCGGATCTTTTTGAAACGTGCCCATCACGAACGTGCCGCGGCTGCCCGATCCGATCACGCCGAGATTCACCTGGTCCGAGGGCGGCACCGCGTACGCGGCCATCGCACCCGCGCCGGCGAGGAGGAATGTTCTTCGACGGGGAACCATGCAGTTATGATAGTTCCGTGCAACACCCACTGCTTTCCCGCCGCACGCTGCTGGCCGGCGGAGCACTCCTGCTCGCCGGGCCGCTCCCCGCGAAACAGAAACTGAAGGTCGCCGTCTTCTCCAAGCACCTGCAATTCGTCGAGGGTGAAGAACTCGCCAGGACCGCCGCCGGCATCGGCTTCGACGGCATCGACATCACCGCCCGCAAGGGCGGCCACGTGGAGCCGGCCTCGGTCGCGAAGGATCTGCCCCCGCTGGTCAAATCAATCCGCGCCAATGGCCTCGAAGTCCCCATGATCACCACCGATATCGCCGACGCCGATACTCCCTTCGTGGAAGACCTGCTCAAGGCGGCGGGCGCCCTCGGCATCCGCTACTACCGCTTCGGTGCGTTCAAGTGGGACCCGAAGCAATCCTACGCGGCGCAGATCGAGGCGTTCAAGCCCCGCCTCGCAAAGCTGGCCGCCCTGAACGCGCGCTACCGGATGTGCGCCATGTATCACGCGCACTCGGGCGCGGGACTCGTGGGCGCCTCCATCTGGGACCTCCACGAGATCATGCGCGACCTCGACCCGTCGCTCGTCGGTATCAATTACGATGTCGGCCACGCCACCGTCGAGGGCGGCCTCGGCGGCTGGATCGCCAGCTTCCGCATCTGCGGACCGCACCTGCGCGGCATCGCCGTCAAGGATTTCGCTTGGGAAAAGAACGCCCGGGGCGCATGGCAGGAGCAGTGGAAGCCCATCGGCGAGGGGATGGTGAAGTTCCAGCAGTTCTTCGGCATGGTGGCCGAGACCGACTTCAACGGGCCGCTGCAACTGCATTTCGAGTATCCCCTGGGCGGCGTCAACAACGGCACGCGGCAGCCCACCATCCCGCGCGAGCAGGTGCTGGCCTCCATGAAAAAGGATCTCACGGCGGTCCGCGGATACCTCTCCCAAGCCGGCCTATGAAGCGCCGCACCTTCCTGGCGATGCCCGCGATTCTCTCCGCCGCGCCGGCCGCCGGCGCCCGCATCGACGACTTGCAGATCGGCTTCACCGACTTCCGCTACCGCGCGCCCTACAAATTCGGCGGCCGCGAAGTAGACAAGGTCACCATGCTCAACGTGCGCTGCCGCGTCTCCTCGCGCGACGGCAAATCGGCCGAGGGCGCAGCCGCAATGTCCATGGGCAACGTGTGGGCCTTCCCTGCCCTCCCCTACGACACCACGCTCGCGGCCATGAAGACCCTGGCCGAACGCATCGCGCGCATTACCCGCGACTATCGCGATTACGCGCACCCCCTCGACGTGAACCATGAGCTGGAACCCGAGTACCTCAAGGCGGCCGCCGCCGTCTCGCGCGAGAGCAATCTGGAAGCGCCCATACCCAAGCTCTGCACCATCGTGACCTATAGCCCCATCGACGCCGCGCTGCACGACGCCTTCGGCCGGCTCCACGGCCGCAACAGCTTCTCCGTCTGCGGCCGCGACTTCGTCCGCTACGACCTCACGCACTACCTGAACGGCGAATTCCGCGGCGAGTATCTCGACCAGTACGTCGCCCGCCGCGCCGCGCCGCGCGTGCGCATGTACCACTCCGTGGGAGCCAGCGATGCGTTGGAAGCTTCCGAGGTGAAGAAGCCCGTCGGCGACGTCCTCCCCGAAACGCTGGAAGACTGGATTCCCTACTCCGGCGTGACCGCGATCAAGATCAAGCTCAACGGCGCCGACCTCGACTGGGACGTCGACCGCGTGGCCGGCATCGACCGCGTCACTTCGCGCGCGCAGGCGAAGCGCGGCTTCCGCGATTGGATCTACTCCCTGGATTTCAACGAGCGCTGCCCCAACGTGCAATACCTCCTCGATTTCGAGCGCCTCCTCAAGGGCAAGGCGCCGGAGGCCTTTGCACGCGTGCAGTACATCGAGCAGCCCACCGCGCGCGACCTCGCTGCCAACCGCCGGAACACCATGTTCGAAGCCGCCAAGCTGCGGCCCGTCGTGATCGACGAATCGCTCACCGGCCTGGACACGCTCCTGATGGCCCGTGAAATGGGCTACACCGGCGTCGCGCTGAAGGCGTGCAAGGGTCAATCCGGCACGCTCCTGATGGCCGCCGCCGCGCAGAAATACAACATGTTCCGCTGCGTGCAGGACCTCACCTGCCCCGGCGCGGCCCTGGTCCACTCGGTCGGCATCGCCGCGCACATTCCCGGCACCAGCGCGCTCGAGGCCAACGCCCGCGAGTACGTCCCCTCGGCCAACGCCGGCTGGGAGAAGCGATTCCCCGGCATCTTCAACGTCCGCGACGGCTGGCTGCACACCGACGGCCTCGATGCTCCCGGCCTGTGTACGAGCCAATCCTGAATATCCAGTCCTTAGATCTGTGGGGCAGGCTTCAGCCTGCGCGGGACTTCAGTCCCGCTCGCTCGCTTACCAGGCTCACGCGCCGTTCGCGCGAAGCGGTCCGTTCATCTTGACATGGACCAGCAGCACACATATTGTGTGTACGTGAATGTGACTTTCCCCATCGACCACGCGATCAGGCGGAGAACACTGCGCAGTTCGCGAGGCTTTCCCGCCTTCCCCGGCAGGCGGCGGAACCGATATCTCGTGTCGATGATGCATCCATGAGTGGCTTGTCTCAGGCCGCGCCCGATCCGAGCATCGAATGCTGGACCCCCGATCCCGTCACCCTGCCGTTCTCCCCCGCCGACGCTCGCGCATTCTGGCAGGACCAGGTTCTTCCCTCCGTCAACGCCGGCAGCCGCCGCGTTGTCCTGGCCCGGCTCGCGGGCCGGATCGTCGGCGCGGTGCAGCTCGGGCCCGCGAAGCCCGACGCACCCTGCTCACACTCGACTCCGTCACTGGCGGCGCCGCCGAAGAGCTCTACCTGTCTTTGGGATATATCGTCGCTGGCGCGATACCATCCTATGCGCTCAACTTCGATTCAAGCCGCCTGGAGCCCACCACCGTCATGTACAAACTCCCGTCCGGTCCGCCTGCCCTCCCAATTTGACCGCCCCAAAATTCCGGATGTATAGTAACGCATGGCTTCTTGCACTCGGGCTGTCTCCGCTGCCTTCGTCTTTCTCGGCGCGGCCGGTGCCTTTGCCCAGCAACGCAGCTCCGCGGCCACCAGTGGCGCCATCGTCCAGCCCGGCGCCCCCGGCCAGCCCGGTAAGAGTCTGGCCCCCGGCAGCCTGAGCGTCTCCCCTCCCAAACCCTTCGGCCCCGACGTCGAGTTCATGCAAGGCATGATCATGCATCACTCGCAGGCCGTCGACATGGTGGCCCTGCTGCGCACCCGCGGCAAGAGCCCCGAGCTCAAGGCCCTCGGCGAAAAGATCACCCTCTCGCAGAGCGACGAGATCCGCTACATGAAAGACTGGCTCGAAACCCGCGCCCAGCCCACCACCATGAAGATGGACCACAGCCACATGACGCCGGCACAAATGAAGCACATGAACATGCTCATGCCCGGCATGCTCACCCCGAAACAGATGGACGAGCTGGCCCGCGCCAGGGGCGCGAAATTCGATCATCTCTTTCTCACCGGCATGATCCAACACCACGGCGGCGCCCTCACCATGGTGGACGACCTCTTCCATACCCCCGGCGCGGGTCAGGACCCCGTCTTGTTCGACTTCGCCACCGACATCGACAACACGCAGCGCGCCGAAATCAAAATCATGCAGGCGATGCTGCAAAAGGTTAAACCATGAATCTCAGACCCGGACTCGACTCCCCGCGCGCCGCGCACCTCGCCGTCGCGTTCTCCCTTCTGTTCGCCGGCCTCGGCGCGGCGCAGGAAACGCCGCCCGCCCCTGGCGCGCAGCCCGCTGCGCCGGCCCGCCCGCAGCCCGATCCTTCCAAGGCGCTGCCGCCCACGGTCTATTCCAACCCGCGCGCCGCCTCCGACGACCCGCGCATCGGTCTCAAGCCCGGCCTCTACGATGCCGGCGAAGCCATCTTCGGCCTCCAGAAAATCGCCGGCCTTCCCAAGCCCACGGGCTTCGCGCCCGATCCCAACGCGCCGCCACCCGCGCCCCAGCCCGAACCGCCCGGCGGCATGCCGGCGGCCGAACGCGGCGGACGCGGTCCCACCTTGAACACAGGCTCCGTCAACTCCGACCTGGCCTTCGTCGGCAATCTCCTCTTCGTCGGCAACTACAACGGCATCAACTTCTACGACATCGATAGCCCGATGCAGATCAAGCACCGCATTTCCATCGTGTGCCCCGGCGGCCAGGGCGATGTCTCCGTCTACAAGAACCTCCTGTTCATGTCCGCCGAAGCCATGAACGGCCGCACCGACTGCGGCACCCAGGGGATTCCGCTGCCCGCGGGCTACACCCCGCCTCCCCCGCCTCAAGCCGGTGCCGGCGGCGGCGGCCGGCGCCCCCCTCCGCCCCCGAGCCCCGATCGCTTCCGCGGCGTCCGCATCTTCGATATCACCAACCTCGCCAATCCCAAACAGGTGGCTGCCGTCCAGAGCTGCCGCGGCTCCCACACCCATTCGCTGCTCGTGGATCCCAAGGACAAGGACAACGTCTACATCTACATCTCCGGCACCGGTCCCGTCCGCCAGTCCGAAGAGCTCGCCGGCTGCTCCGGCGGCGACCCGAAGGCCAATCCCGAAACCGCGCTCTTTCGCATCGACATCATCAAAGTGCCCCTGGCTCATCCCGAGCAGGCCCGCATCGTCTCCAGTCCGCGCATCTTCACCGACGTCCAGTCGGGCGACATCGATGGCCTCTGGAAAGGCGGTACCCACGGAGAGGGTACGCAATCCACGTCCGGCACCAATCAGTGCCACGACATCACCATCTACTCCGCCGTCGGCCTCGCCGCCGGCGCCTGCTCCGGCAACGGCATCCTGCTGGACATATCCGACCCCGTCAACCCCAGGCGCATCGACGCCGTCAGCGATCCCAACTACGCTTACTGGCACTCCGCTACATTCAACAACGACGGCACCAAGGTCCTCTATACCGACGAATGGGGCGGCGGTGCGCAGCCCCGCTGCCGCGCCACCGATCCCATGCACTGGGGCGCCGACGCCATCTTCAGCCTCAAGAACCGCAAGCTCACGCTCCAGTCGTACTACAAGATGCCGGCGCCGCAGACCGATCTCGAAAACTGCGTCGCCCACAATGGCTCTCTGATTCCCGTTCCGGGCCGCGACCTCTTCGTGCAGGCCTGGTATCAGGGCGGCGTTTCGATCATGGATTTCACCGATGCCGCCCATCCCTATGAGATCGCGTACTTCGACCGCGGTCCGCTCGACGCCAAACTGCGCGGCACGGGCGGCTACTGGTCCGTCTATTGGTACAACGGCTACATCTACGGTTCGGAGATCGCCCGCGGTGTCGACGTGTTCAAGCTGATTCCGAGCAAGTTCCTGAGTCAGGAAGAAATCGACGCGTCCAACCAGGTCCACTTCGACTATTTGAATGTGCAGAACCAGCCGCACATCGAGTGGCCGCAAAACCTGATTGTTGCCAAGGCCTACGTCGTCCAGCTCGACCGGGCCGGCGCCCTGGCGCCGGCTCGCATCGCCGCGCTGAAGTCGGCCATCGCCAAAGCGGAGAGCCCTGCCTCCACGCGCAAAGATGACGCGGACCTGGCGGCGATGGCGGCTTCGCTTGACAAAGACTCCGCTTCGGCAAAAGCATCTGCCGATGCCGATCGCCTGCACGCTCTCTCCGCCATCCTAAAGAAGACCGCCACGCGCTAATAGCTCTTGTGGGGCAGGCTTCAGCCTGCAGCGGGCTTCAGCCCGCCCTCCCAACTTACCTGAGAACCCCGCCTGCCTGACCGCACTATCCAATCATGCAGTTCTCCCGCCGGCGCCTTCCTCATCTCTACGCGATCGGGGAGCCTCTGTTCGTCACTTTCCGCCTGCACAACAGCCTCCCACCGAACCGGCCTTTCCCCGCCCCTCTACCCTCTGGAAAGGCATTCGTGTGTATGGATCGGCTGCTGGACGAGGAGCGTACTGGCCCGGCGTATCTGCGCGTGCCTCGAATTGCGCAGTTGGTAATTGCCGCGATCCGCAAGGGCGCACCCGATGATTACCTCTTGCACACCTGGGTAGTGATGCCGAACCATGTACACCTGTTGCTCACGCCCAACATCGACCCTTCGGTGATACTGCGAGGGCTCAAGGGCGCATCGGCTCGGGAGGCCAACAATCTTCTTGGTCTGACCGGACAGCCCTTCTGGCAGGATGAGAGCTACGATCACCTCGTTCGCGGCCAGGGAGAGTTCGCGCGCATAGAGAGCTACATTCTTCAGAACCCGGTCCGGGCTGGCCTCGCCCGATCCGGGGAAGAATACCCGTGGTCCAGCGCCTTCGATTCCAGCCGGCTGAAGCTTGGCTGAAGCTTGCCTGAATCGTGGCTGAAGCCCGCTGCAGTTCCGTGCGATAACTCGCGGAAGCGCTCCCGTGAGAGTGCTGTTTTGAACGGCACGGAACCGCCGGTCGTTGCCGTATGCGACATACTACGAAGGGTCCTCATGATCGAGCCCCCTGATTTTCGCACTGCCAGGATCGCGCTCGGCCACGGAGTAGACCGTATGCCCGTACTCGGCTTCGGCACCCTGATTCCGGATGCGGCAGCGACGATAAGTGCCACCAGGGACGCGCTGCAAGCCGGACGTGACGATATCTTTGTCACCACAAAGCTGTGGAACTCCAATCATCGCCGCTCGAAGATCCAGTCATTTCCGCAATTGCCGCTCGGGTTGGAAAGACGCCGGCACAGGTGCTGTTGGCCTGGGCGGTTCAGCGTGGCACGGCTTTGCTTACGACTCCCCGGACAGCGGCTCGCGCCCGGGAAAACTTCAATGTCTCCCCTCTTCCGGACGACGCGCTTGACGAAATCAATCGCATTCAGACCAGACAGAGACTGAATGAAGTCGTCAAGACCGGTAGTCCGGGGTTCATTCCACAAGGTAGGTGAATATGAATGCCGCACCACACCCGGAGCAGTCCCTGCAAGAGAGACAAATACGGGAAGCCCTGAATACGCACTGGAGTGCCTCGGCAGCCGGCGATGCCCAGGCCGAACACGATATCTACGCTGACGATGCCATTTGTGATTATCCTCAATCGGGCGAACGAATCCTCGGGCGAAGCAATTTGCAGGCCTTGCGGAGTCATCATCCCGGCAAACCGTCCGGCTTTACCATCAAGCGTATTCTCGGAAAAGGTGATCTGTGGGTCAGCGAATATACCATCACTTATCAGGGGCGGCCGGCTTACACAGTAAGTATCATGGAATTCCGCAACGGCAAGGTCGTGCACGAGACACAGTATTTCGCCGATCCCTTCGAGGCCCCAGCCTGGCGGAGCCAATGGGTTCAGCGCATCGAATAACGCTGCGTCTCATACCGTCCCCAACTTGATCTGATCCGCGCAGCCACTCCGTGACCCCGTTGGTCGCGCCTGGCCGACATGTCAGTCGAGTTGAGAAGACTCGCCGGGATGGACAAGGGCTTCGGCGATCGCGGTTCAAATCGGCAGCAATCATGGAACAAGGCATCGCCCGCGCCTCCTGGAACCCGATGCTGCGACCAAAGTTCACAGGACTTTCAACTTTTCTTTCCCCCTGCCACCAATCACTTACCGCTTTTTCGCTCCAACCCGCCTCGCCGCCCCTGCTACCGTTGCAATCGGGATAGGTCCAACCTGCCCCGAAAGGATTTACCATGGCTTCTTCAGCTCAGATCACCGCTGCCCTTGCCAACGCGCAGCACTCCACCGGCCCCCGCTCCGTCGAGGGCAAGGCCGCCTCTTCCAAAAACGCGCTCAAGCTCGGGCTCTACGCCCAGACCCTCCTCCTCCCCGGCGAAGATCCCGAACAGCTCCTCGCC
>DATJYW010000128.1:0-3497 GCA_035499435.1 Candidatus Acidiferrales bacterium | reverse complement strand
GGCAGAGTGACGCACGCGCCGGAGTCTCATCAGGCATTCCGAGCGCCGGTGCTAACAAGGTCCGTAAGAGCCTGCCATGACTCGTGAGGTCACGAAAGCTCGACACGACCCCATCTATCAATCGGCGCGCTATCTGGTCGTGGTGTTCCTGCCGCTGTTCGCGCGCGTTGACCTGGGATTGTCGATATCGTATGCCAATATCTTTGGCAAGACACTCAACGAAACCATAGCTCTCGATTGATCCGTAGCGTTTCCGGATCCGATGGCGTAGAACGCTCGTGCCGGATGAATTCGGGGTAGCCCACTCCAGAGTTGCGCCCTGCATGGCCACATGAATCCGTTGACAAAGGACCTCGCTTGGCTCATCGCCAGGACACCTGTCACTCAATTCTTCCAGCAGCAGCCTGCGGATCTGGTGCACTTCATCTGATGTGGCCGGTCTGTTGCAATCGTCGTCGGCAGGAGGTGCCGACCTACTGGCCTCGAGTTTTCGGGATATTTGGGTTAGGGGCTTGTGCCCAGCGATCTCGCTAAAAAGAAATGGACAACCCCATTCCCAAGGGCAGTGCGTTTCCGCCGCAAGGTTGCTGGTTTCATTTTCCGCTGACATCGGTTGCATCGTCGCCTCGGCAGCCGAGTTCACGGTACTTGAAACGGGTTTCAGCCCGAGTGCTTCGTCCGCACCTGAATTGTGTTTCAGTCCGGCGGGCTGATCGACTGCTGCCGAAGGGAGTGCGTCCTCAATGACCGCTGGTCTGCTGAAACCGGATTCACACGGTTTCTCTGCAACGGTGGTCAAGCCTATGGCAAACTGTACAGGTGCTCCTCGAGCACATGCTGCCACTACACCAGGCGTAGCCGATGCTAGCGTGTCGAAACAGGATTCGCCTTGGAGCGCAGCGATCAAACGGGGCGCTGACATCTTTGCGCGGTCAGCGCAACGTCTTTTGGCTGCGGCATTCGGATGTTTGACTGGCTTTCTGACTGGCGCGCCGGGAATGTTTTCTGGGCAGGTCTTGATGCGCCAGGGATCTTTCGGGTCGCGCTCGATTACGTGGGCATTCTCGAGAGATTCTAAAATGAGGCGGACAGCACGGTCGCTCTAATTAGAGTATACGCACAGCTCCTTCAGGGAAAACTTGGCCCATTCCGGGGAACCGTACGCTGACCTCGTGCGGTCTTGGAGGTACAGAAACAGGATTGTTCCAGCGTCGCCGACCCGTCTGGGAAGCTGACGATAGTCAAACAGCGGGCCATAATTGGCGTGGCTGTAGCCCTCCCAAGACTGGCCTCGCATAAGCACTAGGTAGCCCCGACCACTTGTCGCCTCGGACGATGTTGCCGCCGAACTCATTTCGCCCTCCTTCCGATCCGACCAATTCGCTCAGCACAGTGGCACCCGAGATCGGGAAGATGAATCCCATAACGCAGCCAGCAGGCGCTACGAGAGCGCTCTCGGTGAGAAAGCGCCGAATGAGCCCGTGCAGCACGAACGTGACCGTGTTGCCCTCCAGCGTTTTGCGTTTGCCGTTGGCGCCGTAACCCAGGCTCTCGATCACGCGCGTGACGTAGCCCTCCATGCGAGTCAGCGCGTGCTGAAAAAATCCTCGCGTTTTTTCAGCCGCTCGATCTCTTTGTGGGCCAGCTCGGCCTGGCTCTCCAGCCAGCCCATGAAGTGCCCCACGCGATCGCGCTTTTCGACCGCCGACAGCAGCGTGGCGTGCAGCTCCAGCGCGTAGGCCTGCTCCAGGTCGTCGGGGACGGCGTCCTCGGTGTCGATCAGCGCGGCCAGGTGCTGCTCGATGTCGTACAGCGGCCGGGCCGCCGGTAGCGCGGCCGGCTCCAACCGGACCACCTCGCCGCCAGCAGCCGTGGCCTCCTCTCGAACTGGCGAGCTTGCGGCACCCGCCGGCCCGCGAAGACGAATTCGTACCACCAGACCTTCCCCCGTTTGAAGACCGCCATGTTACGCTTCCACCTTTCCCGGTTTCCCTTCTTCGAGAAGCCGATTCATCCAGTCTTGCCACGCGTCCACGTCCGCCGTGGTGCCCGCTTCCGCCGCCATGCGGTTCCAGTCCGGTTCCGCATGGACCCGGATGTAATCGCGCTCCGAGTCCTTCGGGACGAAGTGGAACGCCATGAACAGATCGAACACCGCGCCACCGCAAACGCCTGTTGCATGGTGCATCCGAAGCGGAGAGCCAAACGCGCGGAGGTTTTAACGTTCTCGGTCCGCCGCACATCGTTCATGAAGTCGATTACCGCCGCTTCGCCAATCTCCGCTATGAGGTCGGGAGTGTCCGGCAGTTCCCCAAGCTCGGGAAGGTTGCCAAGGTCCATTCCGCCCGCCAGATCCGCCGCCGGTATCGGCGCCCGCCCGCGTCCGGCCTTCTGCCGAAGGTTCCCCCACCAGCCGCCACGCCATGAACAGACGTTCGCCTTCACCCATGCCACGGCTTCCGCCCGGTTCACTCTTCCGTCCGGCCTGACGGGAAGCCCCATCCCGCACAATTGCGAGATTCGCGCGCGGGACAAGTCCAGCTCCCGCGCCAACTCCGCCTTCGTAATCACGTCAGCCATTGATAACCCCCGCAAAGTGGAAACCTGTTAAGTGGATTTTCCGGCCTGTCACTAGCGCCGTGGTGCCATCGGTACACCCCCGGCGGAAGTTCCCGGAGAAGGACCCGCCGCGCGCCGTCATTGCTTCCGGTCCCCTTCGTCTTCGAGTTCCCGCCTCAGTTGCTCTTGCCGGTCCGCCGGCAGTTTCTCCAGTTCGGCTTTCAGTTCGGCCACCTTCCGCGCGAACCATGCCCGGTCCTTCTTTGGTCCCGCCTTCTTCGCCTTCCCCGTCCGCTTCTTCATGCCCGCCCTCGAATCTTGCCACTTTCCCCCAATGCCGCACCTTCAAAAACTACAGAAACCCCGCTATGCCGCCCGAATGTTGATCAAGCGTACGTTGCGTTGACCTCGCTCAATCCCTCCAACGTAGTTCCGGCGCAAATTCGCCAACTCCGCCAGACCATTTCGGCGAAATCTACCCGCAGACGCTGCAGCAGGTTCGCTGGGATCCCCCAATTTTCTTAGCTTCGTCTGAGGAATTTGTGGGTCAATTGAGGACGCCCAGATGGCGACGGGATGTCAGGTCGCGTGCCGGCAACAGGCCAGCTCACAATCGGTTGTTTATCAGCCAGACGGCAGGTAAGCCTGTTACGATTTGGCTCACTTCAAGGCCCCTGCTCTCCAGATCGCGGCGTGAAAAGGTTTGGAAAATGCACAGGCTGCACCCTCAGCAAAGCCCCGGAACGAAGAGCTAACCGTATCACCGACACTGGCAGAGATCTCGGCTTGTGAATTCTTGAAGGGTTTTGCCGGCGATCTGGACAAGATCGTGACCGCGCGGGCGTGTACTTCGCCAAACTCCAGAACCGCTACCTCACCGTCACGGTCGCTGCGTTGCTCGCCATGCCCCCCGCAATGGCAAACACGGGTATCTGGCC
>DATJYW010000127.1:0-78376 GCA_035499435.1 Candidatus Acidiferrales bacterium | reverse complement strand
CAGCCGCGGGCCGTCCACGTGGAAACCGGCAAGGATCTTGCCTTTGTCGCCGACGAACATCATGCCTTCGGCTTGCAGTTCCTTGCCATCGCCCAATTCCTCCGGTGTCGGAGGCTTCACGCCGCCTTCGTACCAGATCAGGTCGATCGCGGGCCGGGGACCGCGCGCCGGGTATTTGAATCGCACGATGGACGCTGTGGGGAAGGAGAAGTCGTTCTTCACCGTCGAGGATACGCCGTCGCGCAGCACGCAGTGATGGCTGAGCATCGGCTCCACGGAGGTGGGTCCGGAAAGCTCCAGCGCGTTGAAGACGGTCCAAAGGCTGTAATGGCCCATGTCGGCCATGGATCCGCCGCCGAAATCGTACCAGCCGCGGAACACCATGTGGGTGTAGGTCGGATGATACGGGCGCGCGGCTTCGGGCCCGAGCCAGAGATCCCAATCGAATCCCTCCGGAACCGCCGGCGTGTCAGTGGGCAGCGTGGGATACTGCGGCCAGACAGGACGGTTAGTCCAGTTGTGGACTTCGCGCAGCGTACCGATGGCGCCGTCCTTGATCCAGGCCATCACCGGCTCCATGTTGCCGTTGGCGTCCCAGGGCATGAAGTGAGTGGCCACGCCGGTGCGCCGCGCGGTCTCGATCACTGCCTGCGCTTCCTTCAGCCTGTTGGCGATCGGCTTGTGCACGATGACGTGCTTCCGCCGCCGCATGGCCGCCATGGAGATCACGCCGTGCAGATGGTCGGGGGTCATGATTTTGACGGCGTCCAGGTCCTTCTCCTTTTCGAGCAGCTCGCGGAAATCGGCGTAGGCGGTCACGCCGCGGAACTTGTCGGCGGAGCGCTGGTTGGCGTAGTAGGTGTCCACCACGTCCTTGCCCACTTCGCGCCCGCCCGGGATGGTGCCCTCCGGACCCGGCCGCCAGTCGGGCTTGCCGAGCGTATTGCGGATCTGCCGCAGGAGTCCTTCCTTCGACCAGTCGCCGTACCCGGTGGCGTAGCGGTTGGGATCGCAGATGCTCACGATCTGGATCTCGGGAATCGGCAGCAGGTTGACCATTTCGCGCAGGCCCTGCGTGCCGGTGCCGATGTAGGCCAGCGTGATCTTGTCGCTGGGCGGGACTTCGTTAGGCCCTCCGAGCACGTGGCGGGGGACGATGGTGAACGCGGCGGCTCCGGCGGCGGCGCCGATAAATTTGCGGCGATTGGATTCGGAATTCATGCGGAAACCTCGCCCGGCATCATATCCGGATGCGCGCAAGGGAGCAAGGGGACGGCGTAGTATCATGCACGAGATGGTTCGACTGGCGGCAACAGAAGAGATCAGCGCGCTTGGCGTTCGGCACCTGAAACGTTTCTGGTCGCGCATGCTGGCGCAGCGCCAGGGTTTGTCGAACGGCGCCGACAGCGACGCCGATTGGGTCGCGGACAACACGCTGCTCTGCGGGCTGCGCGTGGGGTTGCGCGAGACCATGCAGTTTGTGTGCGAGCAGGCCCCGGCGTTCGCGGAATTCGAGAAATGGATACTGGAAAAGAACGGCGGATGGATCGATCCGGCTCGCATCGCGAGAATCAACCTGGGGTTGTCCGGCGGCGTCCCCGATCTTCCCGCGGAGATGCGGGGCGAGCCGCCGCTGACCCCGGAAGACCTGGCGTTATGGGAGGAGAACGGCTACGTGATCCTCCATGACGCCGCGCCGCCGGCGCAGTGCCGTGCCGCGGCGCACGCAATCTGCGAGTTCCTGGGCATGGATCCCGAGCGTCCCGACACGTGGTATGGCGGTCCGCAGGGCCACAGCATCTGGATTCCGCTGCTGCACCATCCGGCTTTGTGGGCGAATCGCGATTCGCCGCGGATCTACCGGGCGTTCGCACAGATTTGGGGGCGGCCCGACATGTGGTGCAGCGTGGACCAGGGTGGCATGAATCCGCCGGAGCGTCCGGGGTGGCGTTTTCCCGGCCCGCATCTGCACTGGGACGTAAGCGTGGCGCGCCCGATTCCGTTCGGCGTGCAGGGAATCCTGTACCTAACCGACACCGCCGCCGACCAGGGCGCCTTCACCTGCGTCCCGGGATTTCATCGCCGGATCGACGCCTGGCTAGACAGCCTGCCGGCCGGCGCCGACCCGCGGACCGAGGATTTGGCGTCGCTGGGAGCGGTTCCGATCGCGGGCCGCGCGGGCGACCTGATCATCTGGCAGCACGCTCTGCCGCACGGCAGCAGTCCCAACCGGGCGCAGGTGCCGCGGTTCGTCCAATACATAAAGATGCAACCCAGCGCGTGGGAGCACAACCCGGTGTGGAAGTAGAACTGTGGGGCGGACGTTCGGTTTTTCTCGTCCGCTCAGCTCGCGCAGCGGGCCCCCCGGGCGCCCGGATGTACAATCGCCTGTATATGAGAATCTGTGCACTTCTGCTGTTTGCGGGCTCCGTGTTCGCCGCCGAGGAGTTCGCCACTTCCGAAGGGAAGGTCGAGATCACGCCGATCCAGCACGCCAGCCTCATGATCAAAGAGGCCGGCAAGATCATCTATGTCGATCCGGCGCAGGGCAAGTACGACGGCCTTCCGCAGGCGGACTACATCTTCATCACCGATATTCACGGCGACCACCTGGCGCCGCCGATCGTTGAGAAGCTCAAAAAGAGCGGCACCGTCATTGTCGCGCCGAAGGCGGTGGCGGAAAAACTTCCCGGATGCACTGTGATGGCCAACGGCGAAACCCGGACCGTCGGCGACATCAAGGTGGAAGCCATCCCGATGTACAACCTGAAGCCCGCGGCGAACGGCCAGACCTATCACGAGAAGGGCCGCGGCAATGGGTATGTTCTTACGATCGGCGGTATGCGCTTCTACTTCGCGGGAGACACCGAAGGCATTCCCGAGATGCGCGCCCTGAAGAATATCGATGTCGCGTTCATTCCGATGAACCTGCCCTTCACCATGACTCCCGCCGATGCAGCGGACGCCGTAAAGGCGTTTCATCCGGCCGTGGTATATCCGTACCACTACCGCGGCCAGGACACCAAGATCTTCGCCAAGGCGCTGGAAGGCACGGGCATCGACGTGCGCCTGAGAGACTGGTACGCGCAGTAGAAACCGAACCTCCGGCCCCGGGCCCTCAGTGCATCGACTCCACCGTTGGCGTCACCCAGGAGTACAGAAAGCTCGACAGCGAGGGGAACAGGTGTGCCAGCAGGCCGATGAATGGCAGGATCCCCATCCCGATCAGCCGGAACCAGAACTCCTGGTTGAGCTCGCCGGGTTTGGTCCCCGAGAGAAGGCTCAGAATTCCGTTTCGTTCCATGCCGGCAAAGACCCGGAAGACCAGTACGCCGGTGAGCAGGAACACGACCGCGAGGAAGCGGCTCAAAAGCAAGGGCGCCTGCGGAGTGTACGAGTGCAGGACAGCCATCAGCATCAACACGCCGAAAGAGATGACCCACGCGATCATCTGAAGGTGTCCGACCACGTAGAGCAGGTAGCGCGAGAATTGCATTGCGACAAAATCGCTCGAGTAGCGGGCAAGTTTCTCTTCTTCGCCCGGCTCCCCGCCGTGGGGAGTGCCTTCCTCGGCCAGGTTTCTGCTCCAGATGGGAACCAGGTCGTTCATGACGATCTTCGCGAGCAGCGACGCGCACATTCGTTCGTATGCGCGGCGGGCCAGAAGAAAGCGGCAGAGTGTCCTGGTACGCAGCATCGCCGGAGGGAATTTCTTTTCCGGCGGCGCTGGGAGTCCCTTGGCCACGGGCAGGTCGCGCGGATCGAAGCGATTCGGCAGTGCCGCCCAGAACCGCAGCACGTCGGCATTGGCTTCACGCGTGGCCACAACCACGCGACGATTGTGCAGCGCCACGAGCATCTGGCGCGCCAGGAAGGCTTTTGACGCAGTCTGGTTCGAGACCCAAATCGGGCGTTTCGGCCAGTCCTGCGTGATTCGCTGAAAGGCAGGGCGGAGGGGCAGCACTTCGATGAGCGCCAACAGGCGGTCGAGATGGTTCCAGATCGCAAACAAGTCGTAGCATGCCAGCACGAGACAAAACAGGACCGCGGCGACCGTGGCCGACAAGGCGCGGTTATACCACGGGTTCTCGAAAGCCGAAGCGTAGAGCGAAGGGCGAAAGACAATCAGGCAGGCCACCAACACGGCGCCCGACCAGAACAGCCGGCGCTGCCACTCGGTGCCGGTGCCGGCGGGTCCGGCAATCTGCCGATTGATGCTGTCATAGCAGTGGACCAGCGGCCCGCGCAGCGATTTGAAGTGGATCAGCCGCAGGCATGGGCGGGCGAATCCCGCGCGGGCGAACCGGTTCACGTAAGAAATCGAGCCCGCCAGAATCACGATGCCGAGAATCATGAGGGGTAGAGCCGGAGAAGAGCCGGAATAGAGTTCGATCGCGCGGTAGCAAAAGAGGAAACTCGCCGGGGCCGGCCGCAGCACGCAGCAATAGAAATACGGCACCGTCACCACCACGTAGACGCCGATAATCATGGTCAGATAGAGCGCGGTCTGCGGTTCCACCGGCTTGCGTGACGCTTTCCGCCAGATCCAGGCCGCCGCGGCTAATGGCAGAATCCAGCCGAGGAAACCGAAGGGCACCGACCAGCAATACCACGGCCAGTGGCGCTCGAAATCCGACACAGCCACCGGCAGGAACAACACCCACTCGATGGCGCTCGCCGCCAGGCAGCAGGCAATCACGCTCACCAGCCGCGGAAAGGCCAGCCGGCGGCCGTCGCACACGGAGAGCCACACGGGCCAGCGGAGCAGGGGCGTGACATTCACCCAGAAAAGCAGCAGGCAGCCTCCACAGGCGAACACGGAAAAAGTCATGGCGGTGGTGAACCAGGCTCTCTGCGGAACCGGAAATTCTGGTCTGTGGGTTTCCATGGCGGTTTGGGGATTGAGTTCGAACCAGCGGTCAGTCTGGTCCTTGCCCGCGTCGATCAGATCGATTGGCGCGAATCCCGTCCGGTTCAGCGTAAGCAGCCACAGACCGGGGTAGGGCATTGGCTTCGGAGTCTGTCTGTAGCCGCGGAGGTTCGGCTGGTGCGCCGCAGAGATTCTGGTAAGCAGAAACTGCGTGGCGTTGTAGAGTCCCTGCGAATCGGGGGTGGGCAGCATGACCCGCTGGGTGGATTCGCTCCCGGTGGCCAGCCATTGGTCCCCTTCAAAGAACATGGGGTACGTAGAAAGGAAAACGGAGCCGGCCAGGTCGGCTTGTGTCGCCGCGGCGACGAACAGGACGTCGGGATTGTCCGCCAGAACGCGCGTGTCGGGCGCTTCCCGCCGCACCACCTGGGCCAGGAAGAGCGTGTCGAGCACGTTGGTTGCGACGATACGGACGATCCGCGTCCGGCGCCGGCGCAGATCTTCCATGATCGACTGAATCACGGCATACTGCGAGAGGGGGGTCTGCAAGTCGGAGAACGTGGGCACGCTGTCTTCGCCGCTGCCGGAATTCTTGAGCGAGAAATTCAGGCCGGTCTCCGATGGCGCGTTGTTCGAGGGGCGTGCGGCCTCCTGCTGGTAGATGTCCCGGAGGTGCGCAATGTCTCGCGGGAAAACGTATTGCGTGATCGCGCCGCAGTAAGCGCCGGCTGTATCCGCCATGTGGGCAAAGGCGGTCTCGTCTTCCACTATGATGGCGACGTCGCGCGAGTTGATGCCGTACCGCGCCAGAACTTCGCAGAAGACCCGGTTGTAGTCCTGGGAGGATGCGATACCGCTGCGGAACTGCGCGTGGATCTCCGTGCTGCGCGTGAAGGCCTGCGCGGCGGGCTGCGACGAGATCGTTCCACCGTAGAATACCTCGCCGATCCGGATGAGGTCTTCATCATTGGCGCCATGGGCGTGGTTCCACTGGTTCACCACCGTGGAAAGCGGCGCGAACGAACCCGAAAAGCTGGGCGCGAGGAAGCCCACATGTGCCGGCGGCGAGAGGGCGTGAGCCAGGCGCAGCGCGGCATAGAACGTGGGCCCGCTCACGCCGCTGGTGGGCGTTTCGGGAACCAAGTAGAGAAAGAGCACGTCGTTCCTCAACTCTCCCTCGACGACGCCAAAACGCCGGAAGATCAGGATGCCGGGCACCTGCTCCTGCTCCCGCTGAAGGTGGCGCTGGCGGCGCTGCTCGTTGGTGTTGCTGCCCGGTTGGGAGGCGCGATCGGACCAGGGCAGCCACTGGCCGGCGAGATCCCACTGGGCGGCGTGCATAGAGCGCTCGATGGCTTCGATCTGGCGGTCGAAATACAGGGAGAGGCGGGTGTGCGCCGGGTCGGCGACGGTGGCGACGATGCTCCAGGCCTGGTTTCGATTGAAGTCCGCGGGAGCGCCGAGGAATGCGCGCAGGCCGTCGGTCTGCGGCGGATGCTGCAGGTCGATCAGGCAGGCGAGGCTGGAATCGGGGTCGACGGCGCAGGGCGATGGCGGACCGGCGGGTGGCGGGAGAGGCGGTTCGCCGGCGTGGAAGTAGGCGCGGGTGGCGATCCACGGGCCCTCGCGGCGGTGGCCGCCTGCTGCCTGGCTCTCGCCGCCCTTCTTTTCGGCCGCGGGATTCTGCCGCGAGTTTCCAGTGGTCTCGCGCCCGCCTGGGGCGCCCAGGTGCAGTAAGACTGCAAGCAGTGCGAGGATACCCGCGGATGCGCCGACCTCTCGTTTCACGGTTGACCTCCCGTCTCCGGCGTGGCGGCCGGGGACCGGAATCGGGCCTTGTCAAGATAGTGAACGAGAGATGCCGGCCGTTTCCTTCAGACGGCGGCTGGCCTGGCGACTCGCAGCGTGGCTAGTGCTTCTTTGCACTTTTCCAGCAGAAATACGTGCTCCGCGGCAACCCCGACGAAGCGCATGCCGCGCTCGGCCCATGTCCTGGCCATGGCAATCCCGCGGGTCTGAATGCCTGGCACCACGCCGTGACGGTCGCAGGCGGCGATGATACGCTCCACGGTCTCGATCATCTTCGGATGATCGAACTGCCCGGGAACGCCCAGCGACACCGAGAGATCGGCGGGTCCGACCATGATCACGTCGAGTCCCGGGAGCGAGAGCAGCTCATCGGCGGCCTCGACGGCGCGGACCGTCTCCATCTGCACGACGGCCAGGGTCTCACGGTTCTGATGCGCAATGATCTCCGGCATGGTGCGTGATTCGTACTCGATCATGGTCGGATTGATGCCGAATCCGCGCTTGCCCATGGGCGGGAAGCGGAACCAGCTCAGGGCGTCCTCGAGCGCCTTGGGCTCTTCCACGCGCGGCAGGATGACTCCCTGCGCCCCCTGGTCGAGCAGGCGCGCGCACAGCGTGTACTGCAGCTCACCGACACGCACGATGGGTGTGATGCCGCAGGTCTTGCTGGCGATGATCATGTCGTGCACGGTTTCGAGGTTGAACGAGCCGTGCTCCTGGTCGATGAAGACGTAGTCGAAGCCCGCGGTGGCAAAACAGCGGACAATTTCCGGAGCGCGGTATACCTGCAACCCGCAGCCGTACACGATCTCGCCTTTGGCGAGGCGCTCTCTGGTGAGATTAGGACGCATCCATTCCATGCTACTCTAAGCCCGCTACAGCAAGGCGCCGTGCCGGATGCTAGAGCAGTTGATGGCCGATTACGTGAGCGACCATCTCACGCCCGCGAGGGATCGTCTCCGGCTGATCGATGGACCCTACCGAACTTGCCGCCGGAGTCCTGGTATTTCCCGCACCAGGCCACACGCCCGGGCACGCGCCGGTGCTGGTTTCATCCAAGCGACAACAATTGCTCTACCTTGGCGACGCGCTGATTCATCCGGCACAAATGGAGAATCCCGGGTGGACACCGCTTTCGATCTGGCGCCCGCGCAAACAGTCGATACGCGCAATGCCCTGTTGGACCGCGCGGTGACCGATCACTGCCGGCTCGCGGCTTTTCACCTTCCAGGCGGGATCGGTGTCGCCGAAAGGTGGCACTCGAGTTACCGTTGGCAGGCATTGCCCGCTCATTCCGTGATACCCTAAATCGGAATTGCCTATGACTGTCCGCTAACACAATGCGGGGCGAGCCTGCGGGCCCGCCAGGTTTTGTGGCCCACCTGGAGCGAACAGTCGAAATGTCTAATTACTTGGAAGGTTATGCCGAGCGCGGCCTCGTGGTGGCGCGTGTGATTCTTGCTCAGCGCGACCAGTATCGCCTGGCCGCAGAGTTCATGGAGTTTTCCGCCGAGCCCAGCGGGTCGATGTGGCACCGCTCGGCGACGCGCGCCGCGATGCCGGTGGTCGGCGATTGGGTGGCGGCGCGGATCGTCGGTGAAGGGCAGGCCATCGTCGAAGAGGTGCTGCCGCGGCGCACGCTATTTTCGCGGCGTGCCGCCGGCAATCGCGAGGAAGAGCAGCCCCTCGCGGCGAACATCGATGTGGTTTTCCTGGTCTGCGGCCTCGATGGCGACTTCAATCCACGCCGCATAGAGCGTTATCTGGCGCTTACCGTGGAGAGCCGCGCGCGGCCGGTAGTAGTGCTGAATAAGAGCGACGTGTGCACCGACCTCGCGGGGCGCATCGCGGAGACGCGGGCGATAGCAGCAAGTGCTGAGGTGGTGGCGGCGAGCACGCGAACCGCCGGAGGGCTGGATGCCCTGCTGGAGCAAATCGCGCCGGATGTGACCATCGCGCTGCTGGGATCGTCCGGCGTTGGTAAGTCGAGCATCGTAAATGCGCTGCTCGGCGAGGAAAGGCTGCGGACTTACGAGGTAAGGGAAGACGATTCACGCGGACGCCACACCACGACACACCGGGAGCTGATCCTGCTGCCCAACGGCGCGGCGCTGATCGACACGCCGGGGATGCGCGAGCTCCAGCTATGGGCATCGGAGGAGAGCGTGGGAGCGGTGTTCGACGAAATCGCCGAAGTGGCTGCAGCATGCCGCTACCGCGATTGCAGCCACTCAGGAGAGCCGGGATGCGCGGTGGAGCGCGCAGTGGCGGAAGGTAACCTCGATCCCGACCGTCTGCGGAGCTATCGCAAGCTCCAGGGCGAGGCGCGGCGCCACGAACTGCTTGCCGACCCGCTGGCGGCGCAGGAGCGCAAGCGCAAGTGGAAGGTGATCCACAAGGCGGCGCGGCGGCACTACCGGGACAAGTGGTAAGCGGCTATTTGGCCCGCTTTGGATAACCCACGGTCTGCGCCAGGGTGATCCTTTGATCCGGCCTGAACTTCAACGCCTTGGCCAGCGCCTCGCGGTTTACCATGGCGCGCACCACGGTGGAGAGACCTTCGGAAGCGCAGAACAAGTAAACGTTCTGGCCGATGAATCCGGTCTCGGCCGCCGCGTACAGAGCCTTGTCGGCATCCGAATTGGACGCCATTTTGGTGTAATCGGAGACGTACACCAGGTCCAGAGGCGCTTCGGCTGCGAACGGCTGCACCCCGGTGGCGGCGCGCAGATCGCCGGAGGCCACCGGTTCGAGGCGGTGCTCCCTGGCGTTGTAGCGGTAGACGGCATCCGGCAACGCGGCGTAAATATCCACGGTTTGGCGGTTGTTGGCTGAGGGCGCCGTGCGCCTGCCGTCAGGCCGGTTGACCCCGTAGGCGGCCCACAGCAGGTTGGAGAGCATCTGCGGCGAGAGCTTCTCCGGGCTGAATTCCCGTCCGCTCTGGCGGGCGGCAAGGGCCTGCATCAGCGGCATGCCGCCCTTGGCCTCGGGTTTGGGGAGTTGGAGTACGGCCAAGTCCGCCGCGCAGGCGGCGCCGGCCAGGAGCAGGAGAACAACGAGTCTACGCATATCAGGCACCTGTAATAGAGTTTAAGACCTCAAAGATTTATTATGAAACTGAAATCTTCTGACGCGCCCCGAACGTTGTAGGGGTGAAAGCTGCGATTCGAATGACGGCGGCAGCGACGTTGCAGATCGAAAGCTGGCCCCAGACCATCAGCGAGTTCGAGCGGCTGGTCGAGGCGACGCAGGACGAGCTGGTGCAGTTCGCGTTCTACCGCCTGGGAAACCGGGCGGATGCGGAGGACGCGGTGCAGGATGTTTACGTCCAGGCGTTTCGGGACCGCGACAAGCGCAGGCATATCACCGAGGTGCGGCCGTACCTGTTTCGTATGGTCCGGAACCGGTGTACGGATGTGCTGCGGGGCCGGTCGCGTAAACCCGCGGGGCAGGGACAAGAAGCCGGCGCCGGGGACACGCTTGCCGACATGCTGGCGCGCGAGGAGGCCGGAGAGTTCGCCCGCCTGCTGGATCGGATTCCCGAACGGGAAGCGGAGGTGATCCGGCTGCGGGCGTGGTCGGAGCTGTCGTTTGCGGAAGTGGCTGTGGCGGTCGGGGCGGCGGTTCCGACGGTCAAGTCGCGCTTCCGCTACGGCATCGAAAAACTGCGCCGTCTGCTGAACCTGGAAGGAGGTATGCCGAGATGAACGAGCGGGACGACGAGGAGGTACTGCGGCACATCCAGCCTTTGGCGCGAATCGCTGCTTCCAATTCATTTCGGGAGCGTGTCATGAAAGCGATTGCCGAGGAACGTGCGAGAGAGAATTCGCGGACTGCGCGGGGGTGGAAAAGCTGGCCGCGGTGGGTAACGATCGGGTGCGCGGCGGGACTGATCCTGCTGTTGCTGCCGATGCTGCGGGTAGGCGGCGGGCCGGAAAGGAGCTCGGGGGCGGCACTGCTGGCGCAATCGGCACAGGCGATGTCGAAGGTGCAGACGGTTCACATTCTGGGCCGTATCCGCACCCTGCCGGGGGACAACTTCGAGCTGATCGGAGCGGAATACGACTTTGTTCCGATCGAGATCTGGCGCGAGTACACCAATCCGCCGCGGTGGCGGGTGGAAAAGCCGGGGCGCGTAGTGGTGATGAACGGGCAGACTTCGACCATGTACATGGAGCGCTCCAATTCGGCGGTGAGCGGAACGCCCAACGCGGGGTTCATCGAGTGGCTGCGGCCGATGCTGGATCCGCAATCGATTCTCGAAAATGAGCTGATGGCGGCGCGCAAGGGTGCGGCCCAGGCGGCGCTGAGCAAGTCGAACGGAGTCATCGTCGCGGCCGTGAGCAGGCAGGCACAGGGCAACTTCGCGAACGACTGGGCACGGAACAAGTCGATTGCAGAATCCGACCACCGGTGCTTATACCGTTTCGATTCGGCCAGCAAGCGGCTGGAAGGCTTGCAGGTGGCGATCGCCGTGGCGGGCAAGGAGACCGTGGTGGCGGAGTTCACGGATTTCCGCTACAACGAGGTTTTTCCGGAGACTCTGTACGCGCTGCAGCTTCCGTCGGATGTCGCCTGGATCACGGATCGGCCCTCCAAGCCTGCGCCGGCAAACCTGAACGGGCCGCGGGACGCTGCGGTATTTTTCTTCAATGCCTGTGCCAGCGAGGACTGGGATGCGGTGCTGCAGGTCCGGTCCGAAACCAGCGTGCCGATGGGCATCAAGCAGACTTACGGAGGGCTGCAGGTGATTGCGATCGGGGAGGCGTTCCAATCCGGCCTGTATCCCGGGTACTTCGTGACGTACCAGGTGCGGCTGCGGGACGGATACGTCAAGAGCCACAAGATCGCGATCCGCAACGACAATCCCGAGCAGCGCTGGGTGGTGGACGGCGGCATCTGAGGCTAGACCGGCTAGACCGACAATAGTATTGACTTTGGGAACGCGACCTGTTTGCATTGTGTGAAGGATCACAAGTCTTGAGACTGGTCTTGTGGTGCCTGGCGTTGGGGGTCCTGCCAATGCCAGGCCAGGTCGCGGGGATCGCGGTATACACACAGTTCCAACACCAACCCCCGACGGGCGTGGTTTCTTCCCTCGAACATGAAGTGGAGAGCATCCTTGCGCCGCTCGGCTTCGAGCTTCAGTGGCGTTCCCTGGACGCGGTGCAGGGGAACGAAGTCTCGCAGCAACTGGCGGTGGTCAAGTTCAAGGGCACGTGCGACCCGCAGAGCTTCCCGGTGGACCCGTTCCGCAGTGGGGGACTGGGGTGGACGCACGTGAGCGACGGCGAGATCCTGCCGTTCATGGACGTGGATTGCGATCACGTGCGTGGTTTCGTGCGCCATCCTTTGAGCGCTGCGGCGCCCGCAGAGCGGGACGTGATGCTGGGCCGGGCTCTGGCCCGGGTAGTGGTCCACGAGCTGTACCACATCCTGGCCCGGACCACTCGCCATGGGTCTGGGCCCGCGGACCACAGGGCCTATACGGTACAGGAACTGACCGACGAGCGGTTCGAGCTCGAGAGGGGCGAATGCCGCATCGTGAATGCTTCAGGGGCGCATTCGCCCGGGGTACGGCAGGGCATCCTGGGCTGGCTGCCCGGCTCGTCGAAGGCCGGGCAGGTGAAATTCGTGGAGAAGAAGTGCAGCGTGTGCCACGGAGCGCGGGGCGAGGGCACCAGCCGCGGCCCGGTGCTGCGCGTAGTGGGGCACATGATAGACGCGGCGGAGCTGGCGACCAGGCTGGGGATGGAGTCGCGCGCAATGTGCCGGCGGGCGGACCAGTTGAAGATCCCGCAGCCAGTGCTGGGGGCTTCCGATATCCACGACCTGGTTCAGTTCCTGAACGCTTCGCCGTATTGAAGCCGGATGGCATAATCCAGGTATGGAAATTACCTGGCTGGGACACGGCTCATTCCAATTCCGGCTGCCTTCGGGGCAGGTCATCGTGATGGACCCATGGACGGATGGCAATCCGTCCTACCCGAAGGGGCACCAGATCGATCGCGTGGACACCATCTGCATCACGCACGGCCACTTCGACCACATCCACGACGCAGTGCCGCTGGCGAAGAAGTTCTCGCCGGAGGCCATTGCGATTTATGAGACGGCGACCTGGCTGGAGTCGAAGGGCGTCGAGAAGACGCGCCCGATGAACAAGGGCGGGTCGCAGAAGGCCGGCGATACGATTGTGACCATGACGCACGCGGTACACAGTTGCGGGATCCTGGACGACGGCAAGATCCTCTACGGAGGCGAGGCCAGCGGCTATGTCATGCGCTTCGGCGACGGCCGCTGCCTGTATTTCGCGGGCGATACCAACGTGTTCTCGGACATGGCGCTGATCGAGCAGCTCTATCATCCCGAGCTGGCGTTTCTGCCGATCGGGGACCTGTTCACGATGAGCCCGGTGGAGGCCGCGGTGGCGTGCCGCCTGCTGCGCGCGAAGAAGGTGATCCCGATGCACTTCGGCACGTTCCCGGCGCTGACGGGGCGACCGGAGGACTTGAGAGACCGCATCAAAGATACAGATACCGAAGTGTGGGCGCTCGAGCCGGGCAAGACTGTCGAGTGGACAGGCTGAAGCCTGTCCTACTTACCTACGACGAGGACGTGGAAGCTGTCGGGGAGGACAGGGCCCTGCTTCTTGCCTTCGGGGGCGGGGCCGCGCTCGGCGGTGAGCAGGTAGACGTGATGGGTCTTCTCGTCGACGCACATGGTGCGGGCGCCGCGCTCGGTGGGGACCTGGTCTACCGTCTCGTATTTGCCGTTGACGAGCTTGACGATCGTGAGGGTGGCGTTGCCGCCGTTGGCGGCGTAGGCGTAGCCGTAGGTTGAGTCGAAGCCGCCGCCATCGGTGCCGGGACCGGTGGCTGGGGTGGCGATCACCTTGAAGGTGGGGATATCGACGACGGCCATCATGCTGTTGCCGCAGACAGGGAAGAGCTTCTTGTTCTTGACGTCGATGGAGAGGCCGCTGGGTTCTTCGCACGGCGCTAGCGAGGCCTTGCGGGTGAGCTCGCCCTTGACGGCGTCGATCTCGACGATCTCGCTGGAGGTTTCGAGGTTGACGTAAATCTTGCCGGCGCCATCGACGGCGCAGAACTCGCCGCCGGGGCCGGTGGCGATGGTCTTGACGATCTCGCTGGTCTTGGCGTCGATGAGGGTGACGTCCTGACCGCCGTGATTGACGGCGAAGATGCGCTTCGACTTGGGCTCGTAGCAGATGGCGTCGGGGTTTTTGCCGTTGGTGGCGGGTTCGCCGATCTTCTGCATGGTCTTGAGGTCGAAGATGGTGACGCTGTTGGACTGGCCGTTGGTGATGAAGCCGCGGTTGAGGTCGGGGGCGATGGCGATGCCGTGCACGCCGTGCAACTGGTCGATGGCGCCGAGGACCTTGCCGGCGTCGGGATCGACGATCTCGACCCTGGTCTGGTGGGAGACGTAGAGGCGGCGGTTGGCACTGTCGATGGTGACGTAGTCCCAGCCGCCGGTGCCGCCGATTTTGATTTTGTTGACGACCTTCATGCCTTCGGCGGAGTAGGCCGCGAGGGCGACGAGGGTGAATGAGAGGAACTTTTTCATAAGGTCTCCTTTGCGGGCCAGGAGGCCCGCGTTACCGGCCTCCCAGGTAGAAGTGGACGGCCGGGGTTACTACCAGCGATAAGACCATCGAGGCCAGGATACCGCCGATTACTGCGATGGCCAGGGGTTGAAGCATTTGCGAGCCGGCGCCCAAGGCGAGCGCCAGTGGAATCATGCCGGCCACGGTGGCCAGCGCGGTCATCATGATGGGACGCAGGCGGCGCTCGCCGGCGCGGATCATGGCTTCCTCGGGGGGCATGCCTTCGGCACGGAACTTCTGGTCGGCATCGAGCAGGAGGATGCCGTTCTTGGCCACGATGCCGATGACCATGATGAGGCCCATGAACGAGGAGATATTGAAGGTGACGCCAGTGACGAGGAGCGCAACGAAGACGCCGCAGGTAGAGAGGATCGCCGAGGAAAGGACAGCGACCGGGGCGGCGAAGTTGCCGAATTCGAACAAGAGGACGGTGAACACGAGCACGATGGCGAGAACGAGGACGGCGGCGAGATCCTTAAAGGATTTCTGCTGCTCTTCGTACTGGCCGCCGTACTGGATGCGGATTTCGGGGGGGACCTTGAGCTCGTCCACGGCGGCCTGGACCTTCTTCATGCCGTCGCCGAGGTTGATGCCCTCGAAGCGGGCGGTGACCTGCATGTCGCGCTGGAGATTTTCGCGGCGGATCTCGGTCTGGCCGGGGATCTCGACGATATCGGCGAGCGATCCGACGGTGGCGGTCTTGCCGGTGCCGCTGACGAGCAGCGTGTTGCGAATGGTGTCCATGGACTGGCGCGTTTCCTCGGGGAAGCGGACACGGATAGTATAGGCGCGGTCGTTGACGACGACGGGCAGGCTGGCGGGCTCGCCCTGGAGGATGGCACTGGTATCGAGCTCGACCTCCTGCGGGGTGAAGCCGGCGCGGGCGGTGACGGCGGGATCGACGTTGAAGACACGGGCGGGGCCGCTGATGGTGTTTTCGACGCCATCGAGCACGTCTTCGACGCCGGGGATTTTTTTGATGGCGCCGGCCACTTGCGGGGCCCAGGCACGGAGGAGATCGGGGTTTTGGGCGAAGAGCTTGATGACGACGGGCTCGGGCGCGCTGGTGAGGTCGCCGATCATGTCCTGGAGAAGCTGGACGATTTCGATATCGAGCACAGGTTCTGCCTTTTTGACGCGGGCGCGCACGTCGGCGATGACCTGGTCTCCGGAGCGCTTGCGGTTTTTCTTGAGCTTCACGGCGATATCGCCGGTGTTGGCCTCAGTGACGGCGGCGAGGCCGAGCTGGAGTCCGGTGCGGCGCGAGGTGCTTTCGACTTCGGGAGTCCGGCGCAGGATCTGCTCGACGTGAGTGATGACGCGGTTGGTTTCTTCGAGGGAGGAGCCGGCGGGCATGATGTAGTCGAGGATGAAGCCGCCTTCGTCCATGGCGGGGAGGAGGTCGCTGCCGCAGTTGTTGTAGGCGAGGTAGCTGACGCCGATGAGGATGAGGGCGAAGAGCGCGGTGGCGAATTTGTGCTCGAGGGTGAAGCGGAGAGTGCGCTCGTAGATGCGGAGGAGGCGGGGGGAGACGCTCTCCGAGTGGGTGCGCCGGGAGCCGCGCAACAGATAGTGGCTCAGCGTGGGCGTCCACGTGAGGGCCAAAGCCAGGGACGTGAGGAGGGCCATGCCTACGGTGATAGCCAGGGCGCGGAAGAAGACGCCGGTAACGCCGGTGATGGAGATGAGCGGGATGAAGACGACGATGGGGGTGATGGTGCTGCCGACCAGGGGGACGCGGATTTCGCGGAGAGCGCTGCGGATGGCATCGCCGCGCGACTGACCGCTGTCGCGGTGCATGACGATGTTCTCGACGACCACGATGGCATCGTCGATCACCAGGCCAACGGCGGCGGCAAGACCACCAAGGGTCATGAGGTCGAAGGTCTGGTTGAGGACTTTCAAGGCGATGAAGGTGACGGCGATGGTCGCGGGAATGACCAGGCCGGCGACGAGGGAGGTGCCCCAATCGCGGAGGAAGAGCACCATGATGAGCGAGGCCAGGATAAGGCCGATGACGATGGCGTCGCGGACGCTCTCGATGGATTCGTTGACCAGCTCGGATTGATCGTACCAGGGACGAAGGTCGATGCCTTTGGGGATTTCCTTGCGAATCTGCTCGATTTCGGCGTGCACGGCGTTGGCGACCTGCACGGTGTTGGAATCGGGCTGGCGGTAGATATTGAGGAGCACGGCAGGTTTGGCGTTGGCGGTGACGACCGTATAGACCGGCATGACGCTGGAATTGACCGCCGCCACGTCGCCGATGCGCAGGGGAGCGCCGGCGGGCGTGGTCTTGATGACGATGTTGGCGATGTCCTGGGTGGATTTCGCCTGGCCGCTGACGAGAGAGAGCACGAGCTGGTGATTGGTCTCGATGAGGCCGGGCGAATCGATCATGTTGCTGCGCCCGATGGCATCCAGAATGTTGGGGATGGTAACGGCGCTCTGGACCAGTTTGCCGGGATCGGGGCGGACTTCGAACTCGGGGACCTTGCCGCCCTGGAGGACGACGCTGGAAACGCCGGTCTGGCGGTTGAGACGCGGCTTGAGCTCGTAATTGGCGAGCTCCCAAAGCTGAGACTGCGAGACCTGGTCGCTGGTCAGGCTGTAGCCCATGATGGGGAAGGCGGCGAAGGTGAGGCGGTTGGCGGTGATCCTGGCGGTGGAGGGGAGCGACGCTTGCGCCCGGGCCATCGCGGCGTTGACGAGCTCAAGCGTGCGGTACATATCGACCTTCCAAGAGAAGAAGAGATCGAGCTCGGCGGTGCCGCGGCTGGTGATGGACCAGAGGTGATCGAGGCCGGGGACGATATTGACGGCTTCCTCGATGGGCCGGGTGACAGTGACCAGCATCTGGTCGATGGGGAAGACGCCGTTATCGACGCCAATGACGATGCGCGGGAAATTGGTTTCCGGGAAGACCGCCACGGGAATGGTGTTGGCCAGGTAGATGCCGACGGCGACCAAGGTCAGGATGACGAAGACGATGGGCTTGCCGTGGCGGGCCGTCCAGTGCGGCGATTCGGGAGCGGACGGGCCGAAGCCCGTCCCACGATCGTTCATTTCTTTTTGGCCTCGTCTTTCTTTTGATCCTTGGAAGGCGGGGCCTCGGGGGGGTTGTCTTCGTCCTCGTCGGCTTCCTTGACGGTGGTATCGATGACCTTGACTTTGGCCTTGTCATCGACGCCGACGCCGCCCTGAATGACGACCTCTTCGCCGGGACGGCAGCCGTTGAGCACCTGCACCTTGTCGCCCTCGCGCACGCCGAGGCGGACGGCGCGGCGGTGGGCCGTGGAGTTGGAATCGATGACCAGGACCGCGGTGCCGCCTTCTTCTCCCGGGAGGATGGCGGCGACCGGAACGACGGTGGCGGCCTTGATGGCTTCGGCGACGATGACGGCATGGACGCCGGAGCCGGGTTTCAGCTTCTCGCCGGGATTGGGTGATTCGATCCAGACCTGGGCGGTGGTGGAGGCGGGATCGGACGCGGGGCTGACCACGGTGACCTTGCCTTCGACGGGCTCCGTGCCATCGACGAAGGAGAGGGTAGCGGGCATGCCGACTTTGACCTGCGAGGCTTGGGCGACGGGGACGTTGACGCGCGCCACGACGCGGGAGATATCCATGACGGTGAGCAGGGCGACGGTGGGGCTGGCCATGTCGCCTTCGAAGAGGGGACGGTCGGCGACGATGCCCGCCTTGGGCGAGAGGATGCGGGAGTAGCTGAGCTGGGTCTCGGTGGTGACGGCGTGCGATTTGGCGGCGGCCACCTGCGCCGAGGCGGATTTGACCTGCTCCTCCTTGCCGACGGCCTGGAGGGCGCGGAGATGCTCCTGCGCGGCGAGGTAGTCGCTATTGGCGCGGGCGTAGCTGACCTGGGCTTCTTCGACCTGGCGGCGGGCGAGGGCGCCTTGCTTGAGGAGATCGGAGCGGCTGTCGAGGACCTTTTTGGCGGCGTCAGCGGCCTCTTTGGCGGCTTCGACGTCGGTTTGCGCCTTGACCACGGCCTCAGGGACGTTGGCGCCCTGGGTCATGCGGAGGTTGCTCTCAGCGACCGCGACGGCGTCTTTGCTTTCGGCGGCCTCCGCGGTGAGGTCGCGGTTTTCGAGGACGGCAAGCAACTGGCCCTCTTTGACGTGATCGCCGCGATTGACGTAGAACTTCTGCACGGGCGCGGAGATCTTGGGCATGATGCTGGCCTGGTCTTTGGGCCAGAGCACGCCGTCTCCGGCGACGGTGCGGCGGATGGTGTCCTGGGTGACGGCGGTGACCTGGACGGGCGCCGGGGCTTCGGCTTCCTTCTCTTCCTTTTTGGCGCAGGAGGCGAGGAGGAGGAGCACGGACAGGCTGAAGCCTGTCCTACAACAACGCATGGGTGACATGGATTAAAAGACCCCCGTAAGAGTTTGGAGGGCGGCGAGCGCGAGACGGTAGCGGGAGAGGCCGTCGTCGTAGGCGTTGCGCGCGGCGATGAGGGTGGATTGCGCATCGACGACTTCCAGGACGGTGACCTCGCCCGCCTGGTAGCGCAGCAGGGTGAGTTTGAGGCTCTCTTCGGAAAGATCGAGGGAGTGTTTGAGGGAGGCGATCTGGAGCCGCGCGGACTGGGCTTCGAGGTAGAACGAGTTGAGGTTGGCGAGCAACTGGCGCTGGGTAAGGGAGAGATCGACCTTGGCCTGCTGGAGGCGGAACTCGGCCTGGCGCATCTTGCTGCGCACCGAACCCCAGTTCCAGACGGGCACGTTCAAATTGGCCACGACGCTGCTGCCGACCTGGCGGTTGCCGAACTCGTCGTGGATGGCGTAGCGGAGACCATCGAGGCCGAAGAAGTAGTCGACCGAGAGGGTGGGCAGCAAGCCGCTGCGGGCGGACTTGATGCCGTAGGACTCCTGGTTGACGTTGGCCTCAGCGGCGCGGATATCGGGATTGTTTTTCTGGGCGAGGCCTTCGGTGTCGGCGAAGGTGGGCAGGGCGGTCTCGCGATCGAGATCATCGACGACGGCGAAATCCTGGCGGAAATCGGGGAAGAGGAAGACGGCGAAGCCGACGCGGGCCTTATCGAGATTGAGCTGGGCGTCCTGGAGGTCGCGGAGGCGCTGGTCGGTCTGGATCATGGCCTTGACGACGTCGGAGTGCGCGGTTTCGCCGCCGGCCTCCTGCTTTTGGGTGATATCGAGGAACTGGCGGACCTCATCGAGGCTGCGGCGGGCGTTGGCGACTTTGCGCTGGGCGACGACCATGCCGTAGTAGTTTTGCACGACGGTGGCGTCGAGGCCGCGGCGGGCGATATCGACCTTGGCGCGGGCGACGGCCTCGGCGGCGATGGCCATCTGGTAATCGGCGCGCTTGCCGGGGGAGTAGATATCGGCGTGCACGTTGGCCATGTTGATGTATTCGTGCGGGCCGTTATTGGCGACGAAGATGCCGGTATCGGTGCCGTTGGGCTGGGTGTAGACGTAGCCATTCAGCCAGGTGACGGCGGGGAGGAGGGCGGCCTTGGTCTGGACGCGATCTTCGTGGGCGATGCGGGCGGCGAGGTCGGCAGAGAGGAGCTGCTGGGCGTTTTCGTGGGCGCGTTTGAGGGCGTCCTCGAGGGTGAGGGTGAGCGCCGGCGCGGGCGGGGTCTGGCCCCCGGCGACACCGGCCGCGGCGAGCGCGAGGCACAGGGTCGACAATATGCGCTGCATGGAGAAAGACCAGTATAGGGAGGAGGAGATGAACGGACGATGAACCCGGGAAACCCGGCTTTCGGTGGGTTTGGGATGGGTTTCTTGGTTTTCAATCAGATATTGGGTTCGTTTGGTATTCCGTACTTGTGCCGGCGGGGCGGGGGCGTTCGGGCGACGGCGATCGGCGACGTGATGTGAGACAGCGCGCAAAGGGTCCTCCTGGAGGGACGGTAACACGGAGGCGGCGGGGGGCGGGCCGTGGAATCGGATAAGTGGAGGGGAATCAGCGAAAAATAGTGGGAGGGGGGAAGTGAACGGCGCGGGGAGACGGGTCATGGTCGATACAAGATATTAAGGTCTATCAATCTGATATACTCGGGGCCGAATGATTCGCGCGGCGGTTTTCCTGGCATGCGTCCCGGTGTGGGCGCAAGGCGTGACGACAGAGACATTTGAAGTGGCGTCCATCAAGCCGGCGGCGGCGACGCCGGGACGCAGGCCGACTCCATTGGACGGCGGGCCGGGGACGAAGTCGCCGACGCGGCTGGCGGGGACGGCGACGATGAAGGAACTGCTGATGCGGGCGTACGGGGTGAAGGCGTACCAGATCAGCGGACCGGCGTGGATGGACACGGAGATGTACGAAATCGCGGCCAATGTTGGGGCCGGGGCGAGCAAGGAGCAGATGGCGGAGATGCTGCGAAATCTGCTGGCGGAGCGGTTCCGGCTGGCGGCGCGGCGCGAAACGAAGGAGGTGGGGATGTACGCGCTGCTGGTGGGGAAGAACGGGCCGAAATTGCAGGAGTCGGATGCGGCGGCAGCGGAGGAAGACGAGAAGGCCCGGGCGGCGGGCGGATTCCAACGGCCCAAGGTGACGATGGGGCCGGACGGGTTTCCGCAGATTCCAGCGGACGCCCGGATTCCGGGCAGCTTCACGTTGAGTCTATCGAGCGGGGAGTTTCTGCGGACGAAGGTGTTTGCGCGGCACCAGACGATGGATCAACTGGCGGGCACGATCGCGACGTATTTGAAAAGGCCGGTGGTGAACCAGACGGGATTGGCGGGCCGGTACGATTTCACGCTGGCGTTTGAATCGGATCCGATGGAAGGGGCGGGGGAGATGCGGCAGCGGGCGGCGCCGGAGAATCCGGGGCCGACGATTTTCGCGGCGGTGCAGGAGCAACTGGGGCTGAAGCTGGAGCAGAGGAAGGGGCCGGTGGAGATGGTGATGGTGGATCGGGTGGAGCGGGCGCCGACGGAGAATTGAAGGGGGGGCGCTGGGCGGGCGGGATGGGCCTTGGGAGGCCCTTCTGCGAAGAACCGCACTGAAAGGGAACACTGGAGCTTGCGTTAAGACACGTGCTGATCTAGACTCAACTGGACCGGAGTTTCAGACCTTCGAAGGCGAAACATTACTGCGGTCGTCAAAGCGCCAGCGTTTTCTTCGGTGCATGCCATCCGGCCTTCGAATGCCGCTCGCACCAACGGCTCCTGAAAAACAGCGAGGCAAACTGCCGGGACGCCGAGCGTTGGGCTTGATCACAGCCAGCATTCCAATTCCCGCGGGGGCGAGACGCGTGGACCACAGCGATGCGTCCCCGCGAGTGTTGCGCCCGTGAGAAGAGTCGCATGCTGTCATGCATGCGATAAGGAGACTTATCCATGTGTTCGCAAGGGGAAACATGGCCGGCCGCAATGCTGCTCAAGCAAACGGCCGAGCAGATTTCAAGCGAGGCAAGGACCGGGACCGGCTTTTTGTCCGGCCCGCGTATGCTGACGCTATGGGTGTTGCTCAGCTTACTACCCGGCGCCGCGCAACAAGTGCCAAGAAGCGAGGTAAAGATCCGCCCACAAGCGGTGACGGAGTCCTATGGGAAGCTGCCCATGAGCTTCGAGGCCAATCGCGGCCAAACCGATGCGCGTGTGAAGTTTCTGTCGCGCGGGCTCGGGTATACGCTGTTTCTGACCGGAGATGCCGCCGCCGTTTTTTCGCTGCATGGGCAGGAGGCGAACGCGGTGCTGCGAATGAAGCTGGGGGGCGCCAGTGCGCATGCCGGCGTGACCGGGGCCGCCCCGCTCCCCGGCAAGAGCAACTATTTCATCGGCAAGGACCCCCGCCAGTGGCGCACGAATGTACCCACCTATGCTGCGGTGAAATATACGGCCGTCTATCCCGGCATCGACCTCGTGTATCACGGCAATCAGCGGCTCCTGGAGTACGATTTCGTGGTGGCGCCGGGGACCGATCCGCGAGTGATCGATATCGGATTTCAGGGTGCCCGGAAGCTCAGCGTCAACGGCGATGGTGCGCTGGTGATCGGGGTAGGCGGAAGCGAGGTGATCGAGCACGCGCCCGTGGTGTACCAGGAGATCGGCGGAAAGCGACAGACGGTGGCGGGCCGGTATGTGCTGCGCGGAAAAGGCCGAGTGGGGTTTAGCGTGGCAGAGTATGACCGCAGCCAACCGCTGGTGATTGACCCGGTGCTGGTGTATTCCACCTACCTGGGCTCAGGTAACGCGGACGTGGAACTCACCGCCCTAGCAGTCGATGCTTCGGGCAATGCCTACGTCACGGGCAGCACAGGGTCCCCCGATTTCCCAGTCACGCCGGGAGCCTTCCAGACCACTTTAGGCAACTACTGGAGTGCCTTCGTGACCAAGCTGAACGCCACAGGCTCCGCGCTCGTTTACTCCACGTTTTTGGGTGGAGGTTATGGCAATGGCATAGCAGTCGATGCTTCGGGCAATGCCTACGTCACGGGCAGCACAGCGTCCCCCGATTTCCCAGTGACGCCGGGAGCCTTCCAGACGTCATGCGGCAGCGGTGGCTTTGTGACCAAGCTAAACGCCGCTGGCTCCGCGCTGATCTACTCGACCTGTCTGAAAGGCGTCTATGGTGGGTACATAGCGATCGATGACTCAGGCAGCGCCTATATCACGGGCGATATCGGTTATTCCGCAGACTTCGTAGCCACACCAGGCGCCTTCGCGACCACGTGCAGGTATAACAATGTCTTCGTGACGAAGCTAAACGCCGCCGGCTCCGCCCTCGCATATTCCGCCTGCCTCGGCGGAAATCTCGGAATGGTGTCCGGCGGGGGCATAGCTGTTGACGCTTCCCGCAATGCCTACGTCACGGGGGCCACATCGTCCACCGATTTCCCCGTTACACCGGGCGCTCTGCGAACGACTCTCGAGGGGGACTGGGATAGCTTTGTGACCAAGCTGAACGCCGCTGGCTCCGCTCTGATCTACTCGACCTTTCTAGGCGGAAACGGCAGCGAGTCCATTGCGCTCGATCCTTCCGGAAATGCCTATGTGACCGTAGGCACTGGAGACGGTTGTCCCTCCTTTTGTGGGGACTTGGTGACCAAGCTGAACGCCGCTGGAGCGGCTATCGTGTATTCGACGAACCTGGGCCCGAGCTGGGGCACAGGCATAGCTGTCGATGCTTCGGGCAGCGCCTATGTTACGGGTTACTCGTTCTCCGGTTTCCCGACCACTCCGGACGCCTTCCAGACTACCTTCGGCGGCGGCGAAATTGATGCCTTCGTGGCGAAACTGAACGCCGGAGGTTCAATCCTTTACTCGAGCTACCTGGGTGGAAGGGGACAGGATCATGGTAGCGGCATAGCGGTCGATGCTTCAGGCAATGCCTACGTGACGGGCATTACAGCGTCCCCCGATTTCCCAGTCACGCCAGGCGCCTTCGAGACCACTTTCGGGCCATTGCGGAATTGCTTTGTGAGTAAGCTGAGCCCCGGTGCTTCACCCGGGCCGGTATCCACGGCGAACCTGAACGGTCCTTCCGGCGACCATAGCTGGTACATGGGCCCCGTGACCGTGATGCTCATCGCCACCCCCGATAAGAGCCCTATTTCCGCCACCTACTACAGCATTGACAACGGCCCCTACCAGGGCTATGGCGGTCCGTTCTCGATTTCCGCCGACGGCGTTCACCTGCTTCTTTTCTACAGCGTCGACACCGCCGGCCGGCAGGAAACGCCTCGTGGCCAAGCGATCCGGATCGACGCCACCAAGCCCGTCAGCCGCGTCGGCGCGCTGCCCACCGCGGTAACGTCGCCCAACTTCAGCGTTCAATGGTCCGGAGCCGACGCGACCTCCGGGGTATGGAGCTATACCATTTACGTCTCCGACAACGGCGGGGCCTTCACTCCCTGGCTTTTGAACACCACGCTCACGCAGGCCTACTACTCGGGCTCGCTCCTGCACTCCTACGCCTTCTACAGCATCGCCACCGACGTGGCCGGTAATATGGAGAGCAAAACGGTGGTTGAGGCGACCACGTACGTGCCCCAAATATCGGGCGACGTCAATCACGACGGGCTTATCAACTGCGCCGATCTCGCCCTCGTAAAGGCCAGCTTCGGCAAGAGCGCTGGCCAAACCGGCTTCAACCCCGATGCCGACGTCAACAACGATGGCGTGGTGAATGTTCTTGACCTTGCCATCGTTTCCCAGAAACTCGCGCCCGGAACCAGGTGCCCGTAAGGCTGGCCCCTCGTCTCTGTAAGTTTGGCCACCTGAGGAACGTCAATTCAGTTGGCATTGCTCTACCCCCTCGCCTAGAATAAAAGGCGATTTGAAGAGGGGAGGGTCTCCTGTGAACCTTGACCGAAAGCTCCCTTTCCTTGCAGTCCAGGCTGCGGTTCTGGTTTCTGCACCTCTGCTCACGGCCGAACCAGTGATTTCACCCGGCTCGGTAACCGTATCCAACGGGGTTTTCTCCCTTCCGGTCAGTATTACGGGCGCCTCGGACGTGTACGCATTCCAGTTTGACCTGGCTTTTGACCCGTACATTTTGACTCTTCTGAGCATCTCCGAAGGTAGTTTTTTGCCGACGGGCGGCCCCACGACTTTCGTCCCGGGCACCATCGACAATACCGTCGGGACCGCCGCGAATACGGCCGATACTTTGACTGGTCCTGTCCCGGGCGCTACCGGCGATGGTGTACTTGCCGATTTCGAATTCGAGGCGACCGGCGCGGGGACCAGTCCCATCACATTGTCGAACGGGATCCTGCTCGATTCCAGCCTGAGCGGCATTCCATTTATGACCTCGCCCGGCAGCGTGACCGTTCCTGCCGTACCCGAACCGCCGGGTCTGACCTGGATCGGAGCTCTTGGCTTGGCCGGCCTGCTGTTGGTCCGCAGGCGCCGACTTGCTCCGGCCCGCTAATCCGACGGCACGCGCCGGCCCGCTAGTCCGCCGGCAGGCGCTCCGGCCTGGCGGGCTTGATGACGCCGTGGACTTGGCCTGTCAAGCGAGCCAGCGGGACTGAAGTCCCGCGCAGGCTGAAGCGCTGCCCCACGTGGCGCGGGGCGAACTATGTTGCGATAGACTACCTAACTATGCGCGCGAATTTCAAGATGAGACTATGCTTGTGGGCCTTAGCCGGCCTACCCCTGGTTGCGGCAAACGTCAAACCCGAGTCGGTGGGACTCTCCGAGGAACGGCTGGCGCGGGTTCACGATGCGATCCAACGGCACATCGACGCGCACGACTTCTCCGGCGCGGTGACACTGGTCGCGCGGAAGGGGCAGATCGCCTGGTTCGACGCGCAGGGGCTGATGGACGTCGAAGCGAACAAACCGATGCAGAAGGGCGCCACGTTTCGCGTCTTTTCCATGTCGAAGCCGGTGTGCGGCGCCGCGATCCTGATGCTGCTCGAGGAAGGCAAGGTGCGGCTCAACGATCCCGTCTCGAAATTCATACCGGAGTTCAAGGGATCGAAGGTCGCCATCGTGCAGGATCGGCCGGCGAATGCACCGGCGTCGGATCCGCCGAGGTATTACACCATCCCGGCCACGCGCGAAATCACGATTCAGGACCTGTTGACGCACGTGTCGGGACTGGCCAGCGGCGGACCGGCGAGCACACACGAATTGCCGGGCTTGATCGATATGGTGGGCAGCCGGACCCTCGCCGACATGATGCCGAAGTTCGCGGCTGCTCCGCTCGATTTTCAACCGGGGTCGCGCTGGACTTACAGCGCGCTCGCGGGATTCGACACGCTGGGGCGCGTGGTCGAAGTCGCATCCGGCATGAGCTTCGATCAGTTCCTGAAGCAGCGGATCTTCACGCCGCTGGGGATGAAGAGCACGGCCTTTCATCCGGGCGACGATCGCTGGCCGACCGTGGTGACCGCCTATCACCGCGGCGGCGGCTCGCTGACCAAGACGCAGGGTCCGAACCGGCTGCAGAGCAAGAGCTACTTCTCCGGCGCGGGCGGCCTGGTGTCGACGGCGGAGGAGTATGCCCAATTCGCGCTGATGCTCTGCGCCGGCGGCAAGTGGAACGGCAATCAACTACTCAGCCCAAAGACGGTGGAACTGATGTCCAGCGTGTTCGTGCCCGACACACTGCCGGGGCGCGCGCCGGGGCGAGGCTATGGACTCAGCGTGGAAGTGGTCAGCGACCCCGTGGCCGCGGGGCGCCGCGTTTCCAAAGGGAGTTTCGGGTGGGACGGCGCCTACGGCACCCACTTCTGGGTCGATCCGAAAGAGAAGTTGATCGGTGTGATGATGATTCAGACCGACAACCCGGACCGGCAGGCAGACCGGGACTTCGAAAACGCAGTGATGCAGGCCATCGTGGAGTAGCTTCACGTTCGCGATTTTTCGGCGCGCAGGCGGACGGCTTCCAGCAGGCTGCGGCGGACCATGCCGCTGCCGGGGTAGACCAAGGCCCAATATTGCGCCATTTTCCTGCGGGAGGCGGCGTCGCAGGCGGCGATGCGGGTTTCGGTAACGACTCGCGAGGAGTCATTTCCGACGGCTTGAATCAGGAAATTGGCCGCGACCCTGATGCTTCCCGGCTGGGACCATGTCCGAAAGCCGGCCGCGGTCAGACGGACCGCCGCGTTGTTCCAGGGCTGGCCGGCAAGACCGAAGACGAATTCGCGGGGCGTGTCGTCGAGCAGGAAGAAGCCGGAGCGCGGGCTTTTTACGGAATCGACGATGGGGGTGGGGGAGAGCCCGCCGCGGGCCGCGCTTCCGCCCATGGCTACGCTACGAATGCGTCCGAGGGTCTCCATGACGCCGAGGTCGGCCCAGGCAACGTGGTCCAGAGCGGCGCGAACGGCGTTTGGAGGCGCGTGGACGACGATTTCGTGACGCTCGTGAAAGTTGTAGTCCGGCATGAAGGCGTCGAGGCGGGTTGCCGGGGACGGCGTATCGAACGCACCAGCCGGCCAGTACAACCCGGCGCAGAACAGGCACGCGCCCACGAGTATGCCGGCCAGGGGACCGTGAAAGCGCCTGGAGAATCCGAGCCATCGCGGAGGGGCGAGGGCGGATACCATGCCGCCGAGGAAGGCTACGATGCCGGAATATACCAGAACCGAAGGCCACTGAAGAGCGCCGAAGCGGCTCATCAAGACGAGTCCAGAGGCGGCGACGACGGCCACCGCGGACGCGCGTACGAGTTGGGCGCGACTCATCGGAATAATGGACGACGATCCGGCGAAGTTTGTTCCTCGGCTGACGTGGGGCGGCGTCCCATTTTCGGACATCTGACACCGAAACCGATAACCGGGTGACCTCGCCATTGAATAGAATCAGTGTTTGGAGTGGGAAGGGAAATTGCAGTTAACGGCCTGAACACATGCGAGGCATGTTTGAAGACTTTCGGTACGCGGCGGGCGTTCTCCGCCGGACCCCGGCCCTGACAGCGGTCGCAGTGCTAACGCTGGCGCTCGGTATTGCCGCCACCACCACCGTATTTGGCTGGATCGACGGGATGGTTCTGCACCCGTTCCGCGGGGCCAGGGACGACGGACAGCTTGCCGTCCTGGAAAGCGCGCCCGCGAGCGGGATCGAGGACGACAACGTTTCGTATCAGGACTGCCGGGATTTCCAGGAGAGCATGCGAAGCATCTCCGCGCTGGTGCTGCACCAAACGGCTCCCGCCTCAATCGGCGACGGCGAGAACGCCTATTCCGCGTGGTTCGAACTGGTCTCCGGGAACTTTTTCGACGTGCTGGGCGTGAAACCGGTGCTGGGACGGACGTTCACGCGGGACGAATACGGCGACAGGGCGAAGGCGTTCACGGCGGTGATCAGCTACCGGCTGTGGAAGGATTATTTCGGCGGAGACGCGTCGGTACTGGGGCGCACGGTGCGCGTCAACCGGCACCTGGTCACGATCGTCGGCGTGGCGCCTGCGGAATTTCATGGCGTAATGCCGGGGATCGCGATGAACGGTTGGGTTCCGGCGCCGCTGGCCGGGGAACGCGAGCGCGATGCGCGGCACTTCAAGGCGCTGGTGAGGCTCAGGCCGGGTGTGAGCGTCTCAGAGGCAAGTGCCGAAGCAAGGACGGTTGCGGCGCGGCTGGCGCGCGCCTTTCCGAAGACGAATGAGGGGATGGGCGCCCGGATCGTGCCGATCTGGAAGGCGGTCTCTGGGGCGTCGGGAATTCTGGCGTGGCCGATGACTGTGCTGGGCGCGGCCTGCGGACTGGTGTTGCTGATTGCGTGTGCGAATGTCACGAATCTACTGCTGGCTCGTAGCACGGCGCGATACAGGGAGTTCGGCATCCGCGCCGCCCTGGGAGCGGGCCCGATGCGGTTGAGCCGGCAGTTGATTTGCGAAAGCCTGCTGCTGGCGGTTCTGGCGACGGTGGCTGGATTGCCGCTGGCGCTGTGGCTGCAGAATGTACTCATTTATTTCGTGCCGCCCACGGGATTGCCGGTGTACCTGGATGTGCGCCCTAGCGCGCGGGTGTTTCTGTTTGCCGCGCTGGCCTGCCTGGGTTCCGCGCTCATTTCCGGGCTTCCGCCCGCGTGGCAGTCGGTGCGGCGCAGCGTGGTGGAAGCGCTGAGGCAAGGGGGAAGGGGCGATACGCAGAGCGGGCATTCGCGGCGTATCTCCGGGCTGCTGGTGACAGCGGAAGTGGGGCTGGCGCTAGCCGCCCTGGTGACGCTCGGACTCTTTGTGAGGAGCCTGTACGGATTGCAGAGCACTCCGGCCGGTTTCGATCACCGCAACGTGACAGTGTGCCGCCTATTTCTGGTGACGAACAACTACACTCCCAGCGAGGAGAAGCAGTTCTCGCAGCGGCTCCGCGAGCGCCTGTTGGCCGCGCCGGGGGTGACAGGCGCGGCTTATTCCGACTCGATTCCGCTCGGCTTCGGGCTGGCGAAATGGACCGACGTGACGGTGGAAGGGTATGCGCCAAAGCGGGGCGAGAACCTGGACGTGCATCACGCCTCGGTATCTCCCGGGTACTTCGATCTGCTGAAGGTGCCGTTTCTCGCGGGACGCGATTTCAAGCCCGAGGACAACGAGAAGAGCCCGCGCGTGATGATCGTCAACGAGAGCTTCGCGCGGCGCTTTTTCGCGGGACGCGACCCGGTGGGGCACCGGGTGAAGGTCTACGGCAAGCCGTTCACGATTGTGGGAATGGTGAGAGACGGCAAGTACCTCAGCCTGTCGGAAGCGCCGCAACCGTACTTTTATATGTCGTTCGACCAGGTACACAATGGCAGCGGTGAAGGCGGCGTGGCGTTTTATGCCCGCAGCGGCGGGGATGCGCGGGGTTTCGTCCCGGTACTGCGACGCGAGATGTCGGCCATCGATCCGAACTCGGCCGGCCTGACGGCGATGCCGTTGACGGATTACATCTCGGCTGCGTGGTTCGGCGCTCGGATTGCGTCGGTGTTTCTGGGAGTGCTGGGAGCAATTTCCATGCTGCTGGCCGGCGTAGGACTGTACGGAGTGATGGCTTATTCGGTGAACCAGCGGACCCGGGAAATCGGCATTCGCATGGCGCTGGGGGCCGACCGCGAAGGCGTTCTGCGGATGGTGATGCAGCGCGGGCTGATGCTGGCGCTATCCGGGATCGCGGCGGGGCTCGCGATCGCACTGGCGGCGTCCACGGAGATCGCGCCTCTGCTGTATGGCGTCAGCCCGGCGGACCCTGTGAGCATAGCGGGGGCGGCCTTGTTCCTGCTGGCGGTGGCGGTGTTGGCGAGCCTGATCCCGGCGCTGCGCGCCACGCGGGTGGATCCGACGGTCGCGCTGCGGCAGGAGTAAAGGAGGGGCGGCCATCAGGCCACGCGAAGGACAACCAGCGTCATGTCGTCGTGCTGGGGAGCGTTTCCCGCGAACGCCTGGGCGGCGGCCAGAATTCGCTTCATTCCTTCCTGAGCCGGGAGTCCGTGGCACGCTTTGGCGAGCTCGATCAATTTCTCTTCGCCCCATTCTTCGTCGCGGGCGTTCATCGATTCGGAAACTCCGTCCGTAAAGAGTACGACCAGGTCGCCGGGTTCATGTGAGAACACGCCCCGCTCATACGGCTGTGGGAGAAGGCCAATCACCGGACCGCCGGTTTCCAGGCGCAGGACCTGGCACGTACCGCCGCTCCTGCGCAGGACCATGGGCGGGTTATGACCCGCGTTGACGTATGTCAAGCGGCGCGTCTCCGGATGGTACTCGGCGTAAAACAGCGTTGCAAAGCGATTCGGCGCCGATGCCTGGCAGACGAGGCTGTTGACGCGGCCCATCAGGTCCGCCGGGTCGTGGACGACGGGAGCCAGGGCGCGCAGCGAGGCTTCGAGGCTGGACATGAGGAGCGCGGCGCCCACACCTTTGCCGGATACGTCTCCAATGGCGATGCCGAGCCGGCCGCCGGGGAGCTCCAGGAAATCGTAGTAATCGCCGCCCACCTCCCGCGCGGGGAGGCACTGTCCGCAGTAGTCCAGGCCGGGCGCCGGGGGAAGCCGCTGGGGAAAGAGATGCTCCTGCACTTCGCGCGCGATCTCGAGCTCGCGGTTCAATCGCTCGCGCTGGGCCATCTCCCGCCCGATCGCGGTTGTCAGGCGGGCGACCTCCTGGGCCAGGGCGGTCTGGGCAGCCGACTCCATCCTGACGCCGTCCAAAGCGGCGGCCATGGCGCGTTTGGCGAACTCGTCGGTTTCGATTTCGTGCCACGCGATGAGATAGGGGGCGAGGCGCTCTTTGTCCCGGTTGTTGCGCAGCGCGCTGGCGACGAGGTGACGCAAGCGGCCGTCCGCCGGGGAGGAAATCTGTCCCAGAAACTGTTCGAGAATCGTGCCGCCGGAATCGAAAAGCAGGAGAAATGCCTTTCGAGCCTCGCGCGGGTCCTCCACGGCAAGGCGGCGGAGCCTCTGGTAGAGAAGTTCAGCCGGCTGCATACCTCTTGGAGCGCAGCTCGAACGCTTCTCTCCCGCCTTCCAGCAGCTCGATGATCTGTTCGCGGCATTCGTCGACGGTGCCATGCTTCTCGATGGCTCCGACCCGGCCATCGGAAGTCATTACGAGCACGAGCTCGGCTTCGGCCAGCACCGGGATATTGGCATTGTGCGTGATGAAAATCATCTGGCGGCGCTTCTTCATTCGCTGCACCGCGTTGACCACCGTCTCAAAGATGAAATGATTGTCAAGGTTGTCCTCCGGTTGATCAATAATCAACGGATTGTCCCTTCGCGCGAGAAGGATCGGGAGGAGGGCGGTACACTTCTGGCCGCGGGAAAGATCGGATGCATCCTTGAAGTGCGGCTGGCCCGCGGTAGCGACATTGAGCTCGATGGCGATGCGGTCTTCGATGGTAGTGATCTCGAGGGCCAGAGGGTCTACGGTCCCCCGAAAGGCGTCGAGTATTTTCCGCGAGCGCTCCGATCCGAAACGCGTGAGCTCGTCGAAGGAGTCGAGGTCATTGGTCTGAATCAGTTGCGCGAGCTGTTCCGGGCGCAACTGCATCAGGGTGGCGAGAATCTCGTTTTGATTGCGCACGCGCGCGCCCTTGAGGCCCTCCACCAGCATGTCCTGGTACGACATGTAGTCGGCATTGCGCATGACGCGAATTCGCACGCGCTCGCCGGCTTCGTGCTGAAGCTCGGACGCGATCCCGTCGCGCATCATCGAGATCTGATCGCGCATCAGAATGTGGTCGGCCTTGAGAGACTTCCGCTCTTCGTACAGCGCTTTCAGCTCGCTATGAAGCGCTACCCGCTGTTGCTCCAAGGCTTCGAGTTTAGCGACCTGCTGCTCGAGCGACGCGCGCACGCGAGCCTGCTCACTGGCCGCCTGGTTGAGGGCGGTGAGCTTCGCCAAGTCGCCGGCGTGACTGGTGTGGATCTCCGCGACGCTCTGGCGCGCCTGGGCCACCGTGCCCTGGGCGTCGCTAATTTTGGCCTGGATCGCGGCAAGGTGCTTTTCCACCGGCGCCATGGATGCCGCCAACAGCTTGTCATAACGCCGCATGGTGTCGGCATTGGCGGACTGCTCCTCGGTGAGGCGCGCGGCGAAGACGTGCTTCGCCTCTCTGCGCAGCCGCTCGAGTGTCTCGCCGAGTGTCTTCAGATCCCGGTCGGCGGAGTCCAGCTTCGCGATCTCGCGCTGATCGAGCTGCTGCTGGCGGGACAGTTGGACGAAATCCTCCGCGGACTCGCGATCCGATGGCGCGAGCGCGCCGAGCCCGGCGCGGACGTCGCCGAGCTCTTCGATCTGCTCGGTGAGGTCGTCGATGGTTCGCCGCGCCGTGCGGATACGATCGGCATTGGCCTCGAGCGCGCGTGCGCTCTCCGCAAGAGACATGTGGATGCTGCGCATCTGCTCGCTGCGAAGTTCGTCCAGCAGATTCCGCCGTTTGTGGCCGAGGGCCTCGTCGGCTATGGCCTCGATTTCGGTGCTGCTGTACGCGTCCAGAGGCAGAAACGTGCCGCGATCGAGATCTACCGTCTGGATCGGCCTACCGTCGGATGTGAGCAGTACCGGGTTCTGCTTGAGGGCGCGCTTGATGGTGTAGCGGTTCGATGCATCGGCGAGCGCGGTGATGGTGACCAGCGCCCCGCCGGCGAGATTTGCCTGAATCAGGTCGGCACACTGTTTCGGCGCGGCCGAGATGCCGCAGAGCGCAAAGCGCACGGCCTCGGCGAGCGTGGACTTGCCGCTTCCGCGCGCCCCGATGATGCAAGTCAGGCCTGGGGGAAAATTGATGCTCAGGCCAGGCAGAAACCCGCCGCTGATTTCGATTTTCTCCACCACCCACATATGATCAACCGACTGCCGGCCGGGAGCGTGCTCACCAATCCAAGGGCCCCGCGGTCTGCGTACCCGGCAGCATTCCCTAATGTACACCAGAGGCTGGTTGGTTCCAGGGCGGAAGCGGGCGCTGTTTCGCAGCTTCGCCCGACGCGAGTGGTCTGAATTTTACCGGAAGGAGTAGCTGACCAGGGCGCGCACATTAAACAAACCGTCATTCGTGGTGGGCGCGCCAGGCGTGCGTTCCCGGCGACCGCTACGTGCGGCGTCAGCTTCGGCATGAAGCGAAGCTTGTGGGATACCTGGAATTCCATGCGTGCATAGCGTAGCGAGGCTTTGTCCTGCGACTGACCAACGCACTCGGTCGGATTCTGCGGAGCGCCAGGAGGGAACGGCAGTACGCTATTGGGGCAGGTGAACGCGCCTTTCACCCAGCCGAGCTGCCCGTATCCGCGCCAGTTCACGGTCCATTGGCCGTGCTATACCAGGGGCCGCTCCACGCCGAAGGCTATGAGCCGCGGCGTGAGTCCCCACGCTTCAAACGGCGGCGGCGCGGCAATCACTGCCGTAAACTTGTCCGGCAATCCGATCCGCAGTACCGGCCGGATGAAGACGGGCGCCTGATTCAGATTTTCGGGAGCCTGGCCATTAAAGCCGATGCGGCTCTGTCCTGCATCGAGCACAGGAAGCCATCCCGTTTCCACTGCAACGCTGATCGATCCTGTGTGATAGCCCTCCGAAGGCTCAGGCGGCTGCAAGCCGTTCAGCAGCGTCACGGAAGTGAAGTATTTCAGTCCCCAGGCCTCGGGGCGATCGAAGCCGACGTGGTAGTTGCCGTGGAAGTTGCAGCCGGCGGTCGCTCCACCACCACCGGTTGCACCGGCGCTCCCAGCGGTTCCGCTGTTTGCACTGTTGCCGCCGTATTGGGCCATGGCATTAAAGACAAGCAGGCCGCTCATTCCAATCAGACTTACAAAGTATCTGGTAAATGGAAACATGACAGACCTCCAAACCATGCGCGATCGTCACTGCGCCAATTGAATATCGAACTCGATCCGGATTTCATCCTTTACCCGTATGGCGCCGCCGGCTACCTTTACGGGCTTGATGCCGAACTGGGATTGTTTGAGGAGCGCACTTCCGCGATAATGGCCGCCGCTCTCCCGCACGTCCACCTCGATCGGACGAGACTGGCCATGAATGACCACGTTCCCGCGCACGCGCCAAGCACCGTCACCCGCCGCTTCGGCGCCACTGGAAGTAAATACAATCTCGGGGAAATGCCCGGCGTCCAGGACCTCCGGGCCGATCATGGTGTTTTGAATCTCGCCACGGTCCTTCTCGGACGCGCCGGGGTCGCGGACCTTCAGCGATGCGGCCGCTACCCGCAATTCCACAGTATGGGCGGAAGTGTCCACGGCGCCGCTCTTGACAGGGGCCGCGATTTCGTGATCATGCCCGAACGCGCCAAATACACCGGCCTTGTAGACCCGAACCGTGATTTCAGATTTTGCGGCATCGACCTGCCTCTGTTCGGCGGATGCCGCGGCACAGAGGAAAGCGGCGATCGAAAGGACTGCTGCGCGCCTTCTCATATCAATCGATACTCCCGAAAAATATCGGTTTGTGGCGCCGCTATTCCCAGAGTAGCGGCTGAAGAGTGAAAACGGGAATAATCCACCATGTGAGCTACCAGTCCATTGGCGCGAGTGTTCTTGGAATAACCAGCCACAAGCTGTTTTTGATATTCGCCCTGAAAGAAGTTGAACCAACCCGGCCGGTCGCCGACGATTTCCAGATCGGCGTCGTTCATGGTGAGCTTACCGAAGCGGAGAATGCCACCGCGATGGTAGATGTAAGCCGCGGCGGGAAACGGCGGCTTGAGCACCGGCAGATGCCTACCGGAATCGAAGATTAGCATGAGGGTGTCGCCCGTCACAGAAACGCGGATAATTCGGCCATGGATATGGGGCGGAGGTGTGAGCGCGGCTGCCGATAGAATCAGATCATCGCCATCGGCCCGAACGCCCCGGCTCCTGCGCTTGATCGATGCACGCGAACTACCCTTACAAATGTTACAAGTGCGTTTTTCCGAGTCGAGTCTGGCGAGAGGGATCCCGAGCTCGGCAGCGTGAGAAATCCCTTCGATTGTGAAGTGCCGGGGACCCGCGGCGATGAAGATCAAGGTGAAAATTATTCGTCCGAAGCTTATCTTGCGGCGTTCGTCTTGATGGGGAACGCCGGCCGATGGAGGGGCGGCGGCATCTTCTTGAGTGCGTCCAGCGTCAATTCGATGGCCTTCTCCAACTGGGGGTCGTGTCCCTGGAGCACGAGGTCGGGGCGCTGCTCGACCACGTAATCGGGATCCACGCCGTGGTTTTCCACGACCCACTCGCCGCTGCCCTTGTCGTTGGGCTCCCACCAAGCAAAGCCCGGCGCGGTGACGCCGCCGCCGTCCAGAGTGGAGGGGAACCCGCCCATGCCGATCAGCCCGCCCCAGGTGCGTGTGCCGACGAGCGGCCCGATCTTCTCCTTCTTGAAGTAGTAGGGGAAGAGGTCACCTCCGGACCCGGCCTGCTCGTTGACGATCATGACCTTCGGCCCGAAGAACGCGGCCTGCGGCACAAATTCCTTGCCCTCCCGCGGCGAGAGGGCCAGCAAAGTCCGACGTCCCAGTTTCTCGGTGTAGAAGTCCGGCGACCAACCGCCGTGGTTGAAGCGCTCATCCACGATGAGGCCGTCCAGCCCCTGCTGTCCGTTGAAATACTTGTCGAACATGCGGACGCCTTCCACCGACGTGTCCGGCACATGCATGTAGCCGACGCGGCCGCCGGTGAGTTCGAACACCTTGCGACGGTTGCCCTCCACCCAGTTCAGGTAGCGGAGGCCAGCCTCGCCGCCGATCGGTTTGACGCCGATTTCCCAGGCGCCCTGCTCAGCGGGCTTGTCGTTGATCTTGAGCGTGACCATGCGGTCGGCGAGTCCCTGGAACCAGGCGTATGGCTCGCGGTCGGCATGCGCCACGTTTCCGTTCACGGCAATCAGGTAGTTGCCTTCTTTCACCTTCAGGCCCGGCTCGGTGAGAGGGGAGCGCAGGTCGTTCTCCCAGTTCTCGCCCTTGTAGATTTTGACGATGCGGAAGAAGCCCCCGTCGGCCTGGAAATCGGCGCCCAGCATGCCGACGTTGACGCGCTTACGGTCAGGCACATCACCGCCACCAACGTAGGTGTGGGAGGTATTCAACTCGGCGATCATCTCGCCAAGGATGTAGTTGAGGTCGCTGCGATGCGCGACCCAAGGCAGGAGCGCCTCGTAGCGTTTGCGGATCGCGGCCCAGTTGGCTCCAGCCATCTCCGGGTCCCAGTAGAAGTCGCGTTCGATGCGCCATGCTTCGGTCAGGATCTCTTTCCACTCATCGCGCGGATTCGACTCCACCTGCATCTCGGCGGTGTTCACTTTGCCATCGCCGACTTTCTTACCGGGAGCGGCATCGATGATGCCGTAGTTGTTCTGCGCGCGATACAGCAGCTTGGCGCCGGTCTTATCCAGCTCGTAGTTGTTGACGCCCTGCAGGACGACCTTGTCTTCGCGCTTTTTGGTGTCGTAGAGGTGGACGGCGCCTGCCGGCTGCTGCGGTCCGGGCCGGCCCATCTGGGTGTCTTCCATCGGATCGGAGACGTAGAACAGCTTTTCCTTTCGCGCCTCCAGGTGGCGGTACATGCCCGGCGGAACGGGCACGCGGGAAAGGCGGTCGGCGAGCCCTTCGAGATCGATCTGGATGGGCTTCACCTCGGCGGCCTTCTCGTCCGGCTTCTTTTCACCGGTCTTCTGCGCGTCCGCGCTTTCGGCGGGCTTCGTGTCGTCTTTCTTGTCGTCCTTCTTCGCGTCGGCGTCCTTTTCCTCGTCGTTTTGCGGCCCGAAGGGAGCCGGCGTGTCGGCCTTCAACGTGAGCGCGAAGATGCCGGTGGTGTTGGCGTAAATGAAGCGGCGGTCGAAGTTATCGGCGCTCGGGTAGAAGAAGCGGTTGGAGACGAAATAGAGGTACTTGCCCTCGGGATCGAAGACCGGGTTGAAGTCATCGAAGAGTCCCTGGCTGATGGGAGCGATCTTCTTCGACTCCAGGGAGTAGAGGTACAAGTTGTCCTTGCCGGCGGCATTGGCCGGCTTTGTGTAGGCGATCCACCGGCTGTCGGGCGACCACGATCCGGTGACACGGCTGGGGTAGTCGGCCTTGTCGACCAGCACGGGCGCCTTCTTTTCGATGTCGACATACCAGAGCCGCAGCTTCTTATCGCTATAGGCGATCTTCTTCGAATCGGGCGACCAAACGGGGGCGTAGCGATAGCGCACCTCATTCCCGTCGGAGGTAATGCGGATTTCATCGCCGCCGGTCTGCGGCCGGAGATAAAGCTCGTACTCGCCGCCGATGTCGGAGAAGTAAGCGATCCACTTGCCGTCGGGGGACCATTTGGGGTTGACCTCATGAGCGCCGGAGGTATTGGTCAGGTTGCGCGGACTGCCATGTTCGGCCGGCACGGTGAAGATATCGCCGCGCGCTTCGAACAGGGCGCGCACCCCGGTTGGCGAAATTTCCCAGGCACCGATCCGGTTGCCGACGTTGCGGATCTCCGGCCGCGCGGCGATATCGTCGCCGGCCACATGGATGGGGATCTGCACCGCCTGGCCGCTCTTCAGATCGTAGGAGTACAGCAGGCCGCCGTTTTCGTAAGCGATGGCGTTGGGGCCAAGACTCGGCCACTTGATGTCGTATTCGGTGTAGGTGGTCAGTTTGGCAACCTTTTTCGAAGCGAGGTCGCAGCGGTACAAGTTCATGACGCCGTCGCGGTCGGAAATGAAGAAGACGGCGTCACCGCGCCACATGGGAAACATGTCCATGGCCTCGGTGGTGGGGAGCGGCTCGTAGGAGTGCTTCTGCAGATCGAACAGAGCGATGGGGCTTTTCCAGCCGCCGCGATACCGCTTCCAGGTGCGCATTTCCTGGGAGGTGAGGTTGTAAGCGATGCGCTGACCGTCGCCGGAAAAGCTGGCCAGGGAAGCGCGCGGGACACTCAGCATCTCCGGCGTGCCGCCATCGGGAGAGATCAGGAAGAGCCGAGTGTAGTCAGGCAGGTCGCTGGCGCGGTTCGAGCGGAAGAGGATGCGGCCATCCGGCGACCATCCAAGCACCATGTCGGCGGCCGGGTGATAGGTGAGGCGCCTGGGCTCGCCGCCGGCGGCGGGGACGACGAAGACGTCGGAATTGCCGTCGTACTCGCCCGTGAAGGCGATCCATTTGCCGTCGGGGGAGAATTTCGGATACAACTCGTCGCCGGGATGCGCGGTCAACCGCCGGGCCGGGCCACCCTTGGTGGAGGAGATCCAGAGATCCTCGGCGTATACGAAGACCACCTGGTCGTTCCAGATATCGGGGAATCGCATCAGGCGAGTTTCGGTTGGGCTGGCGGCAGCGGCGCAGGGCGGCAAGAGGGCAAGCAGCAGGATCGATGCGGGGAGCAGAAGCAGGCGAATGAATGTCACAAATGCCTCCGGAAAAATGAGTCGGAACCGCCGTCATTTTAACGCAGCGGCCAAATCTGCGGAAGCGGCTGGGGAGGACAGGCGTACACTCGGTATATGGGGAAGGCGCCGAAAGTTTCAGGTAAAGATTGCTCATAAGGCGGTTCGACGATGCAGGTTTCCGATGAACACCTTCGAGGACGCGCTGTAATTGCGGCTGACGGGCACGCGATTGGCGAGGTCGCGGCTCTTTTTCTTGACACTTCGGCCTGGACCATCGTCGCGCTCCAGGTCAAATTGAATAAGGCGGCAGCCGAACAGATCGGCGCTGCGCGGGGTATCCTCCGGGCTGCGACGCTCCAATTACCGGTCCGCCTGGTCCAGTCGGTGGGAGATGCCGTTCTTCTGTCGGTTCCGACTCCGGAGCTGCGGCAGGTTCTTCCGGACGCCGGCGACCGGCACGAGGAAAAGACTTAAATCACCGGCGCCTCTCGAGGATTGAAGTCGTGCTCAGGCGAGGCGATCAGGTCGCCGCTACTGCGCCGTCCATGGCTTTCAGCTTTCAGCCATCAGCGTTCAGCTTCTTTGCCTTGGGCCTCGCGAGCAGTGAAAACCCCGAGGCGGAACCGGTAGAATTGACAAGGGCCTATGACCATCACCGTTGAGATGGCGAAATTGAAGTTTTGCCGTGGGGCAGTAGGCCAGCGTCGTTACTCCAATTACTCCACCAAGGACGGCGGCGAGAACAGGACACAACACGGGTTGTCCTTCGGTACGATCGATTACTATGTCTTTCATGAAACTCACCCTCCTGCTGCTCTCACTGGCCGCGGGCGCTGCATCGCAGTCTTCAGCCCAGGCCATCCAGGATGCGGCGACAAAGACCTCGGGACTGAGTCCAGTCAAGGTCACCGATCTCGAAGGCACTACCCATCACGTGCAGGGCATCGAGCTGGACGATTCGCACCTGTGGGTCACTTCGGTGGACAAGGACCACCATGCAGGCTACCTGCACGAATTCTCGCTGGCCGGCGGGCGGCATCTGCGCACGGTCGATGTGACGGCGGGGGAACGATACCATGCGGGAGGAATTTCGGCCGACGGCGGATCTTTGTGGATCCCGGTGGCCGAATACCGGCGCGCGAGCAGCAGCGTGATTCAGAAGCGGAGCCTGCGCACTCTCGAACTGGAATACCAGTTCACGGTCGACGACCATATCGGCTGTATCGCCGCGGCGGGAGACCTTCTGATTGGCGGCAACTGGGACAGCCGCGAATTCTATTTGTGGGACAGGAACGGGCGGCTGGTCCGGAAGGTTCCAAATCCCAGCGGGAACGGCTACCAGGACATGAAGTTCGAGGACGGCCACCTGGTCGCGTCCGGGCTACTGCCCGACGGCATGGGGGCGATCGACTGGCTCGACTATCCGTCGCTGCGGTTAGTGCGGCGGGTTGCCATGGGCCGGACGAGCCGCGGCGTTCCCTATACCAATGAAGGGATGGCGAAGCGCGGCGACCGGCTGTTCCTGCTGCCGGAGGATTCGCACAGCCGGCTGTTCGAGTTCGTGGTCCCGCCGGCGCGTGAATAGGCGGCGGGGGCCGGAGGCCGTTGATTTCTGACCTAGCGTTTGACGGCGATGTACAGCGTCTGCGAGCCCTGCACGCCTCCGAGGTTGAACGCGAGCGGAATGGCGTCGCTATCGGAGACGTTCGGCACCACGACGTTGAACTGGTAGAGGCCGATGAAGCCGGGCGCCAGGCCATCGTACTGCACCGTAGCTTTGACCGATCCGAACTGGATGGTGAGCGGCTGCGCGAGCTGATTGGAGACGCCGACGATCTGGCCGGCGCCGATGGCGGGCGTGACGCCGCCGAAGCCGATGCCGTACATCACGATGGCCTCGTTCGGCTGCGCCTGCCGGGTACCGACGCCCGCGATGGAATTGGGCGGCAGGACGAAGGTTCCGTCGGCGTGCTGGGCCACAACATATTGTTTGCCGCCAATCACGAATGTGGGCGCCGGCGCGAGAAGGCCGGGCTGGGCGGCATTGACGGTAACGGCGTACGGGGCGCTGGTTCCGTTGGCCGTGGTGACGGTAAGCTGCTGGGGTCCCGGCGCGATGTTCGAGGGGATCTGCGCGTTGACCTGGCCAGACGAGATGTAACGGATGAACGCCTGTTGTCCGGCGATGGCCACGGATGTGCCATCCAACGAAGTCGGGGCGGTGGAGCCCTTGAAATCCGATCCTGCCCATTCGCGGGCCGAGCCTGCCAGGCTGGATCCGTAGATTTCGACCCACGTGCCTGGCGCAATGCTGGTGAACCCGCCAAAGGCCGATGCGCTGACGACGCCGTTCGACTGAATTGCGGGGGCGTTGCCGCCGGTTCCGGGGGCGGTCAGCACCAGGGCCAGACTGTCGGCGAGGCCGTCATCATCCGAGCCGTCGGTTCGCGTGGATGCCATGGTGATGCGCACCAAGCGGGTTCCGGCCGGCACGGAACCAGTCTGCGATTTCTGAATGAGCGCGCTCTTGTTGCCACGCTCCGCCGCGCCAACCGGGCCCAGGGTGGAACTCCCCAGAGCCGCTCCGGACCAGTTCATAAAGAGCGCCGTGACCTTCATCGAGTCACCCTGGTCGCTATACCCGCCGATCCAGCCGGAGAAGGAGAAAGTCACCTTGCCGCCATCGATTTGGGAGGCCGCACCCGCCAGGTCGATATCCTGATAGGCGGTGGACGATGGATTGCTTGGTCCGCCGTAGAAGTACCAGCTTCCGCGATCGGCGGGTCCGGGGTCTGTGGCAGCAAGATCGGAGTCCTGCGAATAAGTATCGAGCGAGAAGCTGGCGCTGCGAACCCATGACGGCACTTCGATGACGGCGGAATCCGCCAGCGTGGTCAGCGGTATGGGTAACTGAGTCCCGCTGGGCGCTTCGGCGTTGCCGTTGACGATCAGGTTGGATCCGAAAAAGCCGGACGGCGGCGCCGAATCATTGTTTAGCTGGAAAGAGATGTTGTCCGCGCAGCCGTCGTTATTGGAGCCGCTCGACCGCATCAGGTCGATTTCGACGGTCACGGAGCGGGTGCCGGAAGGCGTTTGGCCGAGCTTGCGCCGGAAGTAGAGGGCGTCGTCCTGGGCCTTGTCGGTGTCGGTCACCGGTCCGAGGGTGAAGGTGCCGACGGATGCGCCCGACGAGTTCTGGAAGGTGACGATCATCTGCGAGGTATCGCCGTTGGCACCGCCCAGATAGCCGGATGCATCGTAGGAGACGGTGCCCGCGTCGATGCCGGAGGCCGCAGAGGACACGTCGATCTTCTGCGTCAGGGTCGCCTTGGCCGTCGTGGAACCGGCGAAATAGTTTTTTCCGCGACTCGCCGGCCCCAGGCTTCTCAGAGTCAGGCGGTCTCCCGCCGTGTAGAGGATCACCGCGGGGGAGCCAGCGATGGTCCAACCGGAGATGGAGGATGCGGGCGTCGCGGAGGTGGTACCCGTGCCGGATTCCGCATCTCCGTTAACCACCAGGTTTTTGCCGAAGACCGTTTGGGCATCGGCGGGCGCATGCAGCGTAGCCAGGAGCAGCACCCATAGAATGAGTGAGTTTCGCATCGTTTAATCCGATACGAGAGGACCTTTTCGGCTCTCGCCTACTTATTTTCGCAGGGGCGGGTGGGGAATCGGCTCATCGGGCATGGCGGCCGAGTTCCATAAGTACCAGTCAAGGCGTCCGGCCGTTGTGCAGCCGTTATTGCCTGTTCTGTTGGGCCTTCTGGCGCGCCAATTCGGCGCTGAAGGATTTTTCCTTCTCGTCAATGTAGGCGAGATAGCCGGCGTGATCGAGGAACGGATTCGGTCCTCCCTGCCCGAGCTTGGGGTACTTTCCGGTGAGATCGTAAAATCCGCTGTGGGCGGCGAGGAAAATGTCGCAGGGAAGCTTGCGCAAGACGGCAAAGCTGCGCACGTAGTCGTCGGAGATCTGAGGGTAATCCTTATTATTTACGAGGATGTAGCCGGGATTCCAGCCGACGCTGCACACAATGACAACATTGTAGGTCTTGCCGGCTTCGGCGGCTTTCATGGACCAGGTGGTGCAGCCCTTGGTGTGGCCGGGGGTGAGGTGCGCCGTGAGGGTGGTACCGCCCAGCTTGACTTCGTCGCCGTCGTGCAGAACGCGGTCGACGGGGTGCGGCTTTCCGCCGGGTGTGATGCGCTTGAGCGCGGGGACATCCTGCTCCATGGCCATGACGCGCGCGCCGGTGAGCTCCTTGACCATGGCATCGCCCTCCATGTGGTCGCCGTGCGCGTGACTGCCGAGGATGATTTTGATGTCTGTGAATTTGAAGCCGAGCTGTCCGACGGAGGAGCGGATTTGAGGGACGGTGGATTCGTAGTCGGTGTTGACCAAGATGTGACCCTGGGGCGTGGTGATGAGATAGCTGCCCAGGTCCGCGGTGCCGACGAAGTAGACGTTGGCGATGACTTTGTGGGCGGGGAACGGCTTATTCCGGTCAACGGGCTGCGCGGCGAGCATCATGACCGTCGCCAGTGCGAAGGTGGAGCGATACACGATCCTCATAGTGGATCAGCATATCGCACCCGACTTGTCCGGCGGACGTTGCTGGGCGCGGATCACTTGATGTAGGGGTCCATGTTCTCGGAGCAGCAGGGTTTTTGTACCGGTTTGCGGATCATGACTTCGGTCCGCGTATTGTGCTTGTCGTAGAGTTGCAGCAACATGCGGCCGTCGCGGGCCACGGAGGGTTCGCGCGGCGGCTTGTAGCCGCGGTCCATCACGGTTTTGTAGACGGCCTGCATATCCAGAGTACCGACGCAGACGTGATGCCAGACGCCGAGCTGTTGCGGGGTTGGAGGACCGTCGTGCATGACCATGTACTCGATCCAGTTGTCGCCGTCGGGCGTGAGGAGCGATATCCAGTCGAGGCGATCGTCCCGGGGACCGCCCTGCCAAAGGAAGCGAAAGCCCAGGATGTCCTTGTAGAACTTGTCCTGCGCCTCGGGGCTCTTTACATGGACGCCGACATGCAGGATGTGGTCGGAGATGCGGCGGTCCGAAAGGGCCTTTCCACGGTACTTGGACTGAAGCGAACCCTTGGTGTACTCGACGAATTCGACGTTGTGCCCCTCGGGATCCTTCACGACGAAGCTATAGTTGCTGTCCGAATCCTTCGAAACGCGCGCCGGGACGCCTACGCCGCGGGAGGCGAGATAGTCGCGCAGCTTGCGCGCATCCGCGGTTTCAAAGCCAATCTGGATGAGCTTGTCGTCGGATTCTTTTTCCAGCGTTGGGGCGAGCTCGATGTACTGGTGGTCGTTGACTTTGAAGACCGCAATTTCCGCGGGGCCGGCGATGGCCCGCTTGTGCCGGAACACCTCGTCATAGCCGAGGACGCCCGAGTAGAACTTGCGAGCTTCGTCCAGGCTATCGGTCTTCACCACGAAATTCGCAATGCCAGTGATGGGCGGCCTGGTGACGGCGGCGGTTGTGCCCGACGCCAGGATCGCTGAAGCGGCGGCGATCAGCGAGAAGAACGCGGATCTCATGAAGTCTCCTGGAGAATGGTCGATCCATAGTATATCTTCGAGTGGAGGCTGTGCATGTCAAGGAGAAGTTCAATGAGATGGATTTTTGCGATTGCGATGGCAGCAGCCGTTGGGGTTTTTGCTCTGAGTGCCGCCGATCTCTCGGGCAAATGGAAGGGCTCGATGGATACCCAGATCGGAGCTGTGGAGGTGACCATCACCATCCAGCGCGGAGCGACCCTGGCCGGCACGGTGACCGCCGGGGAATACGAAGCGGCGATCGAAAAGCCGATGCTGGCCGGGGACAAGCTTTCCTTCGAAATCAATATCGCGCCCGGAAAGGTGTCGTACGAAGGGATGGTCAGCGGCGACGAGATGAAGCTCAACGTCACGGGGACTCAGGGCGACAAGTATGTGCTAGTCTGCAAGCGCCAAAAATAGCTGTGTTCAAGCCGGCTCGGACGGAAGCAGGGCCTGAACGAGTCCGCGGCGGGGCTTGGCCTGCTGACGAGGCAGCGGGACTGAAGGTCCCGCGCAGGCTGAAGCGCTGCCCCACAGGCTACTACACTAGTGCGTCATGGCGTAGTTGATGTAGTTGATCACGACACGAAACGCCAGGCCTGAGAACTTTTCTGGATAGTCGCCGGCGTTGGCCCACTCCCACGCGTCGCCCAGGTGCATGTTGAAGCAGATGGCCACGACGATGCGCCCGTTCTTGTCGCGGATGCAGCGCCAGCCGGGGATATAACCGTCCTTCTCGTAGGTGCGGCCGGTGGCCACATACTGCTCGCCGGGGATCTGGAACTTCTCGTTGATGTCGTAGAGGCTGTGGAAGATGGCGTCGTCGTCGGGGATGTCTTCCACGACCGCGTCGGGCAGGACCATACTCATGCCGCTCATGAAGCGGTTCCAATCGGCCTGGCCGTGGAAATGATCGACCATCAGAAATCCGCCCCGCGCGATGAAGTTGCGCAGCCGCAGGGCTTCGGCATCGGTGAAGGCCCATTTCTCCACGCCGACGGCGTAGATCCACGGGTAGTCCCACATGTGGTCGTCATCGACATCGACCACGTTGAGCGGCGAGGGCGAATTGATTCGCGTCAGCCGGCGGAGCGCGAGGAGGCAATCGTGGTCGGCGCGCGGGAAGTCCTGCGCCCATCCGCCGCCGAATCCGCGAAATCTGTACCCGCCGCCGCCGTAGCCGGTGTTATAGCGGAGGCGGCTGAAATAGAATTCGGAAGGGATGGAGAGGTCGGACTCGTCGTAAGGCTGAAGGCCGGAGGAGGGCGATCCGCCGAACCGTTGCCAGCCGGAGAGTTCGAATGCGGCCATCAGCAGCAGGCCGATCCCAAGCAGGGGATACGCCAGTTTCATGGTCCGGAACCCTCTTTGTTATCCTGAAGCGTACCATGAACGGACGCGCGAGACGAAGGGCCCTGCGAGTTTTTTCGATGCCGAGCCAAACACCATGGATCGCCGCGATTTTCTGAGACTGGCCGGTGCGGCAGCGGCCGGACCACTGGCGGGGCAGCGGGCGCAGATGCCGATGCCGGGGCCTATGCCGCCGGCGGGTTCGGGCGTCAAAGAAATTTCGGGAACGGTATTCAACCTCGAGATCGCGCCAGTGACGGTGGAACTTGCGCCCAACCGGATTGTGAGCACGATCGGGTACAACGGTACGTCGCCGGGACCGCTGCTGCGGATGAAGGAAGGCGCGCCGGTCACGGTCAACGTAGTCAATAAAACCGACACGCCCGAGTATGTCCATTTTCACGGGCTGCTGATTCCGGCGGAGGTGGACGGTTCCGAAGAAGAGGGCACGCCGCCGGTGCCGCCGCATGGCAGCCGGAGCTACCAATTCACGCCGACGCCCGCGGGTACGCGCTGGTACCACACGCACGCGATGTCGATGGACGATCTTCACCGGGGGACATTCACCGGACAGTTCGGGTTTCTGATCGTGGAGGGCGGGGCCAACCCCGGCAACTACGACCAGGAGCATTACCTGGCGCTGCGCGACTGGGAGCCGTACTTCACATCGCAGTACATGGATACGGACGATCTGGACCCCTCGGGGCCGAAGCCGGAGAAGCCCGCGGTGCTGGATACGCGGCCGCCGGGGCTCGAGGTGGCGGCGGATCTGTATTCGATCAACGACAAGGCGCTGGGGGCGGGCGAACCGATCCGGGTGCGGGCGGGGCAGCGCGTGATGTTCCACTTTCTAAACGCGAGTGCGATCGAGATCCGGCACCTGGCGCTGCCGGGGCATAAGTTCAATATTGTGGCGATGGATGGCAACCCGACGCCGCGAAGCGCGGCGGTGGACGTGCTGATGCTGGGGCCGGGCGAGCGCATCGACGCCTGGGTGGCGATGAATCAGCCGGGCGTGTGGGTGATGGGAGCGCCGGAAGACATGGTGCGCGACGGCGGGCTCGGGGTGGTGGTCGAATACGCCAACCAGAGGCGGAGCCCGCAATGGACGCCGCCGCCGCAGTCGGGATGGGATTACACGATGTTCGGCAAAGCGGCTTCCGGACCGGTGCCGACGGAGCGGCTGGAGATGATTTTCGAGAAGGTGCCGCGCGGGGCAGGGAAGTTCAACCTGTTCACGGTGAACGGTACGCCTTATCCGCACGACCGGGAGTTCGTGCTGAAGCAGGGCGCGCGCTACCGACTGACGTTCCGCAACCGGACGGACGATTCGCATCCCCTGCACCTGCACCGGCATCAACTCGAAATCGCGGAGATCTACGGGAAGACAACGGCGGGCATCATTAAGGATACGGTGGTGGTTCCCTCGTATGGCCGGGTGAGCGTGGACTTCACCGCCGACCAACCAGGGCCAACCCTGTTTCATTGCCATATCCAGCACCATATGGACTATGGGTTCAAGGCGCTGCTGAAGTATGCCTGAGGCGGAGCGGGCGGATGGCGGACAGCGGTACGCCGGCAGCGGAAGTCCAGATTGACGAAGGGCTGGTTCGCGCGCTGATTGAAGCGCAATGTCCCGAATTCGCGAATCTTAAAATCTCACCCATCGACGGGGGCTGGGACAACGCGATGTTTCGGCTGGGAATGGAACTCGGTGTGCGGCTCCCGCGCCGCGCTCTTGCAGCCGAGCTGATTCGGAACGAGCAAAAGTACCTGCCAGCCGTGGCTGATCGGGTTCCGATTCGTGTTCCGTGCGCGCTTCGTGCCGGAGTGCCCGGCTGTGGCTATCCGTGGTTCTGGAGCATTGTGCCGTGGATTCCAGGCGAGCCGGCGGATGTCAGCGCTCCCGCACCGGACCAGGCCGTCCGGTTGGCGGCTTTTCTTCGGGCGCTGCACGTGAAGGCTCCGGAAGACGCTCCCGTCAACCGCTTTCGAGGTGTTCCCCTGCGTGAGAGAGCAGCGGGAGTGGAGGAACGGCTTCGGCGGCTCGCCGAGAGAAATGTACCGATCACCCCCGACATTCTGGACACATGGCGCTCCGCGCTGCGAGCGCGAGAGGACGAATTTCCGACGTGGATCCACGGCGATCTTCATCCGCGAAATGTCCTGGTGCAGGGAGAAGAGATCACGGGCATTATCGATTGGGGCGACATTTGCTCGGGTGATCGGGCAACGGATCTGGCATCTTTCTGGATGCTGTTCCCCGACAGGGTTGTCCGCGAACAAGCGCTACTTGATTACGGTGCAGATGGCGATTGCATCCGGCGGGCAAAAGGCTGGGCCGTGGTCTTCGCGGCGATGTTGTTGGAGACGGGACTGCTAGATCATCCACGACATGCGGCGATCGGCGCGGCGGTTTTCCGACAGTTGCAGGGTGACACTGCGTGAGTGGACCTACCTCGTGCGGATGAACCGGTATACGAGGCAGCTCCCTACGATTCCCAGGTCAGACTGGCGATCAGCATCGCGGAGCCGCCCAAAACGTTGGTCACACCGGGTGCGTAGATCAGCGGGTTGAAAATCGGGGTTATTCGGTTCGCAGGGCGGTCATGGGCGAAATGGACGCGGCTACGCCGGCTGGAATCATGGCGGCGGCGACGGCGCAGACGGCTAGCGCGCCGGCCGCGACGCCGAGCGCGAGTGGATCCCAGAAGGAGACTTCGTATAGCTGGCTGGAGATGAGACGCGCGCCGACGACGGCCAGCGGAAGTCCGAGGGCGAGTCCGGCGAGCACGTGGACGAGCGCACCGCGGAGGATATAGCGAATGACGCCGGTGCGGTCCGCGCCCAGGGCCATGCGGATTCCGATTTCGGGGGTGCGCTGCGCCACGGTGTAGGCGGTGACGCCGTAGAGGCCGACGGCGGCCAACAGGAGAGCGACGATTCCGAAGAGGCCGGCGAGGCTGGCGACGGCGCGTTCCTGATCGAAGGTGAGCTCGACCTGCTGCTGAAGGGTGCGCACGCTGTTGATGGTGAGGTTCGGGTCCACGGAGGCAAGGGTGCGAACGATCAGCGGCTCGAGTGTGCCGGGCGGAACGTGGGTGACCAGCATCAGCCCGCCGATGAAGTGGGTTTGAAGCTCGATTCGCTTCATGAGCGGGTCTTTGTAGGGGACGTTTTGCGCGAGCGGAACGTAGAACATGGGGCGCGCGGGGCGGCGCAGGGCGAAGCCGGCGAACTTGGCATCGCGCGCGATACCCACGATGCGGAACGTGCCGGCGTTTTCGGGCATGTCCAGACCGAAGTGCTGGCCGAGGGGGTCTTCATCGGATTTGAAGAAGCGCTTGACGAAGGCCTCGTTGACGACGGCGACGAGCTCGGTTCTTTCGTTATCGCCGCGATCGAAATAGCGGCCGCGGAGCAGGGTCACGCCGAGGTTCTGAAGGTATTCGGCGCTGACGCGGTCCCAGGAAGATCCCGCCTCGCCGTTCATTTTAGGCGGGGGATGTCCGGACACCATGATGAGCTCGCCCCAGTTGTCGGTGAGCGGATTGTAGAGGGCGAGGCCGGAGCCGGTGACGCCGGGAAGGCGATTGAGGCCTTCTTCGATCTGGCGGTAGAGGGATTGAAGCTGGGGCAGGGAATAGGTTGCCGGAGGCCGGTTCAGGGAGACGACGACGCGGCCATCGGTGCGATATCCGAAGTGCTGATGCTCGAGTTTATCGAGACTGCGCGCGAGCATCGCGGCTCCGGCGACGAGCACCACGGACAGAGCGGCCTGCACGATCAGGAGGGCGGTGCGGGTGAAGGAGGAGTGGTCGCTGGTGGACCGGCCGGCGCCGCGCATGGCATCGAGGGGGCTGGTGCGGGTGGCGAACCAGGCGGGGGCCGCGCCAAAGACGACGCCGGTGACGAGGGCTACCGCAAAAGTGAAGGCGAGGACGGCCGGCGACGGCAGGGTGCTGATGGGGATGAAGCGGGAGCCGCGAAAGGCCAGAGCCAGCAGGAAGCGGCCGGCGCCGACGGCGACGACGAGACCGGCGATGCCACCCGCGACCGCGAGGAGGATCGACTCGGTGAGGGCCTGGCCGACGATCTGGCGCCTGCCGGCTCCGACGGCCATGCGGAGGGCGGTTTGCGCGCGGCGCGACATGGCGCGAGCGAGGAGCAGGTTGGCGACGTTGGCGCAGGCGATGAGCAGGACCATGCCGCAGACCGCGAGGAGGATCTGGAGGCTGTGGCCGTACTCCTCCTTCATTTCGGCAACACCGGCGCCGGCGGGGACGACGTTGATCACCTGCTTGGGAAGGCCGCGAATGATGTCGGGCATCCAGTTGGACGGATAGCCTGAATCGTGCTGCATCCACTGCCGGAGGACGCCGGTCAGGCGGGGCGACATGCCCTCGACGGAGGCGCCGGGGCGGAGGCGGCCAATGATGCGCAACCATGCGCCGACGGGCTGGTGGAGCAGGGAGCCCTCGCCGGCGATGAGGGGCTCCTGTTGCAGGGGAATCCAGATATCGGGCGGGTTGCCGCGCAAGGTTTCGCCGAAGAATCCGGGCGGGGCCACGCCGATGATGGTGAAGGGATGGCCTTCGACGACGAAGCTGGAGCCGACGACAGAGGGATCGGCGCCGTATTCGGATTGCCAGATGTTGTGGCTCAAGACGGCGGCGGGGGTGGCGGAGGGCCGATCGTCATCGGGAGAGAGGAGGCGGCCGCCGAAGGCCTTGACGCCGAGGGTGGAGAAGTAATTGCCGGTGACGTATTCGGAGCGCAGGGGCTTGGCGGCGAATCCGGCGCTTTCGCGGCGGACGCTCAAACGATTGCCACCGGCCTGGAATGCGGCGACTTCTTCGAACTCCGGGGTCTCGGCCTTGAGGCGCTCGTAAAGTGGGAAGGAGTACATTCCCCAGCGGTCCTGGGGGCCGCCCTCAACGCAGCAATCGTCTCCCTCGCCGATGCGATAGAGAAGGGACGGATCGGAAACCGGCAGCGAACGAAGCATGACGGCGTGGATCAAGGTGAAGATGGCCGTGGTGCCGCCAATTCCCAGGGCCAGGGTGAGGGCGGCGGCCGCGGTGAATACGGGTGACCTCCGAAATTGCCTGAGGGAATAGCGGAGAGCGCTGCGCATAGGTGTGATACTGCCGCGGGTGGAAAAGGTTACGAAATTCGCGGGGAGAGGGCGGACGACAAAAGCCGTGCGTCCGCGCCACGCGTCAGGGGGAGGGTGACGGTGAAGGTGCTTCCCTCGCCGGGGCGGCTGGCGCATTCGACTGTGCCACGATGCGATTCGGCGATCCACTTGACGATGGCGAGGCCGAGACCGAAGCCGCCGTCCTGCCGCGAGCGGGCTTCGCCGGCGCGGTAGAAGCGCTCGAAGACGCGAGGGGCATCCTCGGGGGAGATGCCGATGCCGGTGTCGGAGATATGCAGGCGGACGGAAGCGCCATCAGGTTCCAGGGAGGCGGAGATGCGGCCGCCGGGAGGAGTGTAGCGGATGGCGTTATCGAGGAGGTTCATTACGAGCCGGCGCAGAAGGTCTTCGTCGCCAGAGTATTCGAGATCGCTGGACGGGCGGCATTCGATGGTGAGGCTGCGCGCGGCGGCCAAGGCCTGGGCGCTGCGGCAGCAGTCGCAGAGGAGCTCGTTGAGGTAGAAACTGCGGACCTGGAGGCGGACGCGCCCGGCATCGGCGCGAGCCAGGTTGAGCAGATCGTCGACGAGGCGGGAGAGGCGGCGGGATTCATCGAGGATGACGGAGAGCACGGCGCGGTACTCGGTGGGGCTACGGCCGGTGGAGAGGGCGACGTCGGCTTCGCCGCGGATGATGCTGATGGGCGTGCGCAGCTCGTGGGAGGCGTCGCCGACGAATCGTCGCATGCCGTCGAAAGACTGATCGAGGCGGGAGAGGAGCTCGTTGAAGGCGGCGACGAGGGTCTCCATCTCCTCGGCGGCACGACCGATTTCGATGCGGGTGTGGAGGCTTGCGTCAGTGATGCGGCGGGCCTGGCCGGCCATGCTGCTGAGGGGGCGCAGAGTGCGGCCCGCGAGGAGATATCCGCCGATGCCGGCGAGCGCGAGGACGAGCGGCAGGGCGATGAGGATGACTTGGCGGGCGGCGTGCGTGGCGTCGGCGACCGGACGCAGCGAGGCGGCGACCACGATGCGGAACTTGCGTCCGACGGCGGCGACTTCGCGGGATGCGGAAGTGTGGGGAGCGGTGTCCGGAGCGGCTTTCTTGCTGGCCAGCACGCGGCCGTCCTCGAAGACGTAGATTTCGTCGCCGTGCAGCTTCATGGCGGTGACGGTCTCGTTGGCGGAGGCCTGGACGTCGCCCTTGGTTTCGCCCATCTCGTCCAGGAAGATGCCGGCGGCGGTTTCGGCTTCATAGGCGAGGGAGTCGTCGATGCGGGCGCGGAGGGTCTTCGAGATGCCGCCGTACAGCAGTATGCCGAAGAGCAAGAAGAGGACGGAGAAGAGCGCCAGGTAGAGCGCGGTGAGGCGGAAGCGGAAGCTTCTAGTCATCGCCGGTCTCCGGGCGGGCGGTGAGGATATAGCCTTCGCCGCGGCGGGTGTGGATGAGGCGCGGGCGCGAGGCGGAATCGAGCTTGGAGCGGAGGCGCTTGATGTAGACGTCGATCACGTTGGAGAAGGCATCGAAGCTTTCGTCCCAGACGTGCTGGGCGATGTCCTCGCGGCCCACTACGCGGCCTTCGTGCAGGACGAGAAATTCGAGCAGGGCGTATTCCTTGGCGGTGAGGGTCACGCTGCGGCCGGCGCGCGAGACGGCGTGGCTGGCGGTATTGAGCGAGAGGTCGGCGACGCGGAGGGTCTCGGCGCGAGGGATGCCGATGCGGCGGGAAAGGGCGCGGAGGCGGGCGAGCAGCTCCTTGAAGTCGAAGGGCTTGACGAGGTAGTCGTCGGCGCCGCAATCGAGGCCGGCGACGCGGTCATCGATGGAGTCGCGCGCGGTGAGCATGAGGATGGGGGCGCGGAAGCCATCGCGGCGGAGCTCGCGACAGACGGTGTAGCCGTTTTTTTTGGGCAGGAGCACATCGAGGATGACGACATCGTACTGGTTGACGGCGGCGAGGTAGAGGGCCTGCTCGCCATCGGCGGCGATATCGACGGCGTAGGCTTGCTCGCGGAGGCCTTTGGCGACAAAGGCGGCGACGCGGGCCTCGTCTTCGACCAGCAGGATGCGCACAACTCTATTTTGCGCGTCTGAGGATGAACGCACAATGAACGGCGCTGCGCGCCGGGACCGGCTGAAGCCGGTCCCACAGAGGACTTAGGATAAGTTTATGGCTTCAATGGAGGCAGGGCACAGACACGAAGAGAAGGTATTGCTGGTTTTGACGCTGATCATCGGGGCGGTGGTGGGGCTGGTGGTGGTAGCGTTCATCCTGCTGACGGAGAATCTGGGGGCGCGGCTGTATCCGCCGGGGAGCGCGGCGTGGCGGCGGGTGCTGGTGCCGATTGCAGGGGCATTGTCCACGGGATTTCTGCTTTCCAAGTATTTCCCGTACGCGCGGGGCAGCGGGATTCCGCAAACGAAGGTCGCGCTGTTTCTGCGCGACGGCTATATCAGTATGCGGACGGTGCTGGGAAAGTTCGGATTGTGCTCGGTGTCGCTGGCCACCGGGATCGCGCTGGGACGGGAAGGGCCGTCGGTGCAGGTGGGGGCGGGGATTGCGTCGGTGCTGGGGCGGCGGCTGGGGCTCTCGACGAAGAGCGTGCGGGCGCTGGTGCCGGTGGGGGCGTCGGCGGCGCTGGCGGCGGCGTTCAATACGCCGATCGCGGCGGTACTGTTCTCGCTGGAAGAGGTGATGGGCAACCTGCACGCGCCGGTGCTGGGATCGATCGTGCTAAGCTCGGCGACCTCGTGGATCGTGCTGCACCTGGTGCTGGGCGACGAGCCGCTGTTCCACGTGCCGGCGTACCAACTGGTGCATCCGATCGAGTTTCTGTTCTACGGGGCGCTGGGGGTGATCGGCGGCTTCGTGTCGGTGGGGTTCGTGCGGTTGCTCCTGTGGCAGCGCAAGTACTTTTTGGCGATGCCGCAATCGATCCAGTGGCTGCTGCCGACGGTGGGCGGAGCGGCAGTGGGGCTGATGGGCTGGTTCGTGCCACAGGTGCTGGGGGTCGGGTACGGATTCGTCAGCCAGGCGCTGAACGGGCAGATTCTGATCGGGACGATGGTGTTGCTGGTGATTTTGAAGATCATTGCGACGGCGACATGCTACGCGTCGGGGAACGCGGGCGGAATTTTCGGACCGAGCCTGTTCATCGGAGCGATGATGGGGGGCGCGGTGGGCGGCGGGGCGCACATGCTGCTGCCGGACTATACGGGTAGCGTGGGGGCGTACGCACTGGTGGGGATGGGGGCGGCGTTTGCGGGAATCGTGAGGGTGCCGCTGACGTCGGTGATCATGATCTTCGAGGTGACGCGGGACTACTCGATCATCGTGCCGCTGATGATCGCCAACCTGATGAGCTACTTCATTTCGAGCCGGCTGCAGGAGGAACCGATTTACGAAGCGCTGCAGCACCAGGACGGCGTACATCTGCCCGCGGGAACGCGCGAGCCGGTGGAAACGCCGCTGTTGGTGGGGAGCGTCTACCGCGCGGGTGCGGGAGAACTGCCGATTCCGGCGGAGAGCCTGACGCAGGAGAGCTATCCGCACGTGCATCCGGATCACACGGTGGAGGACGCGCTGAAGCGGATCGCGTCCAGCGGCATGAACGCGCTGCCGGTGATCAGCCGCAGCAACGTGCGCGAGGTGCTGGGGACGATTTCGGTGGAAGACATCCTGGCGGCATACCGCAGAGGCGACGTGGCGGGCACGCCGCAGGCGGCCGGCGGGGCAGCGATTCCGATCAGGATGATCATGCGAGCCCTGGTTGCGGTGATCGCGGTGGCGCTGGTGGGCGGGTTTTTGAACTATGCCTACCGCGGGGAGAGGGCATCGCGAGCGCAGAAGTCCTTCGCGGCGGGGAATCAGCTCGCGGCGCAGGGCCACACCGAAGAGGCGATCGAGCAGTACCGGAATGCGCTATCGATTTCGCACAGCGCGGAACAGCGGCTGGCGTTGGGGATGGCGCTATTAAAGGCGGGCAGATTGAACGAAGCGGAGTTGTATTTGCGGGAGGTGGCGAGGGAGCGTCCGGAAAACGCGGCGGTGCATGCCGCGCTGGGGGAAGCGGAGTTCGGACTGGGAAAATACGCGCAGGCGAGGGAGTCGTTTCTGCGCGCGGTCAAGATCAATCCATCGGACAGCGGCTCGGCCGCGCGCGCGGCGCTTTGCGATCAGAAGCTGGGGAAGCGGTGAGGGGCTAGCGGAGAACGGCCTGACGGAGGCGCTCGAGCTGGCGGCGCGCGATATCGGCCCACTGTCCGGAGCTATCCAGCTTCAGGTAGATCTTCCAATGGCGCACGGCTTTGAGCGGGTCGCCGATGCGCTCGCAGAGCAGGGCAAGGTTGAAGTGCGCGTCGGCGTAGTTGGGATTCAGCGCCAGAGCGCGGCGGTAGTGGTTGAAGGCTTCATCGGTGCGGTTCTGCTCGTCGTAGAGGTTGCCGAGGTTGAACTCGGCGAGCGGGTAGCCCGGGTCGGCTTCGATGGCGCGACGGTAGTACTTCTCGGCCTCATCGAACCTGCGCAGGCGATAGTAGATGGTGCCGAGGTTGACGAGGGCGCCGGCGGCGCCGGGGTTCAGCTCCAGCACCTTGCGGTAGGCGTCGACCGCCTGCTCGACGGGAGCGCCGGTCTCTTCTAGCTCAAGGCCTTTCTGGAACCAGGCTTCAGACTCGCGGGTGCGGTTGACGGCGGGTTTGCGCTCCGGGAAGTCCTTCACGGCGCCGATCTCGGCGGCGTCGAAGTCGAAGAGGATCTGGCCGCTGAGCGCCTCCATCTTCTGGCCGCCGAGCTGGACGGTGATGCGTTTGCCGTCGCTGAGGACGCGGAGCTCGGAGAGGGGCTGCTTGATCCAGTCGAGCTTTTCGCGGAGGGAATCGAGGGCGCGGGCGATTTTGGGGGTGGAGATCCTGTTTTCGCGCAGCTTGAGGAGGGTCTTGATGGCGATGAGATCGGAAAAGGTGTAGTTGACCGCGGCGGCGAGGAGGTTCTGGCGCTCCCAACTCTTGAGCTGTTTTTCGGTCAGCCCGAACTTGCGGCGCACATCCGCGCGCGAGTACTGTTCCGTGGGGGCCACGCGTTCATTTTAACAGGGTGTTGCAAGAGCGCCGCGGCGATTTTGCTAGGATGATCGAATGCGCCGGCTGATCTCGTCGGGTTCGACGTTCGAGCGTGATATCGGGTACTCGCGCGCGGTGGTGGACGGGGAGTGGATTTTCGTTTCGGGGACGACGGGGTTCGATTACCAGACCATGACGATCCCCGAGGATGTGGCGGAGCAGGCGGAGCAGTGCCTGCGCAACATCGGACGGGCGCTGGAAGAAGCCGGCAGCGGATTCGAGGACGTGGTGCGGGTGCGCTATATTCTGCCGCGCGCGGCGGATTTCGAGAGGTGCTGGGGGGTGCTGCGGAAGTACTTTGGAGAGGTCAGGCCGGCGGCGACGATGATGGAGGCGGGGCTTTCGGACCCGAGAATGAAGATCGAGATCGAGCTCACGGCCCGCTTTGCGAGGAAAAGTACTTGAAAATACGCCGGGACAGGGGTATGATGGGTTCGATGGCGACGCCGCGGCAGCAGCCTGTGGAACTGCACGAGCACGCCATGGACAACCTGCGGTACATCCGCGAGACCATGGAGCGCGCGGGAAGTTTTACCGCGGTGCCGGGCAAGGGCGGTGTGCTGATGGGGCTGGCGGCGCTGGCGGCCTCGCGGCTGAGCGGCAATCGGCCGGGCGACGTGCGGTGGCTGCTGGTGTGGGTGGGGACGGCGGTAGTGGCGCTGACCATCGGGATTGCGGGCGCGGCGCTGAAATCGCGGCGGTTCCGCATGCCGCTGTTTTCGGGGCCGGGACGCAAGTTCGTCGCGGGGTTTGTTCCCGCGGTACTGGCCGGCGCGTTGCTGACGGCCGTACTCTTTCGCGCCGGCCTGGTTGTGTTTCTGCCGGGCATCTGGCTGCTGATGTACGGGGCCGGGGTGCTATCCGGCGGGTCGGCGTCGGTGCGGGTGGTGCCGCTGATGGGGGCTTGCTTCATGGCGGTGGGCGCGGCGGCGCTGCTGGAGCCGGCGTGGAGCGCAGTGCTTCTGCCGGCGGGGTTCGGCGGGCTGCACGTGGTGTTCGGAACGGTGATTGCGGTGAAATATGGCGGCTAAATCCAATGCATTGCGACGGGAGCGCGAGAAGCGGCCGCTGCCTCTGGAGGCCGCGGGCGAGGCGGGGAAACTCGACCGGCTGGTACACGAGCGGCTGAGGTTGGGCATTCTGAGCGCGCTCTCGGTGAACGAATCCCTGACTTTCAACGAGCTGAAGAAACTGCTCGACACGACGGACGGCAATCTCAGCGTGCACGCGCGCAAGCTGGAAGAGGCCGGTTACGTGGCGTGCAACAAAAGTTTCGAAGGGCGCGTGCCACGCACCGACTATCGGATGACGGCGGCGGGACGGCGCGCGCTGGAACGTTACCTGGATCACATGGAAGCACTGATACAAGCCATGCGCGACCGGTGAGGGCTGGCTGCCTCTCCGGGACGGGCAGGAGGTACTATTACGGACGGATGCTTTATGATGCAAAGTTCTCTACATATCGGAATCATTATGGACGGCAACGGGAGGTGGGCGCTGGCGCGGGGGCTGCCGCGGGTGGCCGGGCACAAGGCGGGAGTGGAAACGGCCCGCCGGGTGATCGAGGCGGCGCCGGATGCGGGCGTGGGGATTCTCACGCTGTTCGCCTTTTCGAGCGATAACTGGCGGCGGCCGGCGGCGGAGGTGGAGGCGCTGATGGCGATGATGGCCTTCTACCTGGAGACGGAGACGGCGCACGCGGTGGAGCAGGGAGTGCGGATGGAGTTTATCGGGCGGCGCGACCGGCTGGACGCGGCGCTGGTGGCGGCGGTCGGACGGGCGGAAGCCGCGACGGCGGGAGGCGAGAAGCTACGGCTGCGGATCGCGGTGGACTACTCGGGGCGCGACGCGATTCTGGCTGCGGCGCGGGCGCTGGGCGAATTTTCGCGCGACGCGTTCGACCGGAGGATGGGACCGCCGGTGGATCTGCTGATCCGCACGGGAGGCGAGAGGCGGCTGAGCGACTTTCTGCTGTGGGAGAGCGCGTACGCGGAGCTGCTGTTCAGCCGTACGATGTGGCCGGATTTCGGGGCGGCGGACCTGGCGGCGGCGGTGAAGGATTTTCGGGGGAGGGAACGGAGGTTCGGGGCGGTGCCGCGGTTCGGATTGAGGAGGCAGGAGGCGTGGTTGGACTAGAACAACAAGGGCCTGCGTCCCTGGCGGGGCGGGAGGCCCGCGTTACCAGCCTTGGGAGCGGAGTTTGTCGATCGAGAGGGGCTCCTTCAGGTTCAGCTTGCGGAGGAGCTTTTCTACGTGCTTGGCCAGGATGTCGCACTCCAGGTTTACGCGGGCGCCGAGTCTGTAGCCGGCGAGCGTGGTGTTGCGGAAGGTGTGGGGGATGATGGTCACGCTCAGCACGTCGCCTTCGAGAGCGGCAATGGTGAGGCTGATGCCGTCGATAGCGATGGAGCCTTTGAAAACCAGAAAAGGATCGAGTTCGGCGGGGATGCGCAGGCGGAGCCACCAGTTCTCGTCGCCCAGGGCATCGAGGGAGAGGAACTCGCCGGTGCCATCGACGTGGCCTTGAACGATGTGGCCGCTGAGGCGGCCCGAGGGTGAGAGCGGGCGCTCGAGGTTGACGCGCGAGCCGGCGCGAAGGGCGCCGAGATTGGTGCGCTTGAGGGTCTCCGGGGCAACGTCGGCGGAGAAGGAATCGGGGCGGATATCGACGGCGGTGAGGCAGACGCCGTTGACGGCGATGCTGGCGCCTTCGCCGGAGTCGGAGAGGACGGTGGCGCAGCGCACTTTGAGGCGCGCGCCGGCGGCGCGGATCTCCATGGAGGCGACGGCGCCCAGCTCTTCAATAATCCCGGTGAACATCGAGGTAGCCCTCCACGGCGAATTCGTCGGGCGGAATGGAATGCACGGCCACGCGGTGCACGCGGATGGCGTCGGCGCGGCGGCGGCGGCCGATGCCACCGGCCAAAGGCAGCGCTTCGAGACCGCCGAGGATCTTGGGGCCGTAGTAGAAGAAGACACGATCCACGACGCCGGATTCCAGGGCGGTCCAGTTGACCTTGGCGCCGGCTTCGATCATGAGAGAGAGATACTGCCGGCTACCGAGCCATTCGACCGTGCCGCGAAGGTCGGCGCGCCCGCCGGGGCCATCCATGGCGAGCACCTGGACGCCGCGCGACTCGAGCAGCTTGCGGCGCTCGGGGTTGCCGGCGGTGGTGGTGATGACGACGACGTCACTTTCGGCGCTGCGGACCATTTTGGAATCGAGCGGGAGGCGGAGCTGGGAATCGAGCACGATGCGGAGGAGCGGACGGGAGCGGGGCTCGCCGGTGCGGTCGGTGAGGAGGCAATCGTCGGCGAGGACGGTGCCGATGCCGGTGAGGATGGCATCGGATTCATGGCGCAGTTGCTGGACGTGGGCGCGGGCGCGCTCGCTGGTGATCCAGCCGCGATTGTCGTCGGGCGCGGAAATCTTGCCGTCGAGCGTGATGGCGGCCTTGAGGGTGACCAGAGGCCGGCCGGTGCGCATGAAGTGGAGGAAGGGCTCGTTGAGCTTTTCCGCCTCGGCGGCGAATTCGGGCGCGAGCTCGACTTCGATGCCGGCGTCGCGGAGGCGCGCGAAGCCCTGTCCGGCGACGAGGGGGTTGGGGTCAGCGATGGGCGCGACGACTTTGGCGATGCCGGCCTGGATCAGGGCGTCGACGCAGGGCGGAGTGCGTCCCTGGTGTACGCAGGGCTCGAGGTTGAGATAGAGGGTGGCGCCGCGGGCGCGGTCGCCGGCTTCGGCGAGGGCGAGGATTTCGGCGTGGTCGCGAGCGGCGTAGGTGTGGAAGCCGCGGCCGACGATTTCGCCGCCGCGCACGATCACGGCGCCGACCATGGGATTGGGGCTGGCCAGCGCCCGTCCCTTGCGGGCGAGGTCGAGCGCCTCGCGCATGTATGGGGGGCTCATTTCTGGAAGAGCGACTCGATGAAGGCTTCGGGGTCGAAGGGGAGGAGGTCGTCGACCCTTTCGCCCACGCCGATGTAGCGGATGGGGAGGTCGAGCTCGCGGGCGATGGCGACGACGATGCCGCCCTTGGCGGTGCCATCGAGCTTGGTGAGGACGATGCCGGTGACGCCGCTGGTCTCGGTGAATTTGCGGGCCTGCTCCAGGCCGTTCTGGCCGGTGGTGGCGTCGAGGACGAGCAGGACTTCATGAGGCGCGTCGGGAATGACCTTCTTGGCGGTGCGGCTCATTTTGTTGAGCTCTGCCATGAGGTTTTCCTTGGTTTGGAGGCGGCCGGCGGTATCGATGATGACGTAATCGGCCTTGCGGGAGCGGGCGGCCTGGAGGGCGTCGAAGAGGACGGCGCTGGGGTCGCTTCCGGGGGTCTGGCGGATGACCGGAGTGCCGGTGCGCTGGCCCCAGATTTCGAGCTGATCGATGGCGGCGGCGCGGAAGGTGTCGGCGGCGCAGAGGAGGGCGGTGCGGTTCTCGTTTTTGAAGCGCTGGGCGAGCTTCCCGATGGTGGTGGTTTTTCCGGAGCCATTGACGCCGACGACGAGGATGACGGCGGGCGGCTCGCTGACGAAAGGCATGGCGCGCTCGCTGGCCTGGAGGATTTCAAGCAGGCGCTGGCGGATGAGGCCGCGCAGTTCGGCGGCGTCGGCAAGCTGGTGGCGCTCGACGCGCTGGCGGATGGTATCGAGGATTTCGTTGGTGGTGCGGACGCCGATATCGGCGGAGATGAGGGTGTATTCGAGCTCGTCGAGGAGGTCGGCGTCGATTTCTTTTTTGCCCTGGAGCGCGTCTTCGAGGGCGTTGACCAGGCCGGCGCGGGTTTTCTGGACGCCGCTTTTGAGCTTTTCGAGGAGAGTGGGCTCCTGCTCGACGGAGCCGAAGAGTGTCTGGATCATCGTGTTTGACCTATTTTAACGCGTGACACTTGGGGGCTTTCCGCGCTGCATGATAGCATCGTATTTTGCGTAAAGTACCGCTGTCGGAGTCCCTCCGGATCATCGGGCGAGGGTCGTCGAACTGGCTCGCCCATCGTCCCATCGTAGTTTCGTTCGAAGTCACGGACGCGTGCTCCTGCTGGTGCAAGCACTGCGATCATGGGGGGCCGCGCGACGAGTCGCGCAACCTGAAGCCGGCCGAATACCGGCGCTATATGGACGCGCTGCGTCCGTGCGTGGTGCAGGTATCGGGCGGCGAGCCGCTGCTGCGCGAGGACGTGGTGGAGATTGTCCGCGCGATCAAGGGCGGCGACACGGTACCGTACACGATCCTGGTTTCGAACTGGTCGGAGATGACGGAGGCGAAGTACGGGGCGCTGCGCGCGGCGGGAGTGAACCAGTTCAGCGTGAGCCTGGATTTTCCGGACGAGCGGCACGACGAGTTTCGGGCGTATCCGGGGCTGTACCGGCACCTGGAGGATCTGATTCCGCGGCTGGCGAAATTGGGGCACGACGACATCGTGCTGAATTCGTGCATCACCAGCGAGAACCTGGGGGAGATCGAGGCGATCGCGGACAGGGCGCGGGAGTGGGGCGTGAACCTGTGCTACAGCGCGTACTCGGCGCGGCGGACGGGGTGCAGGGATTATTTTCCGGGATCGGCGGAGCAGGTGAAAGAGATTGCGGAGCGCCTGGACCGCGTGGAAGCGCGCCGCGACCCGACCAACTGGATCGTCAACGCGCCTACCACGCTCCAGGCGACACGGCGCTACTTCGCCGACGGCGGCGCACCCGGTTGCAAGGCGGGTTTACGTTTTCTGGTTGTGACCGCCGACGGCTGGCTGCAGCCATGTTCCATGCAGTTCCGGCGCTACAGCCTCGAGGAGCGCGGCCGCATTGTTTCCGAATTCACCGCGCGGAACCAGTGCGATGAATGTTACGTCTCGATTCGTTCGTATCTCGATAAGAGCTTCCCGCAACTGCTTTGGGAGAACGTGAGGGGGTTCCTTTCCTTCAGCGGTTCAAGATAAAGTTCACCTGGATGGGCGCCTGGACTTCGACGGGCTGCCCGTTCAGGATGGTGGGGGCGTAGATCCACTGCCTGACGGCGGCCATGGCTGCTTCGATGAGCAGCGGGTGGCCGCGCACGACGCGGAGCTCGTGAATGCGGCCGTCGGTGCCGAGGACGCCGATGAGCTCGACGGTGCCGGCGATGCGGGCCTGGCGGGCGAGCGGCGGATAGACCGGCTCGACTCTGTAGATGGGCCTGGCCAATTGGATGACGCTGATGCGTGCGGGTTTTTCGGGTGTCACGGCGACGGGGGCGGTGACCACGGGTCTTACGGGCTCCGGCGGGTGCACTCGCGGCACGATCTGAGCGACCTGGTCGGCGATGCCGAACGGGACGCCATCGGTGAATCCGGGCGGGGCTCCAACGACTCCGGTCCGGCCCGTGCCGGAGGTGAACTCCATGGGGTCATCGACGATGATCATGGGATGATCGGGAATTCTCGATGGCGCCGTGAACGGCCCGTGGGCGGCCTGCAACGGCACGACGTGGGCGTGGCGAGGGACCTCCGGGTCGGAAGGCGGAGGAGGCGGCGGCGGACCGGGCGGGGCGAGCGAGATCGCCCAGGAGACGTGCGGGATCACCTGGGGCCAGACCAGAGGCGCCAGGAGTGCGCACCCGATCAAGAGGCACTGTCCGGTGAAACCGGCGAAGGCCGCCCAGACGCGCTTCGTGGACGGAGCAGAACACAATACGGCTGTTTCAAACATGGCGGTCTCCTTTCGTTTTGCGGTCAGCATGCGCGGACGACAAAGAGCGATCGTCCGCGCCACGTTATCGGGCAGGCGCCTTCAACTTCCACAGCAATAGACACCGGGTGGCGGGAGGAAGTTCCTCTTATGATGGGATGAGTGCAACTGCCGCCGAGAATCCGACGGGCGATCGAGGAACGCGCCGACGATGTGGGGTTTCCCGCGCTCAAACGCGCGGCGACGGAACTATCGGAGGCGTATCGCGAGGGCAAGGCCGCGCGGCTATCGGGCGAAGACGAGATCGCGGCATACCTGGCGACACGGATGCCCGCGACGTATGCCGCGGCGCGCGCGGTGCTGGGCGAGCTGCGAGGTATGGAGATCGCGAGCGTGCTCGACGTCGGGGCGGGGACCGGAGCGGCGGCGCTGGCGGCGCGAGAGATTTTTCCCAACGCGGAAAAGGTGATGTTGATCGAGCGAGATCCGGCGCTGGCGGATACGGCGCTGTCGTTTCTGCCGGGCGCTGCCGCGATCCATGCAGACCTGGGCCGCATGACCACGCTGCCGGCGCACGACCTGGTGGTGGCGGCGTGGTCGCTGGGCGAGATTCCGCAGGCGCCGGCGCTGCGGTTATGGGAGGCGGCGCGGGTGGCACTGGTGGTGATCGAACCGGGCACGCCGCGAGGGGCGGCGTTGATTCGGACGGTGCGGGAAGAGCTGCTGGGGGCGGGCGCACACATGATCGCGCCTTGTCCCGCGGCGATGGCGTGCCCGCTGGCTGAACCGGACTGGTGCCACTTCGCGGAGCGGGTGGAGCGGTCGAGCCTGCACCGGCGGTTGAAGGACGGCGCGCTGGGGTACGAGGACGAGAAGTACAGCTATGTGGCGCTGGCCCGGGAGCCGGTTGAGCTGGGTTGGGCACGGGTCTTGCGGCGGCCGCAGCACCACGCGGGGCTGATCGAACTCAGGTTGTGTACACCGGCAGGGGCGGAACCGGTTCGGGTGGCGCGGCGCGACCGGACGGCGTTCCGCGCGGCGCGGAAGGCGGAGTGGGGCGGGCGCTATTGGGCCGGGGCGTAGTAGCCGCGGCGGAAGTACGCCCGAAGAACCGGGAGCTTGAGCTCTTTAGGGGTGATCACTTTGACCTGGAGAGTGTGGTAGCGGCCGTCGCGGGCCTGGTTGGTGGGTGAGTAGCCGAGCACATAGCGGTTGCGGAGCTCGACTCCGATTTTGGCGGCGATATCGGGCAGTTCGTTGACATCGGCGGGAAGATGGCGTCCGCCGGTCTGCTCGGAAAGGTCGTTGAGAAGACCCGGGCCGGCGGCTTCCTCAGGTGTGCGGCTGCGGAGGCCGTAGGGTTCGAAGACGCCGATGGCGTAGATGAGGACGTCGGCCTCGCGCACGAGGTTGCGGACTTCGGCTTCCGAGTAGCGGCTGCTGTTATCGCCGCCATCGGAGATGATGAGCAGGGCCTTGCGGTTTTTCTGGGATTTCTTGAGCTCGTGCATGGCGAGGAAGATGGCGTCGAGCAGGGCGGTGCGGCCTTTGGACTGGGCGAAGGTGAGGTGGTTCTGGATGTCTTCGGCGTCGCGGGTCAGAGGGACTTCGAGGCGGGGTGTGTCGTTGAATTCGACCAGGAAGAACTCGTCGTCGGTATTGGCGGTTTTGAAGAAGGACGAGGCGGCCATGCGGGCCTTCTGGAGCTTGGGCCCCATGCTGCCGCTGATGTCGAAGACAAGGCCGACGGCCACGGGCTCGTCGTCCATGGCGAAGTGTGTGATGGTCTGCTCGACTTTGTCGTCGAAGATTTTGAAGTGCTCTTTTTCGAGGCCGGTTACAGGACGGTTAAAAGGGTCGCAGACGGTGACGGGGACGAGGACGAGGTTGGTATCGACGCGGAGGTTGGTGGGCCGGCGGGGAGCTTCGGTGGACGCGCCGAGCTTCGGGCGCGGCTGGGTTTGCGTCTGCGGCTGCGACTGACCGCGAGCCAGCACGAGGGAAACCACCGCGAGCATGAACGACCGCCGGGTGCACGACATGAGCCGAACCTGCCCGTATTGTACTCGGTTGCGCGAAGAGCGAGGCGGATCGGAGGTGTTACTTCGGTTGCGCCGGAGGAGCGCGAAAAACGGGGTGAGGTGTAGCCGGCTATTTCAAAGTTCGAACAAAATCGGCTAGAATTGTGGATGGTGAGGTGAGTCTTCTCGAGTAGCAGGCCAGCCCTAGTCCCGGATTCGAGTACCTCAGCAGTACGGTCAGCTTCCTACGCCCTTTTTTCCCTCTTCTTTCCCGATTCGTGCCGCGTCTGCGGAGATGAACTGCGCGAGGTGTCGCGGTACCCGGTGTGCGGACGCTGCATTGCGGCGCCGCAGCCGCTGGAGGCGGAGTTCTTCTGCGGCAGTTGCCGAACACCCTTTCAAAATGCTTTTCCCCTGGATGCGGAGGGGCGCTGCGGGCTGTGCCGGAGCGGCCTGCGCGGTTTCGATGCAGCATACAGTTTCGCGGCTTACGACGGTGTGCTGCGCCAGTTGATTCATCTATACAAGTACGGGCGGATCAAGACGCTGGCGGGTCCGCTGAGCGACCTGCTGGCGCGGGCGATGCCGCTCGACGAGAGATTCGACGCGATCGTGCCGGTGCCGCTGCACTGGCTGCGTCAATGGAAGCGCGGATTCAACCAGTCGGAACTGCTGGCCCGAGCGCTCGGCCGGCGGACGGGAATCCCGGTGGCGAGGGCGCTCAAGCGATCGCGGGCGACGCGCGCGCAGGCGGGTTTGAGCAATCACGCGCGGCGGCAAAACGTGACGCGGGCGTTTCGCGCGCGGGCTGTGGCCGGCAAGCGAATTCTGCTGATCGACGATGTGATGACGACCGGCTCGACCGTAGCGGCATGCGGGCGGGCGTTGAAGCAGGCCGGGGCTGCGCGGGTGGCGGTGCTGACGGTGGCGCGAGCCGACCGGCGTTTTTTGGCCGGGTTCGATGCGAGGTTGAACGATTCCAAATCAGGGGAGAGTAGCGAGAATGGCCAGTGACCGAATGCAGAAACCCGTGCTGGTACTGAATGCCAGCTACGAGCCGATCAACATCTGCGCGGCGCGGCGCGCGCTGGTGCTGGTGCTGAAAGGCGTGGCTTCCGCGGAGGAGGAATCGTTGATCGCGATACACTCGGCGCGGAACTCGGTGCGGCTGCCGAGCGTGATCCGCCTGCTGGAATACCGGCGCATTCCGCGGCAGACGCGGGCACTCTCGCGGAAGAACATTTTGATGCGCGACCGGTACACGTGCCAGTACTGTCACAAGACGCTGCCTTCGGCGGAACTGACGCTGGACCACGTAGTTCCGCGGTCGCGGGCCGGAGAATCGGCATGGGAGAACCTGGTGGCGTGCTGCAACCCGTGCAACAACCGGAAGGGGAACCGGACGCCGGATGAAGCGGGGATGCGGCTGCTGCGTCCGCCGCGTCCGTTCAGCCTGCACACGAGCAGGCACCTGATGCGGATGCTCGGGAAGGGCGATGCGCAGTGGCGGAAGTACCTGTTTTACTAAGCGGCCTGGCAGTGGGCGGCCCCACACATCGGCAGAGATCCAAAGTTGCGAACCCCGCCGTACTGAAGTATAGTTTCTGTGAACTGGGTAATCTGTGTTGAGGAGGAGTCTGTAATGAAAGTACTTGCAGTGTTAACACTTGCGACGATGAGCGCGATGGCCGCCGACGTGACGGGCTATATTGTCGACTCGAACTGCGCCGCCAAGCAGGGAGCGAAGACAGCCAGCGACGCCCATGCGGCTTGTGCCGCCAAGTGCATCAAGGGCGGAGCGGCTGCGGTGCTGGTGGATCCCGATGGCAAAGTTTACAAGATTGCCAATCAGGACAAAGTGACTGCGCACGCGGGCCATAAGGTGACGCTGACCGGCAAGATGGACGGCGACACTATCACCGTGGAAGACGTCAAGATGTGATGAAACGGGCCGGCGGGTGCCGGCCCGATCCCCCTTGTTTATTCTGTTCCGACCATTTCGCGCATTTCGTGGACGAGGGCGCGAAGAGCGTCGGCATGGCCGTTGAGTTCTTTGCCCGCCGAGGCCCCATCCTGTGCATTGCCGGCCGTGGATTGCGTAACCTCCTGCATCTGGAGAACTGCCCGTGCGATCTGCTCCATGCCTCTTGCCTGCTCCTGGCTTCCGAGGTTGACTTCATCGACGAGGCATTTCACGCGGCCGGCGTTATCCGTCATAGCTCTGACGGAGCCGGCCATCTGGTCGAGGCGCGAATTGCCGTCGTGTGAAGTTTCGATGGACTCTTCGATGAGGCCGGTGGTATCGCGCGCGGCCTGGGTGCAGCGCTGGGCGAGGTTGCGGACCTCGTCGGCCACGACGGCAAAGCCGAGGCCGGCTTCGCCGGCGCGCGCGGCCTCGACGGCGGCGTTGAGGGCCAGGATGTTGGTCTGGAAGGCGATCTCATCGATCACTTTGATGATGCGGGCGATCTTATTGCTGGAGGTGTCGATTTCCTTCATTTGAGCGACCATGCGGTCGAGCGAGTGGTTGACTTCTCCGGCACCGGCGGCCGATTGCTGCATGAGCTCGGCGACCTGCAGGGCGTGGTCCGCGTTTTTGCGGGTGATGGAGAGGATTTCCTCGGTGGACGCGGAGGTTTCTTCGAGAGCGGCAGCCTGGCGGGAAGCCCCATCGGCGAGGGATTCGCTGGTTCGACAAACTTGGACGGCGGCGTGGGAGACGCGTTCGGCGCTTTCCAGCATACGCGCGGACAGACCTTTTAGCGACTCGTTGGCTTTATGGACCGCCCAGAAGACGCCCGCGCCGACGGCAAGTGCGACCAGAGTGAGCAGGATTGCGTATAGGCGGGTGCGGGCGGACCGGGCGGAGGATGCCGCCGAGGTCTCCGCGAGATCGCGGTTCTGGTGCTCGACGAGAGCCGCCGCCTGACGCCCGATCTGTTCGAGGTTGGGCTGGACTTTCTGAGCGAAGATGGCGAGGCCGGCGTCCATCTGCTGGTTGGAGATAGCCTGCCGGAGCTCGTCGTGACCCCGGAGAACCAGATTGGCCTGCTGATCGAGGTTGCGAATCTGGGAAGCGGCTTCCCGCGAATCGGCCAGGCGGGCGAGCTCCGAGAGCGCTCTTTGGAGAGCTTCGCCGCGCGTCCGGAACTGCTGCCGGTATTCGTCCAGGCGGGCACGGTCGCCGAGCATGGCGCCGAGGACGCTGCCGCGCTCGAGGCTGGTGAGCTCCGAGGTGGCGGCTTCTACCTGGCCAGCGAGGTACTGCTGCCGGGCGGTGACGTTGACGGCGCGGTCCAACCCGGCGTTGAGATCGCGTAAGGCGAAGATGCCTCCAATGCTGAGCAGCAGGATGAGCGCCATCATGATGCCGAAGCTGCCCAGAAGTTTCCGGCTCAAACTCATGGTTTTTCCCTCTCCTATGGTTCGATCAGCCAATTGGCCTGCACTAGAGCTTGAAGCTCATGCTGACCGGCACCAGGGCCTTGATCGCCTTGCCTTCGGCGGTGAAAGGGGCGAACTTCCATTTCCTGACGGCTTCCGCGGCGGGCCGGGTCAGCAGTGGATTGCCGCTGACGATGTTGACCTTTTCAACGGCGCCGGATTCGGTCACGACGGCTTCCAACTCCACCGGGCCTTCGATCTTCAGTTGCCTGGCCATCGATGGATAGTCCGGCTGGACCTTGGTGGTCGCGTTGTTCAGACCTTCGGACTTGCTTACCTTTTTCAGTTCCTGCGCGCGGGCCGCCCCTGAGACAAGGGCGAGGACGGCCAACGTTCGCATCACCCGCAGTAGGTTCGATCTCATGGTGTCTTTATCGGCAGAGATTGGAGAAAGTTTATGGCGGGCGGGCAGGTTTGCAGCCCCACTATAATCAGAGAAGGTTTCCCTTCATGCGAAAGCGTCTGTTGTACGGGGTTGCGATTGTGCTGCTCGTGGCCAGCACCATATTTGTGGTGTGGCAGGGCTCGTTCCACCAGCGGGACTTCATGCCGAAGCCGGCGCAGACGCTGATTTTGTGGGCGGTTTCGACGCTGATCTTCGCTCTGATGGTGACGGTCGGCTGGATTCTGGCGCGGGAATTCATAAAACTGTACGTGGCGCGGCGGACACACCAGCCGGGCTCGCGGATCCGCACGAAGCTGGTGGTGGGCGCGCTGCTGCTGAGCTGTGTGCCCGTATTCTTCCTAGTCCTTTGGATGTACGAGGTACTAAGCTTGAATTTGACCGCGTGGTTTACGAACCCCGTGGATCAGCAGGTGAAACTCTATACCGGTGCGGCGGGCGCGCTGGACCGGGAGATGGAGATGCGGGTGAACACGCAGGCGGCTTTACTGGGCGCGCAGCCGGAAACGCAGCGACTGCTGGCCGGCGGATCGCTGTCGCACGACGCGCTGGTGCGGTTCGCGGTGGAGCAGAAGCTGACTACCGCGGCAATTCTATCGGCCGCGGGCGGCGTGCTCGACGCTTACGGCGACTGGCCGGCGCGCGCGGAGGAGGGGCGGACAGCGGTGGGCCGGCGCGAAATTCCCGGGGGAAGCGTGGTGGTGGCCGCGGCGGTTCCCGTCAACGCAGCGCGCGATCTGGCGCAGATCAAGCAGTACAGCGACGAGTGGGCCGAGATCCTTGGCGAGCGCAAGAGTATCCGGACGCTGGACCTGATGATGATGGTGCTGATCACCATGTTCGTGCTGTTCGTGGCTACGTGGCTGGCGCGGCTGCTGGCGAACCGGATCAGTGTGCCGATTACGGCCATTCTGGAGGCGGCCGGCGAAGTGCGGCAGGGAAACCTGAAACACCGGGTCCACGTGCGCGCGGAGGATGAGCTGGCGTTGCTGGTGAACGGATTCAACCAGATGACGGAGGCGCTGGAGAGCAGCGCGGTGGAGCTGGACCGGCGCAGCCGGTTCACGGAAGCGATCCTGGAGAGCATTCCGACGGGCGTGTTGTCGATCGGCGCGGACGGGTCGATCCAGCGGGTGAACCCGGCGCTTTCCAAGATCTTTCCGGCGGAGCAGGTGGCGCGCGCGATGCGGCTGGAGGACCTGTTCTTGCGCGACGATACGGCGGAGATCAAGTACCTGATGAAGCGGGCGCGGCGCACGGGCGCGGCTTCGCGCACGCTGGAGCTGCGCACGGAGAGCCGGATGCTGCACCTTTCGGTGACGGTGGCGGCGCTGGAAAGCAAGCTGACGTCAGGCTTCGTGGTGGTGCTGGAAGACACCAGCGAGCTGTTACGCGCGCAGAAGGCGGCGGCATGGCACGAGGTGGCGCGGCGGGTGGCTCACGAGATCAAGAATCCGTTGACGCCGATCGCGCTTTCGGCGGAGCGCATGAGCCGGCAGCTCGATAAGGTCGAGCTGCCGACGGGGGTGGCGCGGATTGTCCGCGAGTGCGCGGCGACGATCAGCAAGAGTGTGGAATCGGTGAAGACGCTGGTGGACGAGTTCAGCCGGTTCGCGCGGTTCCCGTCGGCGCAACTGGTGCGCAGCGATCTCAACGCGGTGGTGAGGGAGGCGCTGGGGGTGTTCGAAGGGCGCCTGGACGGCATCACGATTCGGACCAGTTTCGCGCCCGGCCTTCCGCCGGTGAACCTGGACCGCGAACAATTTCAACGCGCGGTGGTGAACCTGGTGGACAACGCCGCCGAAGCGATGCAGGATTCGCTGGTGAAATCGCTGTACGTCGCCACGCAGCCGGGGGCCGCGGAGACGGTGGAGCTGGTGGTGGCGGATTCCGGCTGCGGGGTCAGCCCGGATGAGAAGGAGAAGCTGTTTCTTCCGTACTTTTCCACGAAGAACCGCGGCACCGGGCTGGGACTGGCAATCGTGAGCCATATCGTGAGCGAGCATCGCGGCCACATCCGGGTGGAGGACAACCAGCCTGTGGGAGCGCGGTTCACGGTGGAACTGCCGGCGCTGGTGGAGAGCGAGGCGGTGGAACCGGCGCGGTCCGCGGCGGTAAAGGGATGAAAGCGCGCCGCATCCTGGTGGTGGACGACGAACCTGGAATCCGACAGTCGCTGAGCGGGGTGCTGGAGGACGAAGGCTACGAGGTGGAGACCGCTGAGAGCGGCGAAGCGTGCCTGGCGTCGCTGCCGGGTGCGGGCTTCGAGCTGGTGCTGCTGGACATCTGGCTGCCGGGGATCGACGGGATGGAGGTGCTGGCGCGCATCCAGGAGATGCCGTTCGCAGAGCGGCCGGAGGTGGTGGTGATCAGCGGGCACGGCAGCATCGAAGCGGCGGTGAAGGCCACCAAACTGGGGGCGTTCGATTTTCTGGAGAAGCCGCTCTCGATCGGCAAGGTCACGGTGGTGACCAAGAACGCGCTGGCGCACCGGGCGCTGGAGATAGAGAACACGCGGCTGAAGGCGGACACGAGTGCACGCTACCGGATCATCGGCGAGAGCGTACCAATGAAGGCGCTGCGGCAGCAGCTCAGCCTGATGGCGGGCACCAACGGGCGGGTGCTGATCTACGGCGAGAGCGGCACGGGGAAGGAACTGGTAGCGCACGCGATTCATGCCATGAGCCCGCGCTCGGGGCAGCCGTTCGTGGAGGTGAACTGCGCGGCGATTCCGGAGGAGATGATCGAGAGCGAGATGTTCGGGCACGTCAAGGGGAGTCTCGCGGGGGCGCAGGAAGACAAGACCGGCAAGTTTCAGAAGGCCGACGGGGGCACGCTGTTTCTGGACGAAGTGGGGGACATGAGCCTGCGCACGCAGAGCAAGGTGCTGCGGGCGCTGGAGGAGCAGCGGTTCGAGCCGGTGGGCGCATCGGCGTCGGTGCAGGTGGATGTGCGGGTGGTCGCGTCGACGAACAAGAACCTGGAGGAGGAGATCGAGCGCGGGAATTTTCGCGAGGACCTTTTTTACCGGCTGAACGTGATTCCGTTTTTCGTGCCGCCCTTGCGCGATCGAAAGGAGGACATTCCGCTGATGGCGGATTTCTTCCTGCGCGAGTTCACGATGTCGTACGGGCGGAAGGCGAAGGAGCTGACGCCGGAAGCGTACCGGGTGCTGAGCGAGTATCATTGGCCGGGGAACGTGCGGGAGCTGAAGAACCTGATCGAGCGGATCGTGATTCTGAATCCGCAGGTGCGGGTGGACGCGCGGCACATTCCGTTGAGCGGGACGCGGAGGCAATCGGAGCGGAGCACGGACCGGTTCGGCAGCCTGCAGGAAGTGCGGGAGGCGGCCGAGCGCGAGTACATTCTCAAGAAGCTGGAGGAGACCAACGGGAATGTCACGCGGACGGCGGAGCTGTTGGGGTTGGAGCGGAGCAATCTCTATCGCAAGATGAAGACACTGGGGATCGGGCCGAAGGAGTGATGGCCCAGGCGGTCGAGGCCGGGGGAGCCAAGCTGGTATCGCCGAGCCAGGGTAGGGGGTTACGGTTGGCGGGAATTGCGCGGGGCGGCGGTGAGCCATTGAGAGAGGAACCCCTTGGCGAGCAGTGCGTGGGTGCCTGCCAGAGAAAAATAGTGCGCGTACTCGCCGGGAGGAGGAAGGTAGAATTGCAGTCCTTTTCGTTTTTTCTCCTCCAAAGCGATGATCCACGGCGCAAGGTCGATGCGGGCCGCAAAGGGGACTTTCTTGCCCCGGATCTGGATCGATTCGGGAGTCAATCCGAAGGTGGTGCTGGCCGAATGAAACTCGACCTCCACCTGTGATACCCGGCCTTCGATGAGCGCGCCCTTGGGAGCGATCTGGCGTTTGCCGTTGCGCAATGGCGATACCAGCCGGGCGAAGAAGCGGTCGCCGGCGGCGGTGGTGTCGCTGTCGAGGGGCGTGAGAAGCTCCATCGAGAAGGGCAGCCACTCGGGGATGTCGGGCGCCGGCTGGCTTGCGGCGGGCTTGTCGTAGGCTGCGCCGTCGGAGGCTTCGTAGTACGTGATGGTGGATTCACTGAAATACTGGCGGCAGTTGGAGAAGGTGGTTGTATTCCGTGTCTCACTGCCGTTTGTGGCGACGAATTGCTGGCTCGCCAGAGCAGGCAGAAGAAGATCCTGCCCGCCCATGGCGGCGCGGCTGAAATGCAGGGTGGAGCCCGTCTGGCAAGCGCCTGCCGCCAGTGGCAGATCGTTGGTGACCACGGTGAGCTGAACAGGATCGGCGGTCCGTGCGTCGACGTAGACGACGCCTTCGTAGCCGACGACGAGCCAAGAGGTGTCGTCCTGGGAACGCATGCGGAAGTGGCTGCCGGCCGCCGGTACGGCGAAATTGTAGACGAAGCAGCGGCGGCCGTCCAGTGTGGTTTCGCCCACGCTCCCGAATATTCTGACGTCGTTGACAAAGATGACGCTGAGGAGGGCGCCAAAAGCTCCGGTGCCGATGGGTCCCACGCGCACCAGTTTATCGATGCCCGAATCGGAGAAACGGCTGGCACCGGGCCAGGAGTTGATCTCGCCGTGTGTGGATGTGGCCACTTCCAGACGCAAGCGGTCCCTGGCCCACAGCAACAGGGTCATGTCGAAGGTCGGGTGCTGGCGCTGCTTCATTAAGACGGGACAATCGCGCGGCAGGGTGGCGGCGCGGGGGCGGTAGTAGTCGCGCTGGATGGTCTCCACGCAGGTGTAGCTCTGAATGGAATCGAGACTGGCAGCGATTTTCGTGGCGGCGCGCTTCAGCACGTCGTCGGATTCGCTGTTTGCGGCGGAGGCCATGCCGGCGGCAATTAGGAAGCTCAAGGCTTGACGGTAACCCATTCGGTTCGCAATCCTCGCTCCACGACGTAATGAGTGCCGGGGAAGTGATATACGGCGTAGCGTTCCTCTCCGGGGAGGGGCAGCTCGAATTCGACGCCGCGCCGCCTGAGGTTGGCGACGGCCGCGATTCCGCCGAACTGAATGCCGGGTTTCTGCTTGACATCGCGGTTGGGCGCAAGTTGCAGGGGCACAGCGCGGCCACCGAGGTCGAGCGTTTCCCAGCGAAGCACGACGGTCACCCGCGGGGAAGGGTAGCGCACCTCGACGCGCATCAGGCGGCCGGTGACGGCGGTCCCCTGGGGCACGAGCGTGTTGCCGTCGGGGTCGCGGACGGGCTGGGCGACGATGCCGTGAATGCGGTCGCCGGCGGCGGCGGTGGCGGAGTCGATGGCGTCGGTTACTTCGATCACAACAGGCAACCCGGATAGCCAGTGGGGCGCAGCTACGACGCGATCCCTTTGCGCGGAATTCTCGCCGGAGCGGTCGCCGAACTGGATGATGGATTCGGCCTGGAAATCGCGGCAGGCGGAGAAGGTGTAGACATTGTCGGACTCCTCGCCATCGCGGCCGATGAAGTGCTGTTTGGTGGATGACGGCAGAAAGACCATTCCGGTGCTCAACTGGACTTTGCTGTAATCCAGCGTGGTGTCGACTTCGCAGGTTTCGGTCTCCGGCGGCAACTCTTCGGTGCGGACGGTGAGGCGGGCGAGATCGCTGGTTTTGGGATCGACCAGCAGGCTTCCGCTATATCCCGTAATGATCCATTGGCCGCGGGTTTTGAAGCGGAAACGACTTTCTTCCTTCGGGACCACGAACGAATACTCGTAGAGCGAGCGGCCATCGAGGGCAGTCTCGCCTTCGAAGACGAACCTGGGCGGGCGGCCGACGAAGACGCTGAGCAGGAAGCTGGCGAAGGGACCGGTGCCCATGGCGCCCTGGGGAATGAGCTCGTCGATATCGCCGTCCTCGAATTTGTTGGCGCCGGCCCAGGAGTAGATTTCGCGCTCGGTGGAGAGGGCGACGTCGAGCCGGAGGCGGTCTGTGGTGGCGAGGCGCTGTCGGGCGGAGGCGCCCATCTGGCGGCGGCCGGCGAGAATCGCGTCGCAGGACGAGAGGGGCTGGCCGGTGTGATTGAAGCGGCTGCGCTCCACGGTCTCGACGCAGGTGTGATTGGGGACACGCTGGCCGTGCTCGAGAACGCGGTCACGCAGGACGCCGAGAACGTCGATGGGATCGGCACCCTCGGGGAGACGCGGTTCAGGCTTGGACGGCTCGGCCGCGGGCGGCAGCGAGGGCGCGACTACGGGCGCAGCGCTCCCGGCAAGCGGCGCACTGCGGACGATGCGCGGATCGATGCGGTGAATGGCGTCGGCGAGGTCGCGCGGAGTGCGGATGGGGATGGTGTCTCCCTTGAATCGCGCGACCAGGCGTTGGATGATGTCCGGCATGGAGACATTGGGCCCGGAAGCGTTGGTTACGGCAGGCCAGAGCAGAATGTTGGAGTCGTCCGGGTATTGCCCGCGAATCGCGGGGTTTCTCGCTGGATCGGCGGTAGGCTGGCCGGGAGTGCTGGGAATCAAGGCCTGGCGGGGGAGGAACTGCAGGTAGAAAATCGGAAGCTCACTCGCCCCTTTTTCCGCGAAACGGGAGAGGTCTTCGTTGTGCGACTGGGCTTTGGGACCCAGGAGCAGGATCGCGCCGGCAGGCTGCGGGTCTTGCAGTTCCTGCTGGAGGAGCTCATTCAGAAGGGCAATAGGGCTTTCATGGCCCTTTAGGACGCTGTAATTGACGGTTCCCAGCTCCAATTGCTCGAGCCGGGAGGTGAGCTCATCGATCTGGTTGAGGTCGAAGCGGTCTTTGCGAAGGAGCACGGAGCGCTGGGCAAGATTGAAGGCGATGAGCCGCACGGATCTGGCCGGCCACTGTCGCATCAGCGAGGAAACGGACTCGGTGAGCCGTGCAACGTCTTCCGGGAGCATTTTGGGGCGGTTCGGTACGAGGGGGGCGGCATGAAGCAGGATGGTGATTCTGCCGATATCCGGAGGCTTGGGCGGCGCAGGGGGCGCGGCGACGGAATCCTGGTCGGCGACGGTACCGGGCGGCATGACGGGCGCCAGTTCGCGCTCAGTGGCGGTGCGCCGGGCCTGAATCTGCCAGGTGCTCCGACAAGCGCGATGCTGATCGTCAACGGCCAGCAGCGCGACTTCGTATGTGCCTTCACCCACGGCGAACATGCCATCGGCAACGGCGTCGACCTTGGAGGCGGGCAGATTGGGGAAGAGGCGGTTCGTGGTCAGGTAGACGGGCTCATGGTTCTCCGGGACAACACGGACATAGGTTGTGAGCTGGTGTCCGGGACCGGCAAACTGCGCGAGGGGCAGAGCCAGGCTGTAGCCGGTTTGAAAACGGAAGCCGTAGGTGAGAGCCGGGCGGATGGGGGAGATTTGACAGCGGAGGGACTGTGCGGCGGGTGCGCGATCGAAGGCCTGGCGGACTTCGTCCATGTGGCCGGGCTCGACGAGGGACTGCGCGCAAACGGCAGCGGTGGCCATCAACAGAATGCCGAGTGGGCGTGTCATTGAGCCGCTCCAAGGCGAACATAGCACCGGATGGGGGCACGGTCCATCGTGCAAATGGGGTAGAGGGCCGCGACTACAGATGGCGTTCATGGATTTGTCCGCAGCATCAGTACGCGTGGTTGGGAGGAAATTGGGGCCACGCGAGCCGAGCAGGGGAAGTAGGAGACCGGGCGCCCGCGGCGCGTGGGCAGGCGAGGACGGCTACCCTACAAAGGCTCCGGGACGGTCAGCACCTGGTCGGATTTGACGTTTTGGAGGAGCTGGACAACGCCGCTGGGCCAGCGGATCTCGATCTGTTTGATCAAGTCCTGATTGCCGAGGCCGAAATGGACGCCGCAATCGGCACTGGAGGCGTAGCCGGCGGTGGTGGTCATTTCGGCGTATTGATTGCCGATGCGGATGCGGGCGCCGATGCCGTCGCGATTGGATTTCGTGCCCACGAGGCGCAGGACGATCCAGTGCTGAGGCTGGGGGCTGATGTTTTCCCATAGTTCGGCTGGCTCGCCAAGCGCGGAGACGACGGCGTCGATGCGGCCGTCGCCATTGAGGTCGGCGAATGCGGCGCCGCGGTGAGCTTTGATGAGGGTGAGGCCGGCGGCTTCGGAGGCGTCCTCGAATTTGCCGGCGTTGTTGACGAGGACCATGTTCTTCTCGCGGTAGACGGCGGGCTCGAACTCTTCGACGCGGTCGTTGACGTGGGAATTGGCGGTGAACAGGTCCTTCCATCCGTCGTTGTTGAAGTCGAAGAGACCGAGGCTCCAGCCGCTGTGCTTCACGACCAGGGAACCGACGCGGGTGGAGTAGGTGGCGTCGGCGAAGTTTCCCTTGCCCTGGTTGCGGAAGACGGGAAACGTCTCGCCGGCGAGGGCGGTGATGAAGAGGTCGGGGAGGCCGTCGTTGTCGTAGTCTTTGAACTCGACGCCCATGCTGGCGACGGGCTTGCCGTCGTCGCGGAGCGCGGTGCCGCTGAGCAGGGCGACTTCCTCGAACTTGCCGTTACCCAGGTTGTGGAAGAGGAAGTTGGGCATGTTGTCGTTGGTGACGAAGACGTCGGGGAGCCCGTCCTGATCGTAGTCGGCGAAGGCGACGCTCATGCCGCGGCCGGGGTAGCGGTCGATGCCGGCGCGCGCGGTGACGTCTTCGAAGGTGCCGTCGCCGCGATTGCGGTAGAGGGTGCTGGCCAAGCCCTCGAAATATTTCGGGTGGCAGTAGATGCGGATGCCCTTGGAGGTATCGCCGCAGTAGCGGTCGTAGGCGGTACTCCATTTGGCGTAGTGGACCACCCAGAGGTCGAGCTTGCCGTCGCGGTCGAAATCGAACCATCCGGCGGCGACGGCCCACTCGCCGCTGCGGATGCCGGCCTTTTCGGTGACGTCCTCGAATTTGCCGTTGCCGAGGTTGTGATAGAGGGTATTGCGGTTGACGCCGGCGACGAAGAGGTCGGGGCGGCCGTCGTTATCGTAGTCGGCGGCGGCGGCGCCCATGGAGTATCCGGCTCCGGCGACTCCTGCCTGCCCGGTCACGTCGCGGAATTTCAGGTTGCCTTCGTTGTGATAGAGGCGATTCCAGTATTTGGGCGAAGATTTTTCGAGCGAGGGGATGGCGGCGCCGTTGGTGAAGTAGATATCGGGACGGCCGTCGCCATCGTAGTCGAAGATGGCGATGCCGCCGGGCATGGTTTCGATCAGGTGCTTGCGATCGGTGGGACTGTTTTCGAGGGTGAAGGCGATGCCGGATTGCGCGGCCACTTCGCGGAAACGGATGGGAGGGGGTGTGGGAGATGCTGCGGGGAGAGCAACAGCAAATAAGAGCCATGGATGGATACGGATGGACACGGATAAGACAATTATTGCTTGGGCGGGACGATCTGGGCTTCGCGGGCGACTTCTTCTTTCTGCTCCTGGTTCTTTTTGACGATCTCCTGGTATTGTGCCATGGCGGCGCGGGCCTTTTCGGACTGGCCGGCGGCCTGGTAGGCGCGGGCGAGCTGGTAGTGGAGGCTGCCATCGTCATCGAGCTCGAGCGCCTTTTCCAGGAGGGGCACGGCCAGCGCATACTTTCCCATGCGGCTGAGCGCGAGGCCGAGCGAGGCGCGTGCGGCGGCGAGCTTGGGGTCGGCGGCGAGGGCGGCTTCGAGATAGGGAGCGGCTTTCTCGGGTTCTTCGAGGCGCAGGAGGCTGTCGCCTGCCATGAAGTTGAATTCGGCGGAGCGCGGGTCGGCTTTGAGGAGAGCCTGGGCGATTTCGAGCGCGGACTTGTAGTCGCCGGCCATGAAGAGCGAGACGGCCAGCTCCTGCTGGAGATGGGGATTGCCGGGCGAGAGGGCGAGGGCGGCGCGCCACTCCTGGACGGACTCGAGTTGCTGGTTCTGGGCGCGCGCGATTTCCGCTTTCAGGCGATGCATCTCGACGGACGGCGGCAACTGGCCGAGGCGGAAGAAGGCCTGAAGCGCGAGCTCGTTGGCGGCTTTGGATTGCCAGTAGAGAGCCTCGGCTGAGGGTGGCGGGGTGCGGGGCAGCGAGAGGAGCTTGAGGTCGTGGCCGGCAACGAATTCGCATTCGGCGGCGTGGGCGTTACAATCCGGCGCCGGCAGGGCCTGCTCTTTGGCGTCTTCGGCTGAGGCCCAATCGGCATGCCCGGATTTGCGGTAGACGTCGGCGAGCGAGGCGTGGATGCCGTGGAGGTTGGGCAGTTGCTTGAGGGCTTCGTTATAGAAGAAAAAG